>JAEUQG010000050.1 GCA_016789755.1 Bryobacterales bacterium
AAAGCGGCGGTGGGCGGGGCCACGAACAACCGGCGGCAACTGGCATCCAATCCGCTGGTGGACAAGGAACAGAAGCTGATTCCTTCGATTACGCGTGTGTTTCGAAAGAATCAGAGCCTGTTTGTGTACCTGGAGGTGTACGATGCGGCGCCCAATCTGTTCAGCGCGGTAACGTTCTTCCGGGGCAAAACCAAGGCCTTTGAATCGACACCCACGATGGTGACGGAGGCGCTGGCGAAGCGGCCGGGAGTGTATCCCATCCAGTTTGAATTGCCGCTCGAAAAGCTGGTGGCCGGCAAGTATACCTGCCAGTTGACGCTCATCGACGAGGCGGCCAAGAAGTTCGCGTTTCCCCGCGGTTCGATTGTAGTACTCCCCTAAGAACACGGCTACACACCAACAACAGGGTGTGCTATCCTGCCAGACAGTTTTTGGTGTGTTCCTTTGGGTCGTCCTTCCAAACAAAAGGAACCAGTCGAATAGGGGGTATCCATGTTGATTCGTAGAATCACGCCCACTGTTCTGTGCATTGCCGCCCTTGCTACCGCGGCATTTGCCCAGGATTACCGGGCTACGATTTCCGGCCACATTGTGGATGCGTCCGGCGGAGTAGTCGCCGGAGCGAAGATCCAGGCCATTCACGTTGCCACCAATGAAACCACGAACGCGACGAGCGACGCTGGCGGCAATTACACTGTTCCATTCCTTCGTCCGGGCCAGTACAAACTGACAGTATCGGCTTCCGGATTCAAACAATTTAACCGTGAA
Organism: Bryobacterales bacterium; assembly: GCA_016789755.1. Taxonomy (GTDB): domain Bacteria; phylum Acidobacteriota; class Terriglobia; order Bryobacterales; family Bryobacteraceae; genus CADEFT01. Next base: position 769 of record JAEUQG010000050.1, read on the forward strand.
AACATCACCCTTGAAGTGGGCCGTCTGGTCGGCATCAACGTGACGCTGGAGCTCGGGCAATTGACCGAGTCGGTGAACGTGACGGCCGAAGCCGCGTTGCTCGAAACCCAGACCGCAAGCCGCATCGCGGTGATCAACACGAAGCAGGTTTCCGAGTTGCCGTTGAACTCGCGCAACCCGTTCATGCTCGGCGCGATGATGTCGGGCGTAACGTTCCGCGGCGCGGCCATCTGGCAGCGGCCGTTCGACAACGGCGCCATCGCCGAATGGTCTGTGAACGGCGGACGGCAGTCGAACAACGAGTTCCTGATGGACGGCGCTCCGAACAACGCGCAGATGGGCAACAACAACATCGCCTATGTGCCGATTGTGGACGCGGTGCAGGAATTCAGCGTGCAGCAGAACAGCTACGACGCGCAGTACGGCAAGACCGGCGGCGGCGTGTTCAACGTGGTGCTGAAGAGCGGCACGAACGACTTCCACGCCACGGGCTGGGAATTCATGCGGCGCAAGTTTCTGGACGCGAATACGTTCCAGAACAACTCGGTGAACGCGGCGCGTCCGGCGCACCGGCTCGACCAGTATGGCGGGCAGGTGGAAGGGCCACTGCTGATTCCGAAAATCTTCAAGCGCGACGGAAAGGTGCGCGGCTTCTTCCTGGCCAGCATCGAAGACTACTACGAACTGTGGCCTCAGTTCCTGCGCAACTCGTATCCGGAACCGGAAATGCGCAATGGCGACTTCAGCAAGTTGACGGCGGCCAACGGGCAGCCGGTGACTATCTACAATCCGTTCGGCGCATCGCTGGTGAACGGCGATCCGGTGCGGACCCCGTTTCCGGGCAACGTGATTCCGGCGAGCATGATCAGCCCGGTGGCCCGCGCGGTCACCTCGTTCATGCCTGCTCCGAACGCGCGGACCTCGGGCGTGCGGTACGCCAACCAGAACCTGTTGAATCCGGAGTATCCGGCTGTGGACAACTTCTACAACCTGATTCTGAAGTTCGACTTCAACATCGGCGAAAAGCATCGCGCCTACATGCGGCACGCCTCGAACGACCGTACGGAAGACCGCTGCGTGAACGGCATTTGCACGGGGCCGGGCACGGACGGCCAGCAACCGTTCCAGCGCATCAACGATGCGTATGTGGTGGACTGGCTGTGGACGGCACAACCGACGCTGGTGGTGAACGTACGCGGATCGAGCAACCGTTTCATCGAGAAGGGCTTCGGCCGCGCCAATGAGGCCTTCGACATGACGAAGCTCGGACTGCCGCAGAGTCTGCTGAGCACGCTCCCGAGCCCGGTCTACTTCGGCCGCTGGAACATCAACGGCTATTCGAGCCTGGGCCGGTCGCAGAGCATCAACATCACGAACAACTACAACCTGATGGGCAGCGTGACGAAGATCGCCGGGGCGCACACGATCAAGTTCGGCGGCGACCTGAGACGCATTCACTTTATCCAGCAGAACAGCGGCGACATCCTTTCGTTTACGGGTGAAACCCGGTGGACGCAGCGTCTGTGGAACCAGGGCGAACCGACGACGGGCGACGGCTATGCGTCGTTCCTGCTGGGCGGGGTGGCCGGGTCCTCGAACTATCCGCTGTATCCGTTCTTCCAGCAGTGGTACTTCGCACCGTTCTTCCAGGATGACTGGAAGGTGAACCGGAAGCTGTCGTTGAACCTCGGGTTCCGGTGGGATTACAATCCCGCGCCGAGCGAGAAGTACAACCGGATCAACCGCGGCTTCGACGCCAATGCGGCGAGCCCGATTGCCGGCCTGATTTCGGCGGCCAACCTGGCCTTGTATCCGAACCTGCGCAACCTGCGCGGCGGCTTGCAGTTTGCCGGCGTGAACGGGAATCCGGAGACCGTTGGCAACCTGGACAAGAACAACTTCCAGCCGCGCATCGGCGTAGCCTATTCGGTGACGGACAAGACCGTGCTGCGCGGCGGCTACGGGCTGTACTTCCTGAACCCGAACAACAACTTCCTGGAGACGATCGGGTTCTCGACGAACACGCCGCTGGTGAACACGCTCGACGACGGGCGCACGCTGGCGGGGAACAACCTGTTGGGCAATCCGTATCCTGGCGGGATCAACCTGCCAGTGGGATCGTCGCTTGGGGCGAACACGTTCGTGGGTCAGAACTACAACTGGTACAACCCGACAATGCGGACTCCGTATGTGCACCAGTTCTCGTTCGAGATTCAGCGGTCGGTGTCGCGCAACAGCACGTTTTCGGCGGCGTATGTCGGGAGCCGTTCGCGCGGCTTGAACGACGAACGCAACCTGAACGTGATTTCCCCCGAGTTGCGCAAGGCCTGCAACGTTTTGGATGGCGGCAACGTGAACTTCTGCAACGAACTGTTGCCGAATCCGTTCCGCGGGCTGGAACCTTTCCGCGGCACGGGTCACTTTACGGCGGCGTCGCTGTCGCGGTTCCAGTTGAACCGTCCGTTCCCGCAGTTCAACGGCAACCTGCAGGAGCGCGGGTTGAACACGTCGCACATCTGGTACAACTCGATGCAGTTGAACTACAACATGCGCGTAGGCAACAGCCTGACGCTGTTGGGCAACTACACGTTGAGCAAGATGATCGAGCGCTGGGGCCAATTGGATCCGGTGCAGCGGGTGAGCCAGCAGGGCCTGTACTTCAACGACCGGCCGCACTATGTGAAGTTCTCGACGGTGTGGGAACTTCCGTTCGGTAAGGGCAAGAAGTTCGCCAATGGCTCTTCCGGCGTGGTGGACAAGCTGGTGAGCGGGTGGCAGTTCAGCACGTACACGCAGTTCAGCTCGGGTGAACCGAACGATCTGGCGGGGAACGTGATCTCGCTCAAGGATCCGCGCACGGTGGGCGGAGACTGGACCGGCGATGTGGATTGGAAGCGGCATCAGGTAGTGGGTTGGAATCCTTGCGTGTTGCGCCAGTTCAACGACGGCTCGATTCGTCCGCAGCAGTTCAGCATCAACCGCGGGTGCGGCACGGATCCGGCCGGGTACGCCTGGCTGATGGTTGCCGACTACGCGGCGGACCGTTACCAGCCGTCGCGGAGCGGAAACATCCGGAAGCAGCGGCTGTTCAACATGGACATGGCCATCTCGAAGATGACGAGAATTTCCGAGCGGGTGAGCTTCCAGTTCCGTATGGAAGCGTTCAACGCGACGAACTACTACTTCTTCGGGCGGAACGACGGGTTTATCACGAACCCGAACGATCCGAACTTCGGGACGATGTTCCCCAACCAGGGGAACACGCAGAACGGGTATCCGCGCCAGATCCAGCTTGGATTCAAGGTGTTCTTCTAACAGAAGAGACAGTTCCGATATGGGGTCCGGCGGGCTTCGGCCTTCCGGGCCCTTTTTCTATTTGGGTGTCGAGGATTCAGGCGGCGCGGTTGAGGACTGGGGGAGCGTTGCGGCCGCAACAGCGCTTGAATTTCTGTTTACTGCCGCAAGGGCAGGGGGCGTTGCGTGGGGTTTGGGGTTGAAATTCATCGGGCGATGAATCCGATGAAAGCGATGAATTCGATGAATTCCGATGAACGGCCGGCTGGGCGGCGGCTTCGTGGTGGTTCTGCTGCCCCATGGCGTGAGCGGCGAGGAGCAAGGCGAATTCGGAGCCGACGTTTTTGGGAGCGGCCTTTTCCGGCGCGGCGGCCGATTTGAGGATGGAGAGAGCGACGCGGACGCGGAGTGCGCGGCTGGCCGTATGGTCGGCGAGTGTTTCCTTGAGGACGGCGAGCGATTGGGGGACAAGGCTGTCGAGTTCTTCGCGGAGTTCTTCGGACTTGGCCATGCGGATGGCGGCGAGCGCGTTGCGGAATTCGGGGATGGTGCGGGACCAGTGATGGATGGTGGTGCGGTGAATGCCCGCGCGCTCGGCGGCGGCGGTGATGCTGAGGCCGGAGGACAGGGCCTGGAGCAAATCCTGCTGCAAAGGCGTAAAGGATTGCACAAAAATGCCTCGGCCTTATTGTAGCAGATGGTTTCTAATTATGCGAACAAATAGCTTGCCGACAGTGGCGTATTTTTGGAAAATCGAACGTTTATTTTCAGCGCGGGCGATGGATGGACGTTTCCTCGCGGACGATGGCGTTCATGGCGGCGAGGCGCATGGGTTTGGGCACATCGGGGGCGCTGAGGGCAGCGTAGAGGTCGAGGGCCTCGGCGCGATTGCCGCCGGCGAGGAGGCGCTCGGCGCAGATGAGGCCGGCGTCGGCGACGGCGGTGCGGAGGGGGGCGGCGCTTTTGGACATGGCGGCCCGCAGTTCCTTGGCGGAGGCGAGGGTGCCGATGTGGCCGAGGGCGGAGGCGGCGGCGCGGGCGAGTTCGGTGTCGGCGCCCTGCATCATTCTGACGAGGGCGGGGATGGCCTTGGCGTCGCGGCGTTTGCCGAGGGAATTGACAGCTCCGATGAGGGAATTGCCTTTGAGTTTGGGCAAGGCGGCGCGGAGGGCGTCGTCGGCGGAGGGGTCGGCGATGGGCTCGAGGCCGTAACGGGCGTAGGCGCCGAGGTGCTGGTCGGCAAGTAAGGCGGCGAGGACGGGGACGGCCTCTTTGGCGCCGAGTTCGCCGGCGCGGACGCAGGCCTTGGCCTTTTTGAACTCAGAGGAAGCGGAGTCCTTCAAGATGGCGATGAGGGCGGCGGCATCGAGCGTGGCGATGCTATCCTCGCGCATGTCCGGGGGTGGTACCGGGGGCTTGGGTTTGGCCGGCTGAGGGGCCGGTGCTGCGGCTGGTGTCTGTGCCATGGTGAATCTCCTTCCTCAGACGCGCCAGGGTTCGCGCATGGCGCGGGAGCGCATGCGGTTGGCGATTTCATCGTTGGTGAATGCTTTCTTCGCGGTGTCCCAGCGAAGGGTTTTGCCGCGCTGATAGGCGATGAAGGCGGCGTGGCAGGTGACGTGGGAATTGGCGGCGGCGGCGGCGCTGGCGCTGGGCATCTGGCGGGTGCGGACGCAGCGGACGAATTCCTTGACGTGATTTTCGAGGGCGAGGCGTGCGGATTCGGTGGGGCGGAGGAGCGGCTTGATGTTATCGGAGGCTTCGATCTTGGTCTGGTCTCCGGTTTCGACCCAGCCGAGATCGCCTTCGATTGTGAAGCTGCAGGAGCCGGTGTTGAGAGCGCCTTCCCAGCCGTTGTCGCGCATGATGAGCTTGACGCCGTTTTCGTATTCGCAATTGACGAAGTAGGGGCCGACGTTAGTGCCGACGGGCTCATAGGAGACGGGCTGCGTTTCATCGAGTCCGGCGGCCCAGTGGCAGAGGTCGACGGTGTGGGAGCCCCATTCGAGGATGCCGCCGCCGTGGAAGTCGTAGAAGTTGCGCCAGCCGCCGGTCACATAAGAGGAATGATACGGACGCCAGGGTGCGGGGCCGAGCCAGCGTTCCCAGTCGAGGACCTGTTTGGGGGGCAATTCCTGGGCGGCGAGCCAATCGCGGCTGGGCAGCGGGGGCCAATTCACGGAGGGGCCGACGTTGGCGTAGAGAGCTTTCAGTTTGCCGAGAGCGCCGGATTCGAGCAGTTGCTTGCAGAGGACGAAGTTGGCGCCATTGCGGCGCTGGCAGCCGGCCTGGTAGAGGCGGTTGTAGCGGCGGAAGGCATCGGCGAGGGCCCAGCTTTCTTCAATCGACATGGAGCAGGGCTTCTCGCAGTAGACGTCTTTGCCGTGCTGGGCGGCGATGATGGAGAGCGGAGTGTGCCAGCGGTCGCCGGTGGCGATCAAGACGGAGTCGATGTCCTGGCGGGCGAGGACGGCGTACTGGTCGTCGTACATCTGGCAGTCGCGGTTGCCATAGAGTTTGTCGACGGTGGACTTGATGGTTTCGCGGCGTTCGTTGCGAACGTCGCAGATGGCGACGAACTGCACTTCTTTGAGGGGGAGAAATTTGCTGAGGACGTGAGTGCCTCGGGAACCGATGCCGATTCCGGCGAGGACGACTTTGTCGCTGGGCGGGACTGCTCCCGCGCGTTGGCCGAGCACAAGGCTGGGAACAATCATCGGTGCGACGGCGGATTGGAGAACTCTGCGTCTGGTTGGTTTGGATTCAACCTGTGGCGTGGCCTGACTGGGACTCACCATCTGTTGACCTCTCAAGTAAGAAAAGTACGAGCGAATAATGGCGATTCGTTCGGGTGATGCTACAGCAAGTGTAACTCTGTTGAAGGGATCGTGCGGGGGAGGGGTGCGGCGTTGTAACGGTGCTGCGCGTTGCCGGTCTGTGGAGGGTGGCTTAGAATCAACACACAGAGGTTTTCCGCCATGCTTCGATTGATTTCAGCTATTTTTATCCTATGTTGTTTTTCCGCGACGGGACAGAATCTGACGTCCTTGCAGGGGACAGTTTCGGATTCGAGCGGCGCGGTGGTGCCGGGGGCGAAAGTGAGTGTCGAGAATCAGGCGACGGGAGCGTCGCGGTCGGTGGAGACGGACGCGGCGGGGAAGTATGCGTTCCCACAGATTGCGCCGGGGACTTACAAGGTGACGGCGTCGGGGCAGGGATTCGCGACGGCGGCGGTGAGCGATGTGCGGCTGCTGGTGAGCACTCCGGCGACGCTGCATCTTACGCTGGAGGTGGGGGCGATCACGCAGACGGTGAATGTGAGCGGGGAAGGGACGCAGGTGAATACGCAGGACGCGTCGCTGGGCAATGCGCTGGGGACGCGGCCGATATTGCAATTGCCGCTGGAGGGTCGAAACGTGGTGGGACTGCTTTCGCTGCAGCCTGGCGTGACGTTTCTGGGGGAAAACAGCGCGAGTTCGCGGAGCGGTTCGGTGAACGGGGGCAAGAGCGACCAGGCGAACGTGACGCTGGACGGCGTGGATGTGAACGATCAGCAGAACCGGCCGGCATTCACGAGCGTGTTGCGGGTGACTTTGGATTCGGTGCAGGAATTCCGGGTGATTACGTCGAATGCGAACGCGGAGTTCGGGCGGAGCTCGGGGGCGCAGATCAACCTGGTGACGAAGAGCGGGACGAACGCGCTGCACGGGTCAATGTATGAGTTTCACCGGAATACGCTGACGACGGCGAATTCGTTTTTGAGCAATGCGGCGACGCCGCGGGTGGAGCGGCCGAAGCTGATCCGGAATGTGTTCGGGGCGAGCGTGGGCGGGCCGGTGGTGAAGAACAAAGCGTTCTATTTTCTGAACTACGAAGGGCGGCGGGATGCATCGGAGCTGGGGGCGCAACGGACGGTTCCGACGGCGGAATTCCGGCAAGGGATTGTACAGTACCAGCGGACGGACAACTCGATTGCGCGGCTGAGCGCGGAGCGTGTGCGGGAGATCGATCCGCTGGGGATCGGGGCGAACGCGGAGGTGTTGAAAGCGTTTCAAACATATCCGCTGCCGAACAACACGTCGTCGGGGGATGGGTTGAATACGGCGGGGTACCGATTCATTGCGCCGGTGGGGGTGCGGTGGAACACGTATCTGGCGCGGTTCGATTTCAGCCCTTCGGCGTCGGGGCGGCACAATCTGTTCTTACGGGGGAATTTGCAGAACGACCATTCGAATACGCTGCCGCAATTTCCGAATCAGCCGCCGAATTCGGTAGATTTGGCGAACAGCAAGGGGATGGCGGCGGGGTACAATCTGCTGTTGCGTTCGAACCTGATCGCTTCGTTGCGGTACGGCTTCACGCGGCAGGGGGTGGAGAACAGCGGGACGCAGGTTGCTTCGGCGGTGCAGTTCTTCACGTTGTCGGATCCGGTCGGGCTGACAACGGCGTTTACGCGGCTGACGCCGGTGCACAATCCATCGCAGGATTTCACGTGGACGCGGGGGGCGCACAATATTCAGTTCGGCGCGGTGCAGCGCTTTGTGCGGAACCGGCGGGTGAACTACGAGCGGGCGTTTCATTCGGCGCAAACGCGGGCATCGCGGCTGGAGGGATCTGGGGCGGCGCTGGACCTGCCGGATTTGAACCGCAATGCGCGGGATAATTACCGCTCGCAGATGGTGGATTTGCTGGGGATTATTTCGACGGCGAACGCGAACTACAATTACGATTTGCAAGGGAACGTGCAGGCGCTGGGGACTCCGGTGGACCGCACGTTCGGCGGGGAGGAGTATGAATTTTACGGGCAGGACACGTGGCGGGCGACGCGGAGCCTGACGTTCACGGCGGGGTTGCGGTATTCGTTGATGCCGCCGATTTACGAGACGAACGGAGTGCTGGTGTCGCTGACTCCGTCGTTGGGGGATTGGTTCAACCAGCGGGGCGGGCTGGCGCAGCAGGGGTTGCCGCAATCGCGGACGACGCCGATCCGGTATGTGCCGAAGGGGCATCCGGAGGCTCGGGATTTGTACGCCTATCACAAGAAGAACTTCGCGCCGCGGTTTGCGGTGGCGTGGTCGCCGCAGTCGAGCGATGGGGTAGGGAAGTGGCTGTTCGGCGGGCCGGGGAAGACATCGATCCGCGCGGGGTGGGGGATGTTCTACGAACTGTTCGGGCAGAGTTTGATCAACCGGGCCGATGCCGGGGGATTGGGGTTGTCGACGCAGATACAGACGGCGGGCTCGCAGTTCAACGAACGCACGGCGCCGCGATTTACGGGAGTGTTCAATTTACCGGCGGGGTTGATTCCGGCGGCTCCGCGGCAGCAGTTTCCGATTGAAGCGCCGTTCAGTTTCGCGCGCGGTTCGAACATCGATTCGGGGATTGTGCCGCCGTACACGATGAATCTGAACTTCAGCGTGGGACGCGAGTTTGGACGCGGGTTGTTCGTGCAGGCATCGTATGTGGGACGGCTGTCGCGGCGGTCACTGATTCAGTCGGATGTGGCCACGCCGGCCAATCTGGTGGACCCGCGTTCGGGGATGGATTATTTCGAGGCCGCGCGGCGGCTGGCGGAGTATCAGGTGGCGAATACTCCGGCGGCGGCGGTGCCGGCGATCGCCTATTGGGAGAACTTGTGGCCGGGTGCGGCGGGGCGCGGATTGACGGCGACGCAGGGGGTGTATCAGCGGTATGTGGCTCGCGCGCCGGATTATGCGACGGCGCTGGAAGACATCGATTTCCGGTGCAATCCGTCGTGCAGTGTGCTGGGGCCCTATGCGATCTACGACCGGCAGTTTGCGTCGTTCACGGCGTGGCGCTCGATTGTGGGCGGGAGCTATCACGCGATGCAGTGGACGGTGCAGCAGCGGATGAAGAATGTGGAATTTGCGTTCAACTACACGCTGAGCAAGTCGATGGATCAGGGGTCTCGGGCGGAGAGCGATGGGACTGGGGCGACGTTCGGATTTTTGACGAACCCGTGGAATCCGGGGCTGCACAAGGCGGTGTCGGATTACGATATGACGCATCAGTGGAATGTGTTTGGCGTGGTGGAATTGCCGGTGGGCAAGGGGCAGCGTTGGATGAATCGCGGCGGGGTGGCGGATGCGTTGTTGGGGGGATGGCAGTTGAGCGGGATCTACCGGCAGTCGACGGGGTTGCCGATTGGGGTGAGGAATGGACGGGCGTGGCCGACGAACTGGCAGTGGCAGGGGTTTGCGACGCAGACGGCGGCGGTCGAGAATACGGGGAGTCATAAGAATGCTCCGTCGGTGGTGGGCAATGGGGGGCCGAATATTTTCGCCGATCCGAACGTGGCGTTGAACGCGTTTCAATACACGCTGCCGGGTGGGATCGGGAACCGGAATTCGGTGCGCGGGGATGGGATCTTCACGATCGACAGCAACCTGGCGAAGTCGTTCCGGATGCCGTATGCGGAGTCGCACCGGCTGCAGATCCGGTGGGAGGTGTTCAACGTGACGAACAGCGTGCGGTTCGATGTGGGGTCGTTGTCGCTGGATATTGGATCGCGGGGGACGTTCGGGAGGTATTCGGGGTTATTGACGCAGCCTCGGGTGATGCAGTTCGGGGCGCGGTACGAATTTTGAGGGGTTGACGGAAAGGCGATGTTGCCAAGCGCGTTTCGCGCAGAGGTGTAGTTGTTTCCGAGGTTGCGCAGGTCTCTGGAATAGAGGAGACGCATGCTTCGAACGTGGACGCTTCTGGTTCTGGTGAATGTGACCGCGCGGGCGCAGGTGTTCGATGAACTGATCACCACTTTCGATGGTGCGAACGTCTACTTCACCACACGACACGATCTGCGCGGCGGTAACCGCGATCAATCTCCACGGCTTTATTTGGCGAGTGGTTTGGGTGTTCCCGTGTTGAGTGACGATCTCCCTCGTTACGGAATCGCCTACATGCCAAGTGT
>JAEUQG010000066.1 GCA_016789755.1 Bryobacterales bacterium
CAAACCCTTGGCGGACCTCACTCCCGCCGGCGCCGTCCTCTTCCTGGAGGCGAAGGACTTCGGATCGCTGCTCGGCGATTGGAACGCATCGGGCGAAAAGAAAGCATGGCTTGCCGGCGTCAATTATCAGGTCTTTTCCCGCTCCCGTCTCTACCTCCGCCTGGATCAGGTTTTCACCGAGTACAGCGCCGCCATGGGACTGCCTCCCGACATGAGCTTGCTCAACTCCGTGGCCGGAGGGCAAACGGCGCTGGCCGTCTACGACATCAACAATCTGGAGTTTCTCTACATCACGCGGCTGGCCGCGGCACGCGCCATGCAAAGCGCGCTGTGGAATGCCCGCGCGAAATTCACCGCGCGCACGGCCGCGGGTGTCGCCTACTATTTGAAGAGCGACGGCAAGCGAACCGCTGTCTTCGCAATCGCCGGCGACCTGCTGCTGGTGGGCACCCGCGAAGACGCGCTCACGGGTGCTTTGGCGCTCATTGGCGGCGCGAACGCCTCCACTGTCCGCACCGAAGATTGGTTCCAACAAGCCACCTCCGCGGGCCCCCAGGGCGGTGAGTTGCGCATGCTCCTCAATATGGACAAACTCACGCGTGCCTCAGCTTTCCGCACTTACTGGATACAGGGCAACCGCGCCGGACTGCTGCCGTTTCACGCCGCTATCAACGTAGTGAACCGCACTGCGGCGGAACTCAATGAGCAACGAATTCTCCTCCGCACGGAACCTGCCACCCCACCCGATGCCTCGGCCACCGGCGCCCTGCTTGCCTACGCGCCCAACGCCGGGCTATACCGTGTGTGGGCTCAACCTGAGCCCTCCTTCGCCGGCGATCTGCTCACGCGGAAGATCCTCCTGCCTGGTCCATCGATGGCCGTTTCTTCGCGCCGCGCTCCATCCGCTTCCATCGAAGCTCTGCAAGTGGGCGCGGAGAGCGATCTCGAAGCCAGATTGGATGGCGCGCCGTTCGATCCTCCGGGCCCGGTATACAAGGCCGAAGCCGTGCAAGCTTTGGTTGCAGCCAACCGTCCCCAGGCGGTGTTGCACCTCCAGTCGAGCCGCGAGACACCGGATCGTGTCTTCGTTGCGAACGATTCCGTCGTCGCGGTCCACGGCTCGGCGGATTGGGACGGCGGGCGTGTGCGCGATGCTGTGCGCGAAGCTGTGGACGGCCTCTATACCACGGCTTCACTCGGGCTCGCGTGGCGCGAAACCAGGAAGGGAAACGATGTGATCCATCAATTCGACGGGCTGGCTCGCGTCGCTTTCGCCATTCGCGGACGCACCCTGCTGCTCTCCAACAGCGCGGCCTACCTGCAATCGGTTCTTGCGGGCGCCGGAGCCTCGGGAGCAAATGCCGCCTATGCCGCCGGGTATCGAACCGCGGACGAGTTGCCCAACTACACGCGGATCATGAGGTTGATCGAAGCGCCGCAGGCCGCAAACGGCGATCCCAACGAGCCGCCCTTCTTTTCCGGCAACCTGGCAAGCCTCGCCCGCGCATTGCAACGTGCCCAATCCGTCTCGATCACAGCCACCGACGACGGGCGGCAGGTGCGGCAGTCCGTTGTCTACCGGCTTGCCCGATGACCCCACGATGAATCCATTGTTGCTCGCGGTAGCGCTTCTGAAACTCGACATCGACAGCGGAACCGTCACTACCCGCCAGTGGCCGGACGCAGGTGAGTCCGTCGCCATTGGGTCTCTGGCGAAGCCGTTCATCGCCATCGCCTACGCCGAAGGACACGCCTACCGCTATCCGCGCCTCAAGTGCAATCCCAAGGCCTGTTGGTTGCCTCGCGGTCACGGCGAGGTCGGCATCGAAGAGGCCATCGCCCAATCCTGCAACGTATACTTCAACGCGCTACGAAAACAAATCCCCCTCGATTTGTTGCAGAGCACGGCCCGCCGCTATGGGTTCGATGATGTAGACCGCAGCCCGCCGGAAGCTCTGCTCCGCGCCTACGTGGAACTGCAGCGCCGCGCGGCCGAACCCGGTGTGGCGCCCATTCTGACAGGCTTGCGGCGTGCCGCATCGCACGGCACCGCCAGATTGCTGGCGCATGACGCGCTGGCGAAAACGGGAACAGCGCCTTGCTCCCATACGCCGAAATCTCCCGGCGATGGGTTCGCCATCGTGCTTCACCCGGCGGTGGCGCCGAAGACCGCGCTGATCGTGCGCTTGCATGGACGCCCCGGCTCGCACGCCGCCCGCGAGGCCGCCAAATCGCTGCCTTAAAATTCCAGCCGTAACGTCACCTGCACCTGGCGCGGACGGAATCCGAATCCACCGAAGGAATTCGCCAGACTCGCGATCCCATTCGCCAATGGCACGTTCAGTCCATGGAGATTGAACACGTTGAAGACATCGATGTTCGCCCGCAGGTAGCGGCGTCGGGTCTCTCCCAGATACCAGAACTTCATCAGCGAAGAATCCAGATTCCAGTTAAACGGCCCAAGCCGGTACTGGTTGCGCCACGGATGCAGACCCGTGTCGTAAGCTACCCGTTGCACTCCTCCCGTGATCAGCGGCAGGTACACGACATCCGTGTCATAGTCGTTGGCGTTGGGGTCTGTAGGTTGCCCGCCCTTCGGCCACGGGTTGATCGGTTTCTGCGCGGGCTTGTAATCGTCCGGAAGGCCGAAGATGCCGTTGCGCAATCCGGCGGCGTTGCGGCTGTTGATGAGGCGCTCTGAAATGTAGCCGTTGAACCAGAGGTAGCCTTCCAAGCATCGCTCGTCAGCCGGGTTGGTGGCCAGCGCAGGCGTGTTGGAACAATCGAGGATCTTGTGCTTGTTGCGGTAGACCTTGAAATCGCTCATTTCGCCCCAATCGCCGGTCGGCATGGCATACCACGTACTAGCGACAGTGCCGACTCCGGTGATCAGCCACCCCCCGATCAATCCGTTGAGCGCGCCGCGCGCCCCCCGTGCCAGGTGCTTCCCCCTGCCGAACGGTAGCTCGTAGCTCCAGTTCCAACGAACACGGTGCTTGGGAATACCGGTGTCACGATCATAAAAGAGGAAACGGTTCAGTTCCTTGAAATCTGTGGGCACGGAGCCGGGGAGATAAGCCGCCGGATTGGCGACGTCGTCACGGAATGAGTTGCCGGCGAGCCGCAACGAGTTGGTCATCGTGTAAAAGACCTGAAATCCAAGCCCCGAAAGCAATCGGCGTTTCTCCAGTTCCAGCGCCCATGTCGAAGAATTGATATACCCGCTCCGCTGTAACAAACGCACATCCGTATAAGCGTTCTGATCGTAGGGACGCCGCAGCACCGCGCCGAATTCGCCCGTGGGCAGCGCCCGCCCTGTCGTCAGAAACCACACATAATCTGTCTGCGTTCCGTTGATGTTGTACAACTGATCCGCATTCACCCCGTGCTTGCCTTTGTAGGTGAGGCGAACCACCGTCGACTTCGCGATCTGCTTCTCCACCGCCAGATTCCATTCGTGAATCCGCAGACTCGGCTGCTTCCCGTCCATGCCCACCACGCTCACCCCGCGCCCCACCGATGCCGGATCGTTGAGGTCGATCACGTTCGCGCTGTTGACGCCCGTTTGAATCGTCGGCGTATTGCGCATCAGATAATTCGCGATGCCATCCGGACTCTGATTCACCGCGTTCGGGTTGTAAGTGAAGTTCGCCCGGAACGGCGCAAGCCCCGAAAACTGCGCCAGCAGCGTCCGCATCGGCACAGCCGATATATAGAGCCCGTAACCCCCGCGAATAATCCAAGGATTATCGCCCCGCGTCACGCTGTAGGCAAAGCCCCCGCGTGGGCCGATATCGAAATAGTTCGACGGAAACAGTCGCTTCGACTTGCCCAGTTCTTCCGCACTCTTGAACGACACCCCAACTTGCTCGAACGTGCGGACCACCTGCGGCGTTGTCGCCCCCAGCCGGTAGTAATGTTCCAGCGGCTCCGGGAACATCAGCGAGTGGCTGTCGACATCGAAAGCCGACAGCAGATTGTCCTTTTCAGTGAAGGCGGGATTGATGTCCCATCGCACGCCCGGCGTGATCGTGAGCCGCGAGGAAACCTTCCAGTTGTCCTGCAAATACAAGCCCCAGTTCCGTTCCCTCACCCGCATGATGCCGCGCTTCAATCCCACCGTGTAGCTGCCCGCATAGCCGAGAAAAAAGTTGGCCGCATCGTGCCCCGTCTGCGGCGTCGTGCCCGGAGCCAGTGTGCTGCCCAGCGTCGACGATTCCAGCGCCGTGGCCAGCGAGTTGAACGCCACCGAGCCTGAGATGGCCCCCTGGTCGGGAAGCAGATGTTGCTTCTCGTCGTGAAAACGGAAGCCGAATGCAATGTTGTGCGTCTTCTTAATCAGGCTGTAGTTCTGCTCCAGGTTGGAAATCATGCTGTAGAGCTGGCGCCGGTTGTCTCCTTCCACATAGCTCATGAACCCCGCGCTGGTGATGTTCGGCCAGCCGATTTCGCCCAGCGGATTGGGCAGCCCCAGTTCCTTCGCCCAATCTTTGTCCTCAGGTCCAGTGACGGTACGCGAGAACTGCCACGTCCGGTTGGCGAGTGTTTCCACGAACAGCGTGGGGCCGAACGTGTGAATCCAGTTGAGGGCCAGAGATCGGCCCTTCACCGGCAGATACGTCACGTTCGCTTCCTTGTTCAGCGTCGGCGCCCCTGTCGTGCCGCCCGTGCCCAGAAAGTGCGCGTCGCGCGTGCCCCCGTTCAGCTTTAAGTAGGCGCTGTCGCGATCTGAGAACTTATGATCCAGACGCATCGTCAGCGGATTGTCGCTCAGGTTCGGAAATGCGTTCGTCGGCACCACCATCTTCAGGTTGTTCGCCACGATCGGGTTCGTAATGTCCGTGGGCAGCGGAGTGATTTCGTAGATGCGCTTGGCAAAGGCGCTCATCCGCTGAATCGGAATCTGGTTGTTGAAAAACGGGTCGCGCACGGAAACAATGCGGTTGTTCGGAAACTCTTCCAGTCGCGTCGTCAGCGGATCGTACAGATCCAGGCGCCGCCCTTGCAGATCGATCAGTCCGCTGAAATCGCCGTTGCGCATGGCCGCCGTCGGCACGCGGAACTCCCTCGTCAGCCCTTGCACCAACTCCGTGCCCTCCCTGGTGATGAAGAAGAAGCTGCGGTTGCGCCCGTTGTAGAACTGCCTGTCGCCCAGTCCGAACGTAGGCAGCATGATCGGGCCGCCCACTGAACCGCCGAATTCGTTGCGGATCAGTTTCGGCGTCTTGAATGGGGTCCCGTCGAAAAACACATCCTGCCGCGCCCGCGCGACGCCGAACGCGTTGTTCCGATGCGTTTCCCAGAGCGCGAACTTGAGCTGGTTGGAGCCGCTCTTGGTGGTGATAATCACTGAGGTCGGACGCGTGTACTTCGCCGACGAAGTGCTGGTTTCAATCCGCACCTCACCGATGGATTCCAGCCCCTGCAAATTCGCGGAACCGCCGAATTCACGGTTGTTGGCCGCCGCTCCGTCCTGAACATAATCGGTGGAATAGGTCATCAGCCCGCTCACGCGCACGCCGCCGTTCACATCGTTGATGGCTTCCACCCCGGGCGTGACGTCTTCCAGAAGCACGTTCAAATTGCGCCCGTTGATCGGGATCTCCAAAATGCGCTGCGCATCGAGCGTCGAAGCATCGGTGGGATCCGTGGTCGTGACCAGCGGCACCGTATCCGTCACTTGCACTGTTTCCGAGACAGCGCCAGGGGTCAGCACCGGCGATATCTCCGCCACCCGTCCGGTCTCCAGGTTCAACTGGCTTTCCCACGCCTTCATGCCCTCCATTTCCACCCGAACCCGGTACTGCCCGATGTTGATCGGCGGCGTTGCAAAGTAGCCGTCGGCATTCGACACCGTGTTCGTGGTGCGCCCCGTCGCGATGTGCAGAATGGCAATCTTCGCTCCCGGCACAACCGCGCCCGTCGGGTCTTTGACCGTGCCCTGGATGGTGCCTCCGCCCGCGCTCGATTGGGCAAAGCTGGCAATGGCTGCTAATAGGACTGCGGCGGCAAGCTGCGGAAACAAGGTCGGCATTCGCAGGAAATCCCCTGGTTTTTCTTTTCCGTTTAGACTAGCACGGTGCGGACTCGCGTGCCCGGGGTGCTATAGTAGTAACTTGATCCACACAGACCTTGTCTAAGCCCGGGTGACTGCGTCTCCTTGAGAGGCACACTCACCTGTGGTGTTTCTTCCCCCCAACCATTGGCCCCGGGTTGGCACAATGCCGCGCCCGGCCTAGTTCCCAAAAGCCCGCACAGGCCGGGGCGTGGCCTCAGTATGTTGAGGAACTTCCGTGCCGCGGTTAGACCCGGCGCGTTGTGCGGGCGAGTTCCTAAAAACGACAAGGAGAATTCCAGTGAATACTACCGAAAGAACCGTGGCCCGCGTCTGCGTGAGCCAGGGTGATCGGGCTTGTGTATGGATGGACGGAGAGATTGTGGACGCCCTGCTCACCGGGGCACTGACCTATGCCGCCGGCAGCGCGGCCGACCTCCCCGTGACCGGCGACTGGGTCGCCGTGCGACGCGTGGAACCATCGCTCGCCTTGATCGAGGAAGTGCTGCCCCGACGGTCGAAGATCTCGCGGCGCGCCGCGGGAACACGCGCCGAAGAGCAAGTGCTGGCTGCCAACGTCGACCTGGCCCTCATCGTTTGCGGGCTCGACGGCGATTTCAATGTCCGCCGCCTGGAGCGTTACCTCGCAATCGCCCGTGAAGGCGGCGCCGCTGCCGCCATCCTCCTAAACAAGGCCGACGTCAACGCCGATGCGCGGCTTGCCGTCGAAGAGGTGCGGCGCACCTTGCGCGTCGACCATGTGGTTGCCATCAGCGCCCACACGGGGCAAGGCTGCGATGTCGTCGAAGCGATGATTGGCCCCGGTGTCACCGCTGTGCTGCTCGGCTCAAGCGGTGCGGGAAAGTCCACCCTGCTCAACCGGATCCTCGGCGCTGCAACTCAGCGGACCGCCGCCGTCCGCGAGTCCGATTCGCGTGGGCGTCACACCACGACGCACCGCGAGTTGATGGCCCTGCCCTCGGGCGGCTTCCTCATCGACACCCCAGGACTTCGCGAAATCCAACTGTGGATGAGCGAAGCGGGAGTCGCTGCTGTGTTCGACGACATCGCCGCACTCGCCACGCAATGCCGCTTCCGCGATTGCACGCACAACTCGGAGCCGGGTTGCGCCGTGCGCCATGCCGTGGACCCCGGACGGCTGGAGAGCTTTCACAAACTGCGCCGCGAATCGGAACGCTTGACCGGCGCGTTGACCGAAAAGCAGCGCTGGAGAAGTATTCACAAGGCGGTGAAGCAGCTCTACAAGCTGCGCGGGCATTGAGCTACCAGCTCAGCTTCAACCCCACTTGAAACTGCCGTGGATTCAGCGTCGAGGTGTACGCCAGCGGCGTGGTCACCGGGCCGCGGTTAGGCGCGATGGGCGACGGAAGGGCCGCGATCGGAACATCGCCCACGACGTTGTTTACCGTGCGGAAATTGGTGCGGTTGAGCAGGTTGAAACCTTCGCCGATGGCCTCGATTTGAGCCCGATCCCCGATGCCCATGCGGCGCGACACGCGCACGTCGAATGTGAAAAAGTTCGGCCCCCGGCCCATGTTGCGGCCCAGATGAGCGGGACGTTTCGTGCTCGCATAGCCGTAGCCTCCC
>JAEUQG010000507.1 GCA_016789755.1 Bryobacterales bacterium
ATCAGTCTCATCTTTCTTTGCAACGTCAACCTCTACTAAGACCTGCCGCGGGCCAGTGACCCGCCCGCGCAATCGCTTCCCGGTGCTGGCGTGCTTCACCCAAACCCACTCACCGCTTCGCGCGCGGCCTTCGGATACTGCCTTCATTTTCAAATGCACGAATTCGGCCTGTACGGCGAGTGTGACGGTTTGACGCGGTTCCACGTCGCAGGTCTCAGCCAGCATGTGCCATTGCAACTCGCCCCCGGCCGCGATTCTCTTCCTCGCCGTTCGCCCCACGGCGTCCTCGATGGCGATTGTCCTGCGCGGGTCGAATGGCATCTGCGCGCGTTCCTCGAATGCCACGTCGCCGGGCTCGATCTGTGTTCCTGCTTCAATTGACCGCTTGGCCACCAGCACGGACCGCTTTGCTTCGATATGGACCCGGGCCCAAATGGGAGTGCTGCGCCCGCCTGACGCGATTACCTTGCCTCTCCACATCACCAATCTCGTGGCGGACGCGCCGGGTCCCGCCAGCAGCCCGCTGCGAGGGAACTCGATTGCGCCACGCGGCACCGGATACAGACTGAAGTCCGTGACGCGGATTCCCACCGGAACGTCGCCAAGGGCCGCGCGCATTGCCTCCAGTATCCGCGTTTCCGTGAGGATTTCGGTTGCCTGCTCGAAACAGACTGGCGCCGGAGCAGGAGCCTCTACGCCCAGCCGCAGCAGCCGCCTCAGTTCAGTGGGTTCCACATTTCGCCTGGCTCCAGGAAGTGGAGCGCGCAGGAGGATTTCCTCCGGTGGCAGGTGCTGGGCCTGTGGCAGGTCGGCGGCCCGAATGGAGTCGCCCTGCACCTGAATACACTCCGCATGCAGCCCGGCGGTGACAACAAAAAGGAGAACCGGAAGCCTTCTCATCTTGTCATGTTGTTCACTTGCTGATACATCTCGTCCGAGGCGCGGACGATCTTCGAATTGGCTTCGTAGGCGCGCTGGCTGACGATCAGGTTGATGAACTCCTCCACGACACTGACGTTCGATTGCTCGAGAAAACCCTGCTGAAGAGAGCCCAGTCCTTCCTGGCCGCCCGGGATGCCTAGCGTGGGTTCACCCGAGGCGTCAGTTGGGGCGAAGAGATTCTTGCCAAGGCTGTTCATACCTGCTGGATTGGGAAAGTTGGCAAGCTGGATCTGGCCCGCCTGCTGCACGGCAGTCTGCCCCGGCAGTGAGAAGCTGACCGTGCCATCACCCGCGATGGTGATTGACTGGGCCTCGGGAGGCAGCGTGATCTGCGGCTCCAGCGGGTCTCCGTCGGCGGTCACAATATTTCCGTCCCGGTCGAGATGAAACGCGCCGCTGCGAGTAAAAGCCAGCTCCCCGGTCGGCTTGCGAATTTGAAAGAAACCCTTGCCTTGAATCACCACATCGAGCGGGTTATTGGTGGTCACGAAGTTACCTTGGGTGAAGATGATCTCGTTCGAAGCTGGCCTAGAACCGAGACCGATCTGCAGTCCGCTGGGCACAACCGTTTGGGCGCCCGCAGCCGCCCCTGGTTGCACCACACTTTGGTACAAGAGGTCCTGAAACTGCGCCCGCCGCATCTTGAAACCGACCGTATTCGCGTTGGCCAGGTTATGAGCGATGTTGTCGACATTCATTTGCTGGGCAACCATTCCGCTGCCTGCGCTGTAGAGTGCACGAATCATTGAAAGCTCCCTTGTTAAATCTTGGCGACCTCTTCGATGGCCCTGCGGTTCATTTCCGAACCCAATGCGATGGCCTTTTGCAGCATCTCGAATTGCCGCATTACATTGACCAACCGGACAGCCGACTCGGCGGGCTGAAAATTCGCGTTCTCCAACCGACCCTGTTCCACTTTGGAAATTGCCGTCCTCGGCGGTGGGAGAGACGCGTCGTAGCGAAATACGGATGCACCGGCCTTCTGCAGTTGGGAACGGTCCTCGAAATCGGTCACTGATAGCCGTGCGACGATCGCGCCTCCCTGTCGGATGGTCCCGGTCTGGTCGATGGATATCGGCTGCCGAGGGTCGAGGCGGATGGTCTTACCCTCGGCGTTGAGAACCGAATCCCCCGACGCTGCCGTTAGAAGCCCATCCGGTTGGAGACGAAAGTTTCCGTTCCGTGTATAGACAGGCCCATTCGCCGTCTGCAAGGCGAAGAACCCAGGACCTGCCAGTGCGACATCGAGCGGACTGCCGGTGGCGATTGTAACTCCTTGCTGGAAATCAGTCCAGTTCTTCTCGACGACTGGAGACTGAACTGGCATCGTGCCTTCGGGGCCGTCGAGCGATTCCTCGGCTAAATACGTGCTGTAGAATTCACGGTCCGCTTTGAACCCGGCCGTATTAGCATTGGCGATGTTATTGGCAAGCAAGTCGAGCGACTCGATTCTGGCCCGCAATCCGCCGGCCGCCGCTGTGAGGAGCGCATCCATGCACGGATACTGTGCATGTCGGTTGCCAAACCCGAATTTGCTCGCATTGTTAAGGTTGCGTCCGAAATGAAGGAAAGAGGGTGCTTCATTTTGACAAAGATGTGCCAAAACGGCACAATCACGCCACTTGGTTTCCTGCTGGGATTTTGTATCGCATTGATATGAAGCGGTTTGCTGTTTGGCCGGTGACCTGCATCGCATTCCGGCGTGACTTCTTTCCTGCCGCTTCCTGATGCGACCATTCCACTCCCGATTGGTTCTATGGCCGACGAGGGAATCGCCGCTCCGATGAACCCCACCCCAACTACGGAACGTGATCTCTTTTCACAGTTGCTGGCGGCAATGGCAGGAGCCACATCGAACGAACTCGTTGACCCGGTTGCGTGGACGTTGCATGCGGAGCCTAACTCGCCGCGACCCGCGGATGAGGCGCGGAACTTCGCCGCCGGACACTTCTCCGGTCCCGAGTCTGCGGTGCGCAACGGTTGTGAGGCGACGTTTGTCCAGAAGGTTTGCTCCGAACAAGACAGCCAACCTACCCCGGCGCAAAGTGCTCCCCCGGTCTTGACGGAAGGTAACTCCGTTCTCTTTACCGCGCATGTTGAGCCTCCGCTCGGGATGGATAACTTACCCAGTGAAGCGGAAGAACAAGAACATACCGATGGCCACCCCTCTGCTCCCACCGGCTCTCCAGTTGCGGTGCCGACTTCGCCTTCTCCCCTGCCTCATTGGACGCTGGACATTCCCTTTCTGGCACCAGAGACTCTCTCCTCGGTCGGACATGCTGACAACGTCGGTGAGAGGAAGAACCTCGCGGCGGATCTCCCGAGCTTACCCCCTGCTCCGCAAGACGTAAACAACCGCATGGCACAGCCACTTCTGACGGAAGGCAGCCGGGCTCCTCTGGAGAGTGAATCGGTCGAGGACCCTGTCGTTGTTCCGGCGCAACCGTCAACTCCAGAGGACCCTTCACCTACGGCTATTCTTTTCCAGCAAACACCTGCACAGGGTGCGAATTCGACGGTCCCAACGCAAAGAATCGTGGAGTCAACAGCCGCTGGACAACCTCCAATCGCTGCGGCTCAACCACCCTTGCCGTCGCCTTCGTTCGGGCACAGACCAGCACAGTTGACACCGACTGGGACTCCGCTGGCCCGCGAGGCGTTCCGGCTCCTCCTGCGGCAAGATGTGCAGTACCTGGTTACGACCGCACCTGCCGCCGCCGCCTCCAGTTCGGGCCCGAATCCGGTGCTGGAGGCGGATGTTGCGCGAGTGAACCTGCCAGCCTCTATCGAGACTTCTGTTCCAGTCAAGGAGCTCTCAGGCCGAGATGCCCCAGTTTCGCATGGCGCTGTTCCGGTACAGCGTCCTGCCGGACCCGGGGAGCCCAACAATTTGGCTGCCGTGCAGGAGGTAGAGAAGCCTTCGCCGACGCGCTTCGAGAACATGGTCTTACACTCGGAAAGGTATCGGACGCCGGCGCGCCCCCTAGAGCAGGCGACCGCACTGCCAGGCCGTCCGCACTTGGCCGAGGAGGACCAGACGCGGTTGGAACCAGGGCTCCCCGACCAGATGCAACCAGGGCATTCGTCACGCGAGTTACCTGCAAGTCTCCCCACCTCGCGCGCATCTTGGGAGGCAGGGGGAAAGGCAGGGGGCGAAACTGAAGCACCCGTCGGCGCCGAAGTGGTCTTCACCGAGGACCCCGGGCCATCGGCGCCCGCAGCGCGCACCATCCGCCAACTCCGGGTTTCCCTCGATTCAGCCGATGCCGGCAGGAGCGTGGATCTGCTGCTGCAGCAGCGTCCGGATGGTGTGGAGATCACGGTTCATAGCCCGAGCCGCGAGTTGCGGGAGAGTCTTCGCACAAACCTAGGC
>JAEUQG010000101.1 GCA_016789755.1 Bryobacterales bacterium
CAGAAACAGAGTAACTGCTCTCATCATCGCCCCCTTAAGCAACAATCGAGTGAATAATCTCGCCGTGAATATCCGTCAACCGGAAATCGCGCCCGCTGTAGCGATACGTCAACTTCGTATGGTCAATCCCCATCAGGTACAGAATGGTCGCGTGCAGATCGTGAACATGCACCGGCTTGTCGATCGCCTTGAAGCCGAAATCGTCCGTCGCCCCGTGAATCGTCCCCCCCTTCACCGCGCCGCCGGCCAGCCACATCGTAAAGCCGAACGGATTGTGGTCGCGTCCGCGCCTCACTCGCTCTCCCCCGCCGCCTACTTCCCGCACCGGCGTCCGCCCGAACTCCGACCCGCACACCACCAGCGTATCGTTCCACATCCCGCGCGACTTCAGATCCTTCACCACCGCCGCAAACGCCTGGTCGGAATTCTTCGCATTCACCTTGTGCGCCAGAATATCGGCGTGCGCATCCCACGGATCGCCCTTGGCGTAGTAAACCTGCACCATCCGCACTCCCTTTTCCGCCAGCCGCACCGCCGTCAAACATCCCCGAGCCGTGCTCCCCGGCCCATACAATTTCTGCGTCGCCTCCGATTCCTTCCGGATATCGAACACCTCCGGAGCCTCCGTCTGCATCCGGTAGGCAATCTCCATCGATTTGATCGCCGCTTCCACTTGCGGGTCCCCCCCGCCCTCGCCCCCACGGATCTTCTCCAGTTTCCCCAGCAAATCCAGTTCCCGCCGCTGTTCGGTCAACGTGAACCGCGTGTTGCTCACATTGCTGATCAGCTTCTTCGGATCGAAGGACTTCTCCACCTTCACATCGTCTTTCTTATCCTCTGCCGGAGGCGGCTCATCCGGACGCGTCTGAATCTTGTCCGAAATATACGTCCCCTGATGAATCGCCGGCAGAAACCCGTTGCTCCACAGCGGCGGACCCACCGTCGTCGGAATGTCGGGACACAGCACCACGTACGAAGGCAGGTTCTGATTCTCCGATCCCAGCCCATAGGTGATCCACGCCCCCATCGACGGCCGCCCCGCCTGGTTCGCCCCCGTATTCATCATCAGGCACGCCGGCTCATGATTCGGAATATCCGTGTACACAGACCGGATCCAGCAGATATCGTCGGCCACCTCCGACAACTTCGGCCACAACTCGCTGATCTCCATCCCGCACTGCCCGTGCTTTTTGAATGCAAACGGCGATTTCATCAGCGCCCCAGTCTTGCGCTCCGTTTTGATTTCCCCACCCGGCAGCGGCTGCCCGTCGTATTTCTCCAGCGCCGGCTTCGGATCGAAGCTGTCCACCTGCGAACAGCCCCCGTTCATGAACAGAAAAATCACCCGCTTCACCCGCTGCGGGAAATCGAGCTTCGCCACCCCCACCGCCCCATCCGGAGTGACAATCCCTCCCGCCCGCGCAAGCGAATCGTTCAGCATCCCTGCGAACGCCATCATGCCGAATCCATTCCCAATCTTCCGCAGCGCCTCGCGCCGCGTCGCCGGAGCCGGCGCCTTATGTCGATTCATAATCCATTTACCCTTTCAGTTGATGAACAGGAACTCGCTCGAACTCAGCAGCACTTTCGCGTACCGGCCCCAAGCTGTCGGCTCGTACTCCATCCGCGGCGCCGGCGGCGGACCCTGCGCCCGTCCTTCGCCCATGCCGAAGCCGAACATCCCCGCCATCATCGGCGATACCGGAGCCTCCTCCGCCACCCCGGTCTGCCCTTCACCCGCCTCCGCATTCGAAGCCGGCTTCGACAGCAGGCTCGCATCGCCCTTCCGCATCCCGCCTTCCACCGCCTCCGGTTTCTTCTTCTTCCCTTCCTCGTATTCGAGCAGTGGCTCCGTGCTCAGATACTGCAACCCCGCCTGAATCTCCGCCTCCACCGGCGCACGCCCGAACAGAATCCGATACATCTTCCCGATCCGCGCCCGGTTGTCCGCTTCCCCGGCCACCCGCTTCGCCAGCGCCTCGGCTTGCGATTGCACAAAGTCGCTATTCATCAAAAACAGCCGCTGCAGCGGAACCGTCGTCGTGAAGCGCTTCTCCGCACTGATACTCGGGCTCGGAAAATCCCAAAGCTGCAAATACTCATCCAGCTTGTACCGGCTCACTTTTCCATACACCGTTCGCCGCAAAAACGAGGGCGCCAGTTCCGTCGATGGACCGCCCATCGCTTTGTCCAGCTTCCCCGATGCAAACAGCACCGAGTCCCGAATCTGCTCGGCATCCATCCGCTTGCGGTTCGCCCGCCAATACAACCGGTTCGCCGGATCTTTCTCAAACGCCGCCGCATCGTTTTCCGCGCTCAATTGGTATGTGGCGCTCAGCAGAATCTCCTTGTGCAGGCTCTTCACCGATAGCCCGTTCTTGCGGAACGTGGCCGCCAGGTACTCCAGCAATTCCGGATTCGTCGGCTTTTCCCCCGTCATCCCGAAATTGCTCGGCGTGTCCACAATCCCCGTCTCGAAATGTGCTTTCCAGATGCGGTTCACAAACACGCGCACCGCCAGCGGCTGATGGACAATCGCTTCCGCCAGCTCCATCCGCCCGCTTCCCTTGCGGAATGGCTTGGCATCTTCCGCCGCAAGCACCGAAAGAAATCTCCGCGGCGCTACCTCTCCCAGATTCTCCGGATTCCCCCGCACACTGATCCGCAACTCCGTCACGTTCTCCGCATCGCGCACCCCGTGCACATACGGATAATACGGTTCCAGCTTCTTCTGCGTATCTTCGATATCCTTCCGCACCGCCGCAATCATGTTCTGCGATTCGGAACCGATGCGGCTCTCCAGCCCCCAATTCCGGAACATCAGCACGCCGGGCTTGCCCATCCGCCCGCCCATCGCCATCATCGCGTTCGGATCGTCCGAATCGCTCAGTTCGCGTTGAAAAATCTCCGTCCAGAAACTCATGTCCTTCTCCGGCAGGTTCTTCAACGCCAATCCGCAACCAGGGCAGAAATCGTCGTTAGTGATAAACTCATTCGGCTTGTGCGCGCGCTTCTTCTTCCTCGTTCCCTCCAGCGCCTTCGCCGCGATGACTTCGTTCTCCTCCGCCACATCCTCCTTCGCCAGCAGGATGCGCACGATATCGGCCTGAAACGCCTCCGCCAGCTTCTTTGCCTCCCCCGCCGTGCCGCCCTTTTTCATCATGGCCTGCCACGGCTCTTTGTACGCGTATTTGTCCGTCGCCTTCCCCATGTACCGCACCCACCGGTCCAGCAACTCGAAATCCAGCTTCCGGGCCTCCACCACCGCCGCCATCTCCTTCTTCTGCGGCCCGCTCACCTCCCACACCCCCTGCAGGTAGTTCGAGGTTTGAAACGCCAGCGATTGCGACAACTGCGCGCTGAAATTCTTCTGCATCTCCGCCAGAATCTTCTGCTTCTTCTCCACCTCGTCTTCGATCTTCTTGTACTTGTCCAGCACCGCCTTGGGAACCTGCGGATACTCGTGATAAACCGAATTCAGAAATACCCCGCCCAGCGCGTAATAATCGGCCGTCGGAATCGGATCGTATTTGTGATCGTGACACCGCGCGCAACCCACAGTCAGTCCCAGAAATCCTCGCGTCACCACATCCACCCGGTCATGCCGTTCATCGGCCCGCGTCACTTCCACCGCCCCGTTGTCGTAATACCACGGACCCAGCCCCAGAAACCCCGTCCCCGCCACCATCTTGTGCCGCTCGCTCTCGTCCATCAAATCGCCCGCAAGCTGCGCCTTCACGAATTTGTCGAACGGCAGATCGTCGTTGAACGCCTGCACCACCCAGTCCCGGTACAAAAACGCGTTCGGATACGGATTGTACCCGCGCCGCATCGGATCCAGACTCCGGTAATCGTCTTCCCCATAGCGAGCCACATCCAGCCAGATCCGCCCCCACCGCTCTCCGTAATGCGGCGAGGCCAGCAACCGGTTCACCACCGTCTCGAATGCTTTCGGCGATGCATCGTTCTCAAACGCCGCAATCTCTTCCGGAGTCGGCGGCAGCCCCGTGATATCCAGCGTCGCCCGCCGGATCAGATCGCGCTTGCTCGCCGCCCGCACCGGCTTCAATCCCTCTTTTTCCAGCTTCGCCAAAACAAAACGGTCAATATTTGTTTTCGGCCACTTCCCGTCCTTCACCGCCGGAGCCTGCGGCTCCTGCAACGGCTGGAACGACCAGAAATTGCGCCGGTTCCCCGCGCTCGCCCCTCCGCTTTTGGCCGCCGCCGTTTTCGCCGGCCACATCGCCCCGGCCTTGATCCACTCCTCCAGCGCCCCGATTTCCTCCCCCTTCAGCTTGTTCCCCATCGGCATCTTCAGCGCCGCATCCGTATGCCGCACCGCCGTCATCAGCAGGCTCTTCGATGGATCTCCCGGCGCCACTGCCGCGCCCCGTTTCCCGCCCTTCTTCATCGCCTCCAGCGAATCCAGCCGCAGCCCGCCCAGATTCGAGTCCGTATGACAGCCGTAGCAGTTATTCGCAAGAATCGGCCGGATCTTGTTCTCGAAAAACTCCGCCGTTGCCGCCGGCGCGCTTTGACCCGCCGCCGGAAACACGATCGCAAGCGCGCCCAACAGGGCGCTAAAAATCATTCTCAACATAATTTGTTCCGATGATCCTGACTTCGAACACACGTTTCCACTCACGCCCGAAACGTGGGGCAGTCACTCCAGTTGATTACCGGCTACAAAGGCGGGAAGGCTGGTTTACCCCGTTACACTCGCGCTGTGTTCGGATCGCACCCGACTCGGGGATTGCTGGGGAAAACCGCTTATCTCTAAGTAACACGCTATCCCGGTCCTGTCAAACCTGTTTCTCTCCAAATATCGTACGTATAAAAGATTTCTATTGGATCGAGCCCCGCCCTTTCACGTATCCTCAGGAACAGGTGGCATCCAGGTTGGGCCCTGTGAGCCATGATCCCGCCTCGCTCCTAGCTGAGCTTTCTTTCTCGTTAACTTGAGTCTCGCTATCCGTGCCGCCCTGTCCTCTCACTCCGCGGCACAGCCAACACTTCACAAGGGGTACAAATTTGATGCGATCCGTATTCACTGCTTCCGCCCTGCTGGCCTTTCTCGTAGGCTCCGCCTGGGCGCAGGCCACAACGTCGCTCCGGGGCACCGTTTTCGATAAGGCAGGCGCGGTCATTCCCGGCGCCTCCGTCACGCTCACCCAACTCGACACCCAATCCAAGCGCAGCACCCTCAGCGATGAGGCCGGTGTCTATCAGTTCCCGCAAGCCGCGCCTGGCAACTACCAGGTCACCGTGGAAATGAAGGGCTTCCAAACGCTCATCAAGAACAATGTCTCCCTCCAGGTCGGCCTCCCCGCCACCGTCGATGCCACGCTCGATCTCGGCCAGGTCGGTGAAGTCGTCAACGTCGAAGCCGACGCCGCTGTCATGAACACCGTCAACGCCACCATCGGCAACGCCTTCACCCAGGTCCAGGTCCGCCAGCTCCCGCTCCAGACCCGCAACGTCGTCGAACTCCTCAGCGTTCAGCCCGGAGTCACTCCCACCGGCGAGGTCCTCGGCGCACGCCGCGATCAGAACAACGTCACCCTCGACGGCGTCGACGCCAACGACAATCAGAACTCCGGCATCAGTTCCACTACCGGCACTCTCGCCAACGGCTCCAACGCCAACGGCATCCCATCGGAATCCGGCTTCAACGCCGCCCTGCCCGTCCCCCTCGACTCCGTCCAGGAATTCCGCGTCACCGTCGGCGGACAAGGCGCCGAGCTCGGCCGCTCCTCCGGCGGCCAGGTCACTCTCATCACCAAAGGCGGCGCCAACAGTTTTCACGGCAGCCTCTACGAATTCCACCGCAACACCGCCACCAGCGCCAACAACTGGTTCAGCAACCGCGCCGGCATCGGCCGCGAAGCGCTCGTCCGCAATCAGTTCGGCGGCTCTCTCGGCGGCGCCATCGTCAAAAACCGCGCCTTCTTCTTCGCCAACTATGAACAGCGCATCGACGCCAGCGCCCGCTCCCAGGTGCGCACCGTGCCCTCCGCTGCCCTCAAAGCCGGCATCCTCACCTTCCGCACCACCGACGGCGCCACTCACCGCCTCACCCCCGCCGAAGTCCGCCAGATCGACCCCCTCGGCATCGGCTACTCCAGCGCCATGCAGAATTTCCTCTCCTTCTACCCCGCCGGCAACGACCCTGCCCGCGGCGGCGATCGCGGACTCAACTTCGACGGCTTCACCTTCAACGCTCCCTTCCGCCAGGACGACAAGGCCTACGTCGCCAAGTTCGATTTCAACATCGACACCTCCGGCCGCCATACTCTTAGCTGGCGCGGCACCCTCGCCGACAACTCGCAGGATATCCAGGTCGCCCAATTCCCCGGCCAGTCCCCTGCCTCCAAAATGCTCAACAACAGCAAAGGCTTCGGCGCCCGCTACACCGCCGTCGTCACCTCCAAAATCGTCAGCGTCACCGCCGTCGGCCTCACCCGCCTCGGCCTCGAACAGTCCGGCACCGTCGGCCCCTCGCTCACCTTCGACGGCATCACCTCCCAGCAGAACTTCGGCAACGCCGCCCGCGGCTTCGGACGCACCCAGCCCACCTGGAACATTACCAACGACACAAACTATATCCGCGGCACCCATACCATCAGCTTCGGAGCGAATCTGCGCCTCCTCCGCTTTGACCGCAATTCGTTCTTCAATTCGTTCCCCACTTTCTCCATGAGCCGCAACACCCTCCTCGGCCTCGGCTCCGATATCAACAACCGCGTCCTCGAGTTCATTCAGGCCCGCACCGGCAACTCCGCCCTCCGCTTTGCCGATGCCGCCAACGTCACCCGCGGCATGGGAGCGCTCCTCGGAGTCCTCAACTCCTACTCCGCCACCTACAACTTCAACAAGGACGGCTCCGCCATCGCCCTCGGCCTCCCTGTTGCCCGCAACTTCGCCAGCAACGAGTATGAGTTCTACCTCCAGGATTCCTGGAAGGCCACCAAAGCTCTCACTCTCACCTACGGCGTCCGCTACGGCAACTACACGCCTCCCTACGAACGCAACGGCGTCCAGGTCAACTCCACCGTCGGCATCGATCAGTACTTCGCCGAGCGCGTCGGAGCGATGAACGCGGGCATCCCCAACTCCGCCATGCCCAACGCCCTGCTCACCTACGACCTCATTGGACCCGCCAACGGCCGCGCCAATTGGTACAAGCGCGACAACAACAATTGGGCCCCGCGCCTCGCCATGGCTTACGCCCCGCAAGGCGACGGCTTCCTCACCAAATTGCTCGGCAAGGGAAGCGTCCTCCGTATGGGCGGCGCCATGGTCTACGACCGCTTCGGCAGCGACCTCGTCACCGAATTCGATCGCGTCGGCTCGCCCGGTCTCGCCACCAGCGTCACCCAGCCGCGCAACACCGACTTCACCACCTCTCCGCGTTTCGCCTCGGGGCTCCCCGCACTGCCCACCGCGCCGCAGGGTAAGTTCCCCTTCACACCCCCGGCCATCGTCGGCGGTTTCGGTAGCTACCTCGCCATCGATCCCAATCTCGTCGCACCCTACTCCATCCTGCTCAACGCCAGCTATGCCCGCGAACTCCCCGGTAAGTGGACCATGGAAGTAGGCTACGTCGGCCGCCTTGGCCGCAAGAACCTCCTTCAGATCGACGCCTTCCAGCCTCTCACCCGCTTCAAGGATCCCAAGTCCGGCCAGAGCTGGGACCAGATGGCCGGCAGCCTCTACAATCTCTTCCTCTCCGGCGTCACTCCGGCCCAGGTCCGCGCCAATCCCTCCATCGTTCCTTCGCAGGCATGGGTCGAAAACCTCGCCCCCGGCATGTCCGGCTACCTCTTCCCCGGCAGCGCCACCGCCAACTACTACAACCTCGTCTACGACACCTACGGCGGCAGCGACCTCGATGCCCTCAATGACCTCGATCGCCTCCGCTCCGCGCGCTTCCCCAACTGCATCATGGTCACCGGTTGCAACACCACCTTCGCCATGCAGAACGCCGGCAATCGCACCTGGCGCAACATCGGTTTCTCCAATTTCAACGGTGGAACCCTGTCCGCGCGCCGCGCCCTCTCAAGCGGCTTCGCCTTCGACTTCAATTACACCCTGTCCCATTCCATCGACAACTCCAGCACCCCGGAATCCGGCGCCGGCGGCAGCGGAGCCGTCGTCCAGGACGCCTTCGAGTACGGCTCCTTCCGTGGTTCCTCCGATTTCGATATCCGCCACAACATCTCATCCAACGCCCTCTACGAACTCCCCTTCGGCAAGAACGGAAAGTTCCTCACGAGCGTCCCCGGCTGGGCCGATCAGATCGTCGGCGGCTGGCAACTCTCCACCATCATGCGCTACCGCAGTGGATTGCCCACCACCATCTCCAACGCCGGCTTCTATCCCACCAACTACCTCAACGCCGCCATCGCCATTCTCAAACCCGGTGTCAGCGCCGCTCCCGTCGCCGCCACCACCTACAACCAGAATGGCAACCCCAGCGTTTACGCCAATACCAGCGCCATTACGAGCTTCGCCGGCCAGTACCCCGGCGCCACCGGAGCCCGCGCCATCACCCGCGTCGACGACATGATGAACTTCGATCTCGCCGCCGCCAAGTTCTTCCGCCTCCCCATGGAAGGCCACCGCCTCCAGTTCCGCGCCGAAGCCTTCAACGCCTTCAACATGGTCAACTTCTTCGACGCACAGCTCCGCCTCGACCGCCCGGCAACCTTCGGTGAATATCAACGCGCCATGCCGGCACGCGTCATGCAGTTTGCTCTACGCTACGAATTCTGATCGCACCGCTCAACCCTGACAACGCCGCCGGGCACGCAAGCCTCCGGCGGCTTTTTCATTCCCTGCCCGCCGGTTCCTCTTCTCCCGATTCCCCCTGCTCGGCTCGCCCCCTCATCCGCCCCGCCGTATGCTCGTCGAAAGCGAACTCCTCCCCCAACAAGTCCCGATGATGGAAGCAATTCTTCGCCACCCCGCTCCCCGCATGCCCCTTTTCCTGCGCCAGAAAATGGTAGATCTCATGCGCCAGCACGCGAGCCATCGCCCGTCCCGTCAGCACATGCCTCCGGTACAACGGAGCGCTTCCCCATCCCGCCGCCAACACCTGCTCCAGCCGGTCGCAGAACACTTCGGTATACGGCAGAATCCGCCCGCCTTCCACCTGCGTCGATGCCAGCGGCCCGCCCCGCATCGCCCCGCCGCCCTCCATCGCCGCGCAATT
>JAEUQG010000135.1 GCA_016789755.1 Bryobacterales bacterium
GGCGGCTGGCGGGCTACACTCCGTTCGTTGCCGGGGGGTTGGTGGCGCTGTACATCACGGTGGAGGCTCCGATTTCGGGGATGAGCATGAACCCGGCGCGGAGCTTCGGGTCGGCGGTAGCGGCGGGGGAGTGGAGGGCGCTGTGGATCTATTTTGTGGCTCCGCCGCTGGGGATGCTGGGGGCGGCGGAGGTTTACGTGCGCCGGAACGGACTGCACAGGGTATTCTGCGCCAAGCTGGCGCATCCGAATGAAGAGCGGTGTATCTTTCGTTGTAATTTTGGAGCGATTGAATGAAGCTATTTTTTGTATTTTTGTTGGCCGCCATGGGAGGGCAGGATCTCTTCGCGCAGCGGTCGGAAGTTGGGTTGCTGCTGGGGGTTTCGGCGCCGCGGGCGCGGACTCCGGAACTACGCTTCACGCGGGGAACAACGTTGTCGGCGAATTACGGTTTGCGGCTGCGGGAATGGAAGACGGCGGCACTGTATTTCGAGGCGCCGTTTCTGGCGACGCCGCAGCACCGGATCGAGTCCGGGGCGGGGGAAGCCACGCGGGATATTGCGACGATTTATCTGACGCCCGGGTTGCGGCTGAAGTTCGCGCCAAAGGGGAGGATTTCGCCGTATGTTGCGGGTGGAGGCGGATGGGCGCTGTTTGAGCAGAGCACGCTGCGGCTGGACGGGCGGGCGAATGAGGCTCCGCGGACGCTGAGCCGGGGGGCGATGGACATTGGCGGAGGAGTGGATGTGCGGGTGTGGAGGTTCCTGCGTGCGCGGGGGGAGGTGCGGAGTTTCGTGAGCGGCAACGCGGGATTGAATACGCCGGTGCGGGGGAGCAGGCAACAGACGATTTTCGTTGGGGGCGGGTTGGCGTTCGGGTTCTGAAAAAAAATTCGTTGGGCGGGAATAGGGAGCGGGGAGCGGGTCATATACGCAGCGCACACATGCTGGGACGCCGCCAAATTCTGCAACACGCCGCGCTAGGGTTACTTGCGCCGGGGCAGCCGGTGGGGATGAACCGTCCGGCTCCGGAGTTGGAGGGCACGCAGTGGATCAACGCGGCGGCGCCGGTACGGCTGAAGGAGCGGCGGGGCAAGGTGACGATTGTGCATTTCTGGACTTTCGGGTGCATCAACTGCAAGCGCAACCTTCCGGTTTACCGGCGCTGGCATGAGAGATATTCGATGCAGGATGCGGTGACGGTGGGGGTGCATACGCCCGAGTTCGAGCATGAGGCGAAGGCAGCCAATGTAGCGGCGCAGACGCGTTTGCTGGAGATCGCATACCCTGTACTTCCCGATCCCGGTCATGTAAACTGGCGGCGCTGGAACCAGCAGTTCTGGCCGACGGTGTACCTGGTGGACCGGCGGGGAAGGATCCGTTACCGGTGGGAAGGCGAGTTGAACTACGGCCAACTTGACGGGGAACGGAAGATGACCGCACTCATCGAAACGTTGCTAGAGGAGACCCCTTGACGATTCCCATGAGTTCCACTGAATCCCGCCGGGCAGAGTTCGAGTCGGCGGCACTGCCGCATTTGGACGATTTGTTCCGCACGGCCTCGGCGATGGTAGGCAACCGGACTGTGGCGGAGGATCTGGTGCAGGAGACGTATCTGGAGGCGTGGAAATCGTTCCACCGGTTCGAGACGGGGACGAACTGCCGCGCGTGGATGTTCAAGATCCTGATCCACCGGGTTCACCATTATCGAAGGAAGTGGTACCAGTGGTTCAGCAAGACGACGAGCGACGAATTGCTGGTGGACAACCTGACGTATGAGGCTCCGATTCCGGAAGGGATTGAAGACGAGGAATTGCTGAAGGCGCTGGAGGCCATTCCGGAGATGTTTCGCGTGATTGTACTGCTGGCGGATGTGCAAGAGTTTGCCTACAAAGAAATCGCAAGTATGTTGGAGATCCCGGTGGGGACGGTGATGTCGCGGTTGAGCCGGGGGAGGAAGCATTTGCGGGAGCAACTGCTGGCGATTGCGCCGGGGTTTACGCATCCCTCATTGCCGGCGCATCGAACGGAGAGTCGCAGCCTATGAAACTGATCCAAGGGACGAGCCCCTGCGGCAAGTACCGGCCGTTGCTGGACAGCTATTTGAGCAACGAATTGCTGGTGGAAACGACGCACGACGTGATGCGTCATCTGGACGGCTGCGCATCGTGCCGGTTCGAGCTGGATGAACGGATGCGGGTGCGGGCCGGATTGCGGAAGGCGGTGGGATCGGTGGCGGCGCCGCCCGAGTTGCGGGGGCGGATTCTGACGGCGCTGGAGGCGCCGGGCAGAGCGGCGGGAATGCCGGGGCCAAGTGGCAAGGCAGGCTGGATGCAAGTGGCGGCGGGGGTTGCAGTGTTGCTGTTTTCGGGGTTGCTGTTCGAGGTGCTGGTGCGCAACCCGGGGCAGTTCGAGGCGCTGCTGGATCTGGCATGGCATCAGCACGAAGGATGCACGGTGGCGGGGCATTACCCGGCCGAACCTCCGACGGAGGCGAAGATGCGGCACGATCTGGGGGCGCACTACGAAGCGCTGCTGCCGGTGATGCAGACGGAGTTGAGCGACTACCGGATCCGGAAGGCGCACATCTGCCGGCCGGGGGGGAGGGAGTATGCGCATTTCATCCTGCAGAAGGGGGATGCGTTGGTGTCGGTATCGCTGTTGAAGAAGCAGGATGGGGAGGCGCTGGGGAGACCGGTGGCTCCTTCGGCGCGGCAGGGGGGTCAACTGACGGCGTTCGAGACGGGGACGCATGTGGCGTTTGTGATGGGCAATGTGGGCGCGGCGGAGGCGGAGCGGGTGGCGATCGTGATCCGGCCGGGGGTGCTGGCGGCAGGATTGTAAACCGGCACGTGTTGTGAGACGATGCACTGCATGAGTATCCAGCCGGGAGCGCTGGCGCACACCTTATCGGAGATACACGGCGGCAATCAGGCGGCGCTGGACAACATGTCGGAGCGCATGTACAAGGAGCTGAAACGGATGGCGGCGGCGCAACTGCGCCGGGAGTCACCGGGGCATACGCTGCAGCCGACGGCGCTGGTGCATGAGTTGTATATGCGGCTGGCGGATTGGGGCGGGCCGGTGGACGACAAATCGCGGGCGCATTTCATGGCGCTGGCGGCGACCATCATGCGGCAGATTCTGGTGCATCATGCGCGGCGGCGCAAGGCGGCGAAACGCGGCGGGGGAGCACAGAAGGTGACATTGCACGAAGCGGCTGTGTCGGCGGATGGGGCTCCGGAGGTGGCGGCGCTGGACGAGGCGCTGACGGAGCTGGCGAAGACGGAGGAACGGAAGGCTCGGGTGATTGAGCTGCGGTATTTCGGGGGGCTGACGGATGTTGAGATTGGCGAGGTGTTGGGGATCTCGGTGGCGACGGTGGGGCGGGATATACGGTTGGGGCTGGCGTTGTTGAACCGGAGCATGCGGCAGGGGGGGTAGTGGGGTGGCTGCTACAGTAGGAATCAGTGCGCGAAATCGAGGCCTACTACGGGGAGAGTGAGGAAGCCGGCCGGTTGCGGAGCGGGTCGGGGCTGTTGGAGTTTCAACGCACACAGGAACTGATTTTACGGCGGCTGCCGGCGGGGCCGGTGTCTGTGTTGGATATCGGGGGCGGGCCGGGGGCGTATGCGGAATGGCTGACGTCGCTGGGGCATTCGGTGTATCTGCTGGATCCGGTGGAGAAGCATGTGGCGCAGGCGTCGGCGCTGGGGTTGCAGGGCGTGCGGCAAGGGGATGCGCGGGCGCTGCCGTGCGAGGATGGGGCGGTGGATGTGACGCTGCTGCTGGGGCCGCTGTATCACTTGACGGAGCGGGCCGATCGTTTGCTGGCGCTGCGGGAGGCGCAACGGGTGTTGAAGCCGGGCGGACTGGTGTTTGCGGCGGCGATCTCGCGCTACGCTTCGCTATTCCATTCGCTGGTGGACGGGTTTCTGGACGACGATGCTTTCTGGCCGATACTGACGCGGGATCTGGAAGAAGGGCAGCATCGGAACGAGACGGGGATTGCGAAGTATTTCACGACTTCGGTCTTTCACCGGCCGGAGGAGTTGCGCGGCGAGGTGGAGGAAGGCGGATTCTCTGAGGTGGAGGTGGTGGGGATTGAGGGTCCGGGGTGGCTGGCGAAGGACTTCGACGAACGGTGGCGGGACGAGCGGCGCAGGGAGCGGCTGTTGAAAGTAGTGCGGGCGGTGGAGTGCGAGGCACCCCTTCTGGGGTGTAGTCTTCATTTGATGGCTGTCGGCAGGAAATCTTCATGAAAGCAATCCTTATCCTCACTTTCGCGGCCGTGTGCGCCGCCCAGAGCATTCCGCGTCCGGAGTATCCGCAACCGCAGTTCGAGCGTCCGCAGTGGATGACGCTGAACGGGACGTGGGAGTTTGAATTTGACGATGCCAATGCGGGGATGGCGCAGAACTGGGCGGAATCGGCGAAGAAGTTTTCGCGCTCGATCACTGTGCCGTTTGCGTTCGAGACGAAGAAGAGCGGCATCGGCGAGACGGGGTTTCATCCGTGGGTGTGGTACCGGCGATCGGTGCTGCTGCCGGCGGATTGGACGGGCAAGCGGGTGCTGCTGCATTTCGGAGCGGTGGATTACCGGGCGTGGGTATGGGTGAACGGGAAGCTGGCGGGCTCGC
This sequence comes from Bryobacterales bacterium, assembly GCA_016789755.1. Taxonomy (GTDB): domain Bacteria; phylum Acidobacteriota; class Terriglobia; order Bryobacterales; family Bryobacteraceae; genus CADEFT01. The sequence goes on from JAEUQG010000135.1 coordinate 4,639, forward strand.
ATGAGGGCGGCAACGTGGGATTCCGGTTCGATATTACGGACCTGTTGCTGAAGGGGGCGAACGTGATTACGGTGCGGGCGGAAGATCCGCCGACGGACCGTTTCCAGCCGCGGGGCAAGCAGTATTGGGAGCCGCAATCGCGGGGGATTTTCTATACGCGGACGACCGGGATCTGGCAATCGGTGTGGATGGAGGCGACGGGGGCGAGCTATCTGGAGAAGGTGCGGATTACGCCGACGCTCGATGGGGCGGTGCGGTTCGAGGGCAAGATTGCGCGGCCGAGCAACGGGCTGACGCTGAAGGCGACGGTCCGGCAGGGCAACCGGGTGGTGGCCACGGGGCAGACGAACAACGAGAACAACCGTGTGTCGCTGACGATGCACGTGGCCGATCCGCGGTTGTGGAATGTGAACCAGCCGAACCTGTACGATGTGACGTTCGAGCTGGGGAGCGGGGCGGCGGTGCTCGATACGGTGAAGTCGTACTACGGCTACCGGCAGGTGACATCGGAGCACGGGCGGGTTTACATCAACGGGCGGCCGACGTATCTGAAGATGGTGCTGGATCAAGGCTATTGGCCGGAGTCGACGATTACCCCGCCATCGGAAGAGGCGATCAAGTTCGATATTCAGGTGACGAAGGACATGGGGTTCAACGGCGCGCGGAAGCACCAGAAGGTGGAGGATCCGCGGTATTTGTACTGGGCGGACCGGATGGGATTTCTGGTGAGCGGGGAGATCGCCAACGCGTATTTATTCGATGAAGACTACGTGTCGCGGTTCACGCGGGAATGGCTGGAGATTGTGGAGCGGGATTACAACCATCCGAGTATTGTGATGTGGGTTCCGGTGAACGAGAGCTGGGGGACTCCGAATCCGCGGGACGTGCAGCAACAGCATCATTTGAAGGCGAATTACTGGCTGATCAAGTCACTCGATCCGACGCGGCTGGTGATCGACAACGACGGGTGGGAGCACACGGACACGACGGATCTGTTCGGCTTCCACGACTACACGCGGACGGGCGGGCTGTTTTTCGATAAATACAAAGAAGCGGGGAAGCCGGGGTTTGTGTTTCCGCCGAACGGGCGGGCGGCGGTGGCTCCGCCTTACCAATACAATGGATCTCCGCTGTTTTTGTCGGAATTCGGAGGGATTTCCTACATCGCGCCGGGGAGCAATGTGCCGAAGGACGCGTGGGGGTATTCGGGGGTGGAGCCGGATCAGAACGCGGCGTTTCAACGGATGAAAGGGTTGTGGGAGGCGATTGCGAAGATTCCGGCGATCACGGGGATTTGCTACACGCAGTTGACGGACGTGGAGCAGGAGATCAACGGGCTGTTGACGTACGACCGGAAACCGAAGTTCGACGCGAAGGCGATGCGCGAGATCAACGATCTACTTCGCTAGGGCGAGGGCGCGTTGCACCTCGAGGCGCCGGGCGTTGAGTTTGACGGGTGGGACGCCGGATTTGCCCCATTCGTCGAGCAAGGCGAGGCTTTTGGCGTACCAGTTGCGGGCCTGGCCGGTTTTCTGTTGGGCATGGAAGCGGCCGAGAGTGAAATAGACGCGGGCCATCGAGGGAAGGCGCATGGGGTAGGATCCGTCTTTGACGACGGAATCAGCGATCTGGCGGGCTTCCTCGACGGCCGTTCCGGCCTGAGGGAGCTGGTTGAGGTCGAGGTGCATGGCGGCGAGGGTGGAGAGGGTGGGAATGAGGTTGTAGCGGAGCCCGGCCTGGGTGGGAATGGCGGCCACGAGATCGCGCTGAATGGCGATGGCCTGGTGCATTTGATCGAAAGCAGCGGAATGGTCTTTCATGGCGAAGAGCAGTCCGCCGAAGGCGAGGCAGATT
>JAEUQG010000147.1 GCA_016789755.1 Bryobacterales bacterium
AGCACCAACCCGCCCAACCGCGCCGCATCGCGCGGCTCTTCATACACTCCCCGGTAGCGGCCCAGATAACAGGGATCGTGAAACGCCACCCGCCGATCCTGCGCATACTTCGGCAACTGGCCCGCATACCGTGCCAGAAACTCGCTGTGATGCTCAACCTGCACACTCGCTCCGAATTCCTTGTAATCCTCGCTCATCGTCCGCACGCAATGCGGACAGATCGACAGCACCTTCGTCGCCTTCTGGGCCTTCAGATTCTCCAGATTCTGCTCCGCCAGTTGTGAGAACACAAGATCGTTGCCGAGCCGCCGCGCCGAATCCCCTGTGCACCGTTCTTTCTTCAGCACACCGTAAGTGATGCCCAAATGACGCAGCACCTCCGTTAACGCCACAATGATTTCCTTGCCCTGCGGATCGAAAGCTCCCATGCACCCCAGCCACAGGCAGTATTCCTGCGTGCCGTCGTAAATAGGGAATTCCTGCTTCTTGAGGAACGTCTCCCGCTGGCTCGCGGACATCCCCAGCGGATTCCCGTTGCGCTCCAGATTGAGAAACAGCTTGTTGCCGTAATCGTCTTCCCATTTCCCCGTGTTCGTTGCCCCGCGCCGCAACCCGATAATTACCGGCAGATGCTGCACGCCCACCGGACATTGAAACTCGCAGGAGCCGCAAGTGGTGCACTGAAACGCCGCTTCCTGCGAAAGATGCTTCTCGAGCAACGGAGCCTCACCCTGCGCGCCATACTCTTTCAGATAGGACCGCACTCCCAGAATCAGTTCCTTCGGGTTCAGCACCTTGCCCGTGTTGTTTGCCGGGCAATGTTCCGTGCAACGTCCGCATTCCACGCAGGAAAACGCCTGCAGCGCCACAAGCTGCGTAATATCCTTTCCCGTGTCCAGCCCAAAATCCTCATCGCCCACCAGTGGCGGAATCTGGCTGAACGTTTCCCGCTTCAGAAACACCGCCAGCGGACTCAGAATCAAGTGCAGATGCTTCGTATGCGGCACCAGCGGCAGAAAAATCAGAATCGACGCAGTGTGCAACCACCAAATGATCTTCCCGGCGCCCCCTTGCGCCAGCAGCGCGTAATCGGCCAGGTAAGTCCACATCAACGTGAAAATCAATAGTGCGATAAACCCCGATTCCGGCTTCACCTGTCCCAGCCACCGTGGCCGCAGAACAAACCTTCGAAACGCCAGAAACAGGATGCCCGCGCTCACCGCCACCGCAAACAATGCCGCCAGCGCGAAATAGGCTTGCCCGAAAAACCCCGCCGGCGAGAGCAGCTCCACACCGAATCCAAGCGCGAAATGATTCACCGTCACCAGCCCGAACGCGCAAAATCCCCAGAACACCAAAGCATGCGCAAACCCCGGAATGGGCCGCTGCTGGATCACTTTCGCCTGAAACAGCACTTCCCACAGAAACACTCGCGCACGCCGCGCCACATCCCCCAGCGTGAACTGCTCATCCTTCTTCGCCGACCGGATAATCGCCGCCACCGAACCGAAGCGCCGCCAGAACGCGTAGCCGGAAGCAGCCATGCCCGTGGCCAGGATCGACATTTCGATCCAGTTTGGGTTTTCCATAAACGACCGATGGTAGCACGAGGGGTGTCGGCTACAATAAACGGAGAGGAACTCATCCGATTGCGATTTCTTATGTCCGGAGCGGCAGGCTTTGTCGGCTCCCACTTGTGTGAGCGGCTGCTCAACGATGGCCATGAAGTGGCCGGTTTCGACAATTTCATCACCGGCTCTCTCCGTAACCTGGAACATCTCCGGCAACGCCCCGGCTTCCACTTCTTCGAGCACGACGTCACCGCGCCCATCCCGGACTTGGGCCGCTTCGACGCGGTCCTCCATCTCGCCTCTCTGGCCAGCCCGAAGTTCTATTACGCGCACCCCATCGCTACCCTCGAATCCGGTTCCACCGGCACCCGCAACATGCTCGAAATCGCCCGCCGCTTCGAGGCCCGCTTCATGGTCACGTCCACTTCCGAATGCTACGGCGATCCGGAAATTCATCCCCAGGTGGAAACCTACTGGGGCAACGTCAACCCCGTCGGCATCCGCTCCTGCTATGACGAAAGCAAGCGCTACGCCGAAGCCATGACTATGGCCTACCACCGCGCCCACGGCGTGCGCACCGCCATCGCCCGCATCTTCAACACCTACGGCCCCCGCATGGCGCTCGACGATGGACGCGTCGTTCCCGCCTTCGTCGACCAGGCCCTCCGTGGCGAACCCTTGACCATCTTCGGCGACGGCTCCCAAACCCGCAGCTTCTGCTACGTCCGCGATCTCGTCGATGGACTCATCCGCCTCACCCTGTCCGACGAACGCTACCCCGTCAACCTCGGCAACCCCCGCGAAATGACCATCCTCGAATTCGCCGAGCATGTCCGTCAGGCCGTCAACCCGGACCTCCCCTTGCGCTTCGAACCCCTGCCCCAGGACGATCCGAAGCGCCGCCGCCCCGACATCGCCAAGGCCAAATCCGTCCTCGGCTGGGAGCCGCGCATCAGCCTCGAAGAAGGAATGAAAGAGACCATCGCCTACTTCCGAACCCGGGTGAACCAGGCGTCATAAACATTTGAAAGGCGTTCTGTTTCGGCTTGGCCAGTTTTGTTATACTGCGCTCAATGCCCTACCGACTTGGCGATGATGTCGACGATTACTGCATCAAGTGCAAGCGGATCACGAATCATGCCATCGTTTCCTTGATGGCGGAGGATCCGGCGAAGGTGCGCTGCCGGACCTGCTACAACGATCACGACTTCCGCAGATGCGAAATCCCCCCTTCCAAGAAGGATCTGAAGAAGATGCAACTCTTCAATGAGGTGCTGGCTGGATCGGGCGCCCCGCCCGCGGCGGAAGATGCTGCCCCGGCGGAACCGGATGACGCCGCCAAGCCCGCCAAGAAATCAAAGAAAAAATAGCCCGCTCCCGCGCGATGATATGAGATCGCGCCCGTTTCCGCATATTCCTTCAAGCACGTGCTCATTCTCTCGCAGCCGCGTCACTGCGGCCGGGAAACGATCATTCGGAGGAATCGGAAATGTCACGCATCACCTTACTCTCTTTGTCTCTGCTCGCCGCCTCGCAGGCGTTCGCGGGAAACATCGTCGCCGACGGCACATTCGAAGCCGGCGGAGCAGCCTGGAATACCAGCGACGCCGGCAGCGTCGTCAACCTGCCCAACGGCTGCCATGCCGGCTCCAACTACTGCGGTCAGTTCGCCGGCAACCCCCTCGGAAACATCAACCAGTACGTCGCCACCGTGCCCGGCGCCACCTACACCGTCTCCTTCTTCTTGAAAAACACCACCATCTCCACCGCCGGCCCTAACAACTCCTTCCATTTCCAATGGGGCAATCTCATCCCCAACGCTACCTCCGTCTTCAACAGCGGCGGCTTCGATTGGGCCTTCTTCACCACCGATGTGGTCGCCGACTCCAATTCCATGTGGGTCAGCTTCCAGGGCTACCACAACACCGGAGCCTTCCTCCTCGACAACGTATGGGTGGAGGGCCCCGACGGCAGCGTTCCCGAGCCCTCTTCCTGGCTATTGGCCGCCGCCGGATTCGCCGCCTTGCTGGCCCGCAGACGTTCGCAATAGGGCAGTAGAGAGCCCCGCTTCAGGCGCAGTGCCCGCAAACCGCATTGCGCCTGGTCTTACTTCACCGTCCGCCCCGGCCAGCGCGTCCATTCCAATCCCACCGTGTCCCCGCGAAACTGCACCAGCCGTTTCTCATCCGCATCGGTCACGTAAATCGTCTTCCCGTCAGGCCCGCCGAAACACAGATTCGTCGGACTCTTCCCCAATACATCGATCTCTCGCAACACCTTCCCCTCCGCTGACACCACGACCACCGTGCCCTTCCCGTGCCGCGTGATATACAAGTTGCCCTTCACGTCGCAGCGCATCCCATCGAACCCGAAATCGGGAAAGGCAATTAACAGCCGCTTGTTCGCGATATCCCCATTCCGCTCGATATCGAACACCCACACATTGCGTTGCTTGCTCTCGTTCACATACAACCTTCGCCCGTCCGGACTCACTTCAATGCCGTTCGTCGTACCCATCCCCGTGGCGATAAGCTTCACTCGTCCCTTCGTATCGATGCGCCACAACTGCCCCGTCCCATCGGCCCACTTCGGGTCGCTCGCATACAGCATCCCGTTCCCCGCTATCGCCAGATCGTTGGGCTGATTCATCCTGGGTTCATGCGCGAAGACACGGAACTGCCGCATCCGTGTGTCGATCAGCAGCACATTATGATTGGTGTAATCGGCCGCGAACATTCGGCCCCGCTTGTCAAACCGTATCCCATTCGCCAGCGATCCTTGCGTGAACTCCAGAAAGATCTCACCTTTCCCCTCAGGCGTCACCTTCCCGATCGTCGGCTTCCGCCCGAAGCTCACCGCATAGATGTTCCCATCCCGGTCCACCGCCGGACCTTCGATCTCCGCCGTAAACGACCCGGCGGCAGTGAGCGGAGTCGCTTTCCACAACTCCTCGGCGGAAGCGGACACGGCGGCTAGCATCATAAGTGAAGTCCAGGGCATCTCTCAAAGCCTATCATCGGCGCCCCTTCCAGCGCGCCGCAGCCGTTCCACCACCCGCTTTGCCCGCGCCTTGTCTTCCGCCGTCAAGCACCGCCAGCCGATGCCCTGCTCGGCCGCAATCATCCCATATGCCGCATTGACATTGATGCGGTTCGGAAACCGCGCCACCCAGCGATGAAAACACTCCTCCCACCCCAACTGCCGGATCTGCCCGGCCGATTCAATCCCCACCAATTGAAGTTCCGGCGTACATACCGGTCCGAACCCGCCGATTCTCCCGTTCCGCTCCTGTTTCGGCACAATGGCTCCGGCTTGCTATCCTAGCAGTAGAAATCCCCCACTGGAATAGAAGCACTTGAAAGTAGGTTTTGTCAGTCTCGGTTGCCCCAAGAATCTCGTCGACTCGGAAGTGATGATGGGGCAACTGGCCGCCCACGGCCACCAACTCACGTCTCAGCCCGATGAAGCCGAAATCATCGTCGTCAACACGTGCAGCTTCATCGACCCCGCCAAGCAGGAGTCCGTCGACACCATCCTCGAAATGGCGGAATACAAGAAGTCCGGCGCCGCCAGGAAGCTCATCGTCGCCGGATGCCTCGTCGAACGCTACCGCAACGACATCCGCAAGAACATCCCCGAAGTCGACCACGTCATCGGCACCAACGAAATCGAAACCATTGCCTCGCTTTGCGGCCCCGCCGATGCCGCCACCCAATCCAATCCACTCGCCCCGTATCTCTATCACGATGCGACGCCGCGCCTGCAAGCTACCCCGCGCCACTACGCCTATATCAAGATCGCCGAAGGCTGCGATCATCCCTGCTCGTTCTGCATCATCCCTCAATTCCGCGGCGCCTTCCGCAGCCGCCGCTTCGAATCCGTCGTCGCCGAGGCAACCCGCCTCTTCTCGCAAGGCGTGCGCGAAATCAACCTCATCGGCCAGGACACCACCTGCTATGGCGAAGATCTCGGACTCAAGGACGGGCTCGCACAACTGCTCGAACGGCTCGGCCAGATCGAAACGCCGCATGAAAAATGGATCCGCTTTCTCTATGCCTACCCCAACAAGGTGACGCAGAAACTGCTCGATACCATCGCCGCCTCGCCTTCCCTCGTCAAGTACATCGACATGCCTTTGCAGCATGCCTCCGCGAACGTGCTCAAGCGAATGAAACGCGGAGCCAGCGGAGACATCTTCCTCAAACTCCTCGAGCGCATCCGCCGCACCATCCCCGGCGTCGCCATCCGCACCAGCTTCATCGTCGGCTTCCCCGGCGAAACCCGCCAGGATTTCGAGGAGCTTTGCCAGTTCGTCAAAGCCGCCCAGCTCGATCGCGTCGGCGTCTTCACTTACTCCGACGAAGAGACCAGCAAGAGCTTTCATCTCGACGGCAAAGTCGACAAGCGCACGATCCACAACCGCAAGCGCAGCCTCATGGCCGCGCAGCGTCGCATCTCCGCCGCGCGCAACCGCAAGATGGTCGGCCAGGAAGTGGACGTATTGCTCGAAGGCCCGTCTCAGGAAACCGACATGCTGTGGGAAGCGCGCATGCGCTCGCAAGCCCCGGAAATCGATGGCGTGTGCTACATCAACGACGATAACGGCACCGTCATGAAGCCCGGCCAGATCCGCCGCATGCGCGTCACCGAAGCCCACGATTACGACCTCATCGGCGGGCTCATCGATGAGACGCCCAAAGACATCGTCTCCTCCGCCGCCCCCTTGTTCCCTATCCTCAAAAGCTCCCCGGAGGCCGCCCGGCAACGGCTATGAAGTGCCCCCACTGCAAAAAGGAAGTGCGCTTCGGCGAACCCTTCATGCCGTTCTGTTCGGAGCGCTGTAAATTGATCGACCTCGGCGATTGGGCCAGTGAAAAATTCGTCATCTCCACCCCCATCTCCGTTACCCCTGACGCGGACCGGGATGAAAAATAATCCCCTCGCCATCATCCTCGCCACATGGTTCGGCTGCGGCTTCAGCCCCAAAGCCCCAGGAACCGCCGGCGCCCTGGGAGCCCTCCCCTTCGCTTGGCTCTGGCTCCATACCGTCCAGGGCCCTCCTGTCTGGATGTTGCTCCCCACTGTCCTCCTCACCTTGCCCTCCATCTGGGCCGCCGGCCGCGTTGCCGCCGAAAAAGGACTGGAAGATCCCCAAATCATCGTCGTCGATGAAGTCCTCGGCGCCTGGATCGCCATTGCGGGCGCAACTGTGCTGAACTGGAAGAGTATCGCACTGGCATTCCTCTTGTTCCGTTTGTTCGACATCTGGAAGCCGCAGCCGGTGCGCTGGCTCGAGGGTCTTCACGGCGGACTCGGAATCGTTGCCGACGACCTGATGGCCGGTGTCTATGCGGCTGTTGTCTTATTCTTAGCGGGATGGTTCAATCTGTACTAGGCATGGCTATCTTCAAGGATCCAGATCGGC
>JAEUQG010000169.1 GCA_016789755.1 Bryobacterales bacterium
CGCAGCCGACGCAGCCGGATTCGCCGAATTGTTCGTGCCAGGTGCAGAGCTTGTGCAGCAACCATTGGCGGTAGCGCGAGGCCGTGGATTTGCGGACGACGCCTCCGTGGATGTAGGAAAGCTCGCTGGTAAAGCAGGAATCCCAACGCTGCCAGCGTCCGGCGTGATCCCCGGTCAGACTGGCGGTATCCTCGACGTTCGTGCAGAAGCAGGTGGGGCAAACCATGGTGCAATTGCCGCAACTGAGGCAGCGGCGGGCGATCTGCTCCCAGCGCGGGCTCGAATAGGAGGAGGACAGATGTTTGGGAAGGTCTTCCGGGTCGAGGCGGCGGCCCATCTGCGTGGCCGCTTCGGCCTGTATGGCGCTCGCCGCGGCGGCCATGCTTTCCCCGGCTGGGGCGGCGCCTATCGCCTGGAGCAACGTTTCGCCCCGCGCGCTGCCCGGTTGGGCGAAGAAGGATGCCTCGGCGGCGAACTCCGTGAGCGCGATGTCGAATCCGCTTTCCGCCGCCGGGCCGGAGCCCATCGAGTGGCAAAAGCAAGTGGCCCCGGCGCGTGTGCACTGGGCAACGATGGTGAATATACCCTCCCGCAGCGCCTTGTAGTGGTGAGCGGAGAAGGGGCCGCCCAGAAACACCTTGTCCTGAACGGCAATGGCCTTCAGTTCGCAAGGACGCAATCCGAGGAACGCATAGCGGGTATTAGAGGGGGCATTTTGCAGGATATGAAATCCTTCGGTGTCCTTAACGGCCTCCCACATGTGCTGCCGGGGGGGATGCAAATACTGCTTTGCGGACTGAACGGGAGTGATATACGCGAAATAACCCTGCGCATTCTTGCGCAGGCGATAGGTTCCGGCCTCCTGCTCATCGGCATAGTCTTTGGGCAGGTCCTTCGTCGAACGGATCTCGTCGTAGACGATGGCCCCATCGCCAAGTGTTGGCCCGATGGTGAGATAGCCTTGATTCCGAAGCTCGGAGAGCAGTTGATCCAACTGCGGAACGGTGAGTGAATAACAGGAGTGGGCGGCGGCGGTTCCGGCGCTCATTCTGACCTCCTCCGTGAGGTGGTGCAATTCAGTGACCGCCGCTTTTCGGGATCTTCAACCCAGGTAGGCGCGCAGCGCCCATCCGGCAACCCCGAGCGTCGCCAGAAAACCGGCAGCGAGCGCCGGCAGCACCAGCGAACCGGAAATAACCCCCAGCGCGAGGGCCAGAACACAGAGCAGGACCATTGCGGCAATCTCCATGGCCCGCACCGGGCGCAGCGCCCGTTCCGCCTGTTCGCGGCGCGCCCGCAATTCCGCCCTTCGGTAGACGAGACACGCCGGCGGAACCGGGGCTTCCTCCTCTGGCAAATGCAGAAACGACGCGATCAGCAGGGCTTCGGCGCACACCCGGCAAGAGGCTGCGTGGCCGGCCAGATCGTCCGGCAACGCTCCGGCGCGGATCGCCGCGGCAACGGCATGTTCCTGGGGACAGGTATCCATTTATAAGACCATCCTCTCGCAATAGCCGATCGACCTGAGCAGGTCCGCCAGTTTCTGGCGAACGCGGAACAGCATCGGCCGGATGCTGACTTCCCGCAGCCCCATGATCTGCGCGATTTCGCGGTGGCTCGACCCTTCCACATACGCCAGCCAGACCAGTTCCCGCTCGCGGGGCTTCAGCGTATCCAACACTCTTCCCAGATCTTCCTTCAGCGGCGTGTGGTCCAAGTGCGGACTGGTCGACGTCCGCGCGGCTTCGCTCAGCGGCAGCGATGTCTCCAGTTTCCCCCGGTACAGATCGCGCACCAGGTTGGTGGCAATCCGAAAGAGATAATTCTTCCGTTCGCGCGGACCCAGTTCCGGCAATTCCGCGCGAAGAAACCGGTAGTAGGCCTCCTGCAGGACCTCATCGGCGACCGCCGCGTTCTGCGTCAGCCGTAGGAGGTACGACTTGAGGGGCCGCGCGGTTTCGCCGTAGAGGTCCTGGAATTGCTCCCGGGTGAGGGCGAATGGAGGCTGGTTCACTTCGCGTTCCCGTTCAGGAACCCCCATTTTTTCAGGAGGAAGTAGCTCCACGCCGCCGACAGAGCCATCCCCGTCCCAGTAGCCATCACGATGGCCCCTGTGGTCTTTGTGAACACTTGGAAATCCGGGTCGCCTCCGAAGTTGGAGGCAGCAAACAGCCCCATCCCCCCAAACAGCAGCACCAACCCGGTTTGCAACGAATTCAGCACTCGCGACACAAACGGCCCACGCCCCGTCGTTTGCTCGCCCAGCAGGGTTTTGTAGGCTTCGCTGTCGACGAAGGACATCACATCCGGAGCGGCGCCGAGTTTGTCCACCAGTTTCGTGGAGACCTCCGCCATGTAGCGGTCGCGCTTGGACCTTTGGATGGCCGTGACGATGTTCTTGACAATGTAGGAGACGGCGGTGAACAGCGCCACCATGACGATGGCGATCATGACCTTTTCGCTCATAGGGTTCCTTTCCTGTGTTCCGGTTGGTTGCGGGCATCCATCACAACGTTGGCGCTCGAGGCGATGTTAACACCCTGGGGGCCGGTTTTCGCATCCAGGTAAACGAGCGGCCTTGCGTAACGGATTTTTTCCACGGCATGGACAAGGCGTCTAAGGAACTCGCCCGCACAACGCGCCGGGTCTAGCTGCGGCACAGGAGTTCCTGCACATGCTGGGGGCCACGCCCCGGCCTGTGCGGGCGTTTGACGACCTCAGTTGCGGCGGGGAATTCTGCCCCGAGGAACTCGCTGTGCGAGGAACCCCATTGTTTTCAAGAGGAATGGAGATCCAGACGGGGCGGGAAAGGGCATGCCGCCGGTGCCGATTGTAGCGATCGGAAGCTAACGTCCCCAGAGGTTGCTGCCGATAGGAGATTGGAGCGAGCCGTACTTGTGTCTGCCAAAAAGAAGAGCCTAGTACCATTATTCGGAGTTGCATTCATCGTCGCCATTCTGTCGACGGGGATTTTCTATGGGTTGTTTGTGGGGAAGTTGAACTCCGCGACAGCCACGCCGCCGGCCCAGGCCCATGTGCTGGTGGCGGCGGAAGCCGTGGCGGGGGGAGCAGTGCTGAAAGCAGACCAACTGAAGCGTGTTCCGTGGTCCTTGCCGGCGCTGCCGGCCGGGGCGTTCAGCAAAGTGGAAGAGGCGGCGGGGCAGGTTGTGGTGGATTCGCTGGAAGCGAACGAGTTAGTGACGCGGGCGAAGCTCGCCTCGAAGGGCGGCGGGCCGGTGGACGGCGGATCGATGGGGATTCCGGACGGGATGAGGGCGGTGTCGATCACGGTGCAGGATTCGGCGGGAGTGATGGCGATGTTGCGTCCAGGGCACCGCATCGATATTCATGTGGTGGGCCACGTGCAGACGAGCAGCGGCAACGAGCCGCAATTGCGGACGCTGCTGGAGAACATGCGGGTGCTGACGGTGCCGCGCGACTCGCAGATGGGCCGCGGGGCGGGGCAGGTGATCACGATGCTGGCGACGCCGAAAGAGGCATCGATGCTGGGACTGGCGGATTCGACGGCGAAGATCCGGATCGCGTTGCGGAACCCGGTGGATAGCAAGACCGAGCGGAGCGCCGCGGCGGGATTGGGCAATGTTGTGCAGCGGGCGGCAGGGGCTGCGGCCGGCACGCCTGCGGTGCAGCAACAACGGCCGGTGAAGCATGTCGAGTTTCTGGTGCAGGTGGCGAGCGCTGGGGACGAAGCGGTGGCGCAACTGGAGGCGCAGCTTCGGGAGAGAGGGAAAGGTGGGATGCTGGACGTTGCGGCGTTCCGGCCGGGCGAGGAACTGCAGCGGTCGGTGGCGAAATTGCGCGCGCAGAAGACGCTGGACGTGGTGAGCAGCTCTCAGGTGCAAAGCGGTTTGAGGACGGAAGCAGGGACGCAGTGGGCGCTGGACGCGGAACGCTCCGGGGCGGCGTTGCGAATACGGTTTGCGCCATCGACGCAATCGGACGGGAGGATGCGGCTGAAGGTGAGTCCGCAGGTGACCACGCCGGGAGCCGATGGGTTGCGGACGCGCAGCGTGGAGACGGAGATCGAGATCGCTGACGGGCAGAGTTTTCTGGTGCGAGGATTGGCCGAGGCTGGAAGCACGGCGGCTCTGTGGGAGAAGCTCTTTCCCGAGAAACAGGCCGAGGGGAAACGGGAAATGGTGGTCCTGGTGACACCGAAACTGATTCGGAACTAGCGGGATATGGCGCTGCCAACGGCAATTCTGGTGTTTCTGGCCACGTTCACCCTGGCTGCGGCGGCGGTGTGGGTGGCACGAATGGTGATGGATCGTCGCAGCGGGGAGGCCGAGGAGTCGGAAGAACCGGCGGCAGTACCGAGATTCTACGAATACGACGATTCGCCGTTGCTACGGCGCGATGCCGAGGTCAGTTCGATTTCGGTGTGGGCTTGGGTTCTGGAGCGGTTCAACCTAGTGGAGCGGGTGAAGCGGACGCTGGGCGAAGCGGACATGGATTGGACGGTGGGCCGGACGACGCTATCGATGCTGGTGGCGGCGACAGTGGCCTGGGCGATCTTGAGCCAGATTCCGTGGCTGCCGTTTTGGGGGCTGGCCATTCTGGGTGTGTTGGCGGGGATGGGCCCGTATTTCTACATCGGGAAACGGAAAGCAAGGCGTTGGGAGAAGATCGAAGAGCAGTTTCCGGACGCTCTGGAATCGCTGGCCAGGGCGTTGCGCGCGGGGCACCCCTTTGCCGGTGCGTTGGATCACGTGGCGTCGCAAACTCCCAATCCGCTGGGCAAGGAACTGAAGAGGACGTTCGCCGAGGGGGCCTTGGGGTCGCCATGGGAGAGCGCCTTGGAGAACCTGGCGGAGAGGCTTCCGATGCAGGAAGTGTGTATTTTCGTGGCCGCGGTGCAGATGCAAAGCAAGTCGGGCGGGAACCTGAGCGAGGTGCTGGAGAAGCTTTCCGAGAACATGCGTGAGGCATCGGCGCTGAGGGGAGAAGTACGGGCGATGTCGGGGCAGGGGAGGATGGCGGGGTATATTCTATCGGCGCTTCCGGTGGTGATTACGGGTTTCATGTTTTACGTGAATCCGTCATTCCTCGATCCGCTGTTCACCGAAGACATAGGGCGGAAGATGGTCACAGGGGCGGTGCTCGGCGTGATTGCCGCGCACTTTGTGATCAAGAAACTGGTGGACATCAAGTTATGAACCCTACGGCGATCATGGCGCTGTTCTTCCTGGTGATTCTGACCGCGGTGTCGGCGATCGGGTACATAGCGGTTGCGCGGCGGGAGGAGGAAGAGGATCCGAGGGAGGCGCTGGATCTGCTGGTGGCCGGCGAGCCGAAGGCGGGAGGGGTGCGGGCGTCCTTTGTGGGGATGCTGCATTCGATTGGGGAGTCGATGCCGTCGTCGGAGTCCACGCGTGGCGCGACACAGAAGCGGCTGGGACTGGCGGGGTACCGGTCGGCAGCGGCGATCACTTCGTATTTCGGACTGAAATATTCCAGCGGGGCGGTGATCGGATTTCTGTTTCTGGTGTTGGCATTGCAGAAACAGAGCGATGCGGCGGCGATTGTGACGGCGCTTGCCTGTGGGCTTGGACTGGGGTTCTTGATTCCGGAGCGGTTTCTGGACCATCTGATTTCATCGCGCAATGACCGGTTGCGGCGTGCGCTTCCGCCGGCGCTCGATCTGCTGGTGATGAGCCTGGAAGCGGGGCAATCGCTCGATCAGGCGATGTTGCTGGCGAGCCGGGGTTTGCAGAAATTTTCGCCAGACCTGTCGAACGAACTGCTGACGGTGTATCTGGAGACGCGGGCGAGCAAGAGCCGCGCGGAATCGATCCGGCACATGGCGGAGCGCAACAGCGAGTCCGAGATCCGCAAGGTATGCGCGCTGCTTCTGGACAGTGACCGGTTCGGATCGAGCCTGGCGCCGACATTGCGGCAGCATTCGAAGTACTTGCGGGTGCGGTACCGGCAGAAGGCGCAGGAAGCGGCACGCAAGTTAACGGTCAAGATGGTTTTTCCGGTCTTCTTTCTGATCTTTCCGGCGATTCTGGTAGTGACTCTGGGGCCGGCGGTGCTGCTGCTGATGCGCCAGTTGGGGACGATGTTTCAATAGGGGCCGGCGCGGGGCGGTCCATTTTCCTCTTGCCTCCTGCTCGTTTTTGACCATAATTGATAAACGGACAGGAGGATTTCTTTTCCAGTGGATTACACCAAACTTCTCGATTCCGCGGTTGCTACCGCGACGCAGGTAGGATTCAAGGTGCTGGGCGCCCTGGTGCTGTATATGATTGGGCGCTGGCTGGTTGGTTTCGCGGTTGCGATGGTGTCCCGAGCACTTGAGCGGCAGCATCTGGAACCGACGCTGTTGAGCTACATTTCGTCTACCATCGCCGTGTTGTTGAACATTGTGCTTGTGGTGGCGATTCTCGGCTATTTTGGAGTGGAAACGACTTCGTTTGCCGCACTGCTAGCTGCCGCGGGTATCGCGATCGGCGCGGCATGGGCGGGATTGCTCTCGAATTTCGCGGCGGGGGTGTTTCTGGTCATCCTGCGTCCGTTCAAGACGGGGGATTTCATCAGCGCAGGTGGGCAAACGGGGACGGTGAAGCAGATCGGACTCTTCGTTACAAGCATCATCACTCCGGACAACGTATTGACGTATGTGGGGAATAACAAGATTTTCAGCGATACGATACAGAACTATTCGGCGCAGCCTTACCGCCGGGTGGACCTGGTGGCGCAACTGAACGGGTTGGTGGATCACAATGCGGCGATCAAGTTGTTGAAGGAACGGGTGGCTCGGATTCCGAACGTAGTGGAAGCACCTGGGCCGGATGTGGAGATCCTGCAGTTCAACCTGGTGGGGCCGGTGCTGGCGGTTCGGCCGTACACGCACACGGACAATTACTGGCAGGTGTATTTCGACACGAACAAAGCGATTCGGGAAGCGTTCGGCGAGGCGGGCTATCCGGCGCCGGAGCCTTCGCAGACGGTGCGCATGGTGAACGCGATGAGCGCTTCGGCATCGTAAGAGCGGGAGCGAGAACGCGCAGGTTGCGCCGATGAGGAATGCCGCCGCCGGACGATGTCAACGGGTGGCGGCGGCTTTCACGCTGATATTGCGGAACCAGGCATTGCCGTTGTGGTGCTGTAAGGCGATGGCGGCAGGGCCGGGTTTGAGGTGTGCCACGGCGACGGCTCCGGCGGCGCTGATGGTGGCGCCGGGGGAGGAGGCGAGGGCGAGAGCTTTGTCGCGCATTTGGGGGGAGGTGAAATCGACGCGGAGGAGACGCTGCCCGTTGATGAAGTGCTCGCAGATGAGAGAGCGGCAGAGGATGCGAGCGTGGTTCCATTGGCCGGCGGGGGCGTGGGCAGGCTTATCGGGGGCGAGGAGCCCGTAGAGAGCTCCGGTTTTTTGATCGGGTTTGGGGACTTCGGGGCTTTCGTCGTCGACCAGTTGGAGTTCAGGACCGATGGCGGCGGCGCCGCGGGCGAAGTCGGGGAGCCCTGCCTCATAGAAGAGGGAATGGCGCACGAAGTATTTCAGGCCGGTATTGGCGCCCGGGGCAAGTTTGTATTCGAACGAGAGGTCGAAATCGGCAGGGACTGCGGTGCTGAGCAAATCATGGCGGCCGCTGCTCGGTTTGCCGGTGGCGATGGCGCCGTCCTCGATGCGCCAGGAACCGTTATGGGGGAGGCCGGCTGCGGGTTGCCAACCTTGGAACGAAAGCCCGTCGAAGAGGGCGAGGGCGAGCAGGAGGATCATCGGGGCGCTACCCACCTGACGGCATTCGAGAGCAGGCGGCGGTAGTGGGGATTGGCGAAGATTTGCGGACCGTGGCCGGGCTGAATCATCACCAGGCGGGAAAGCATGAAGGTGCGGGTCCAGACGACAACGGGCATGCTGGTAGCGTTGTTGGTGACCATGAGGGGCTGACTGCCGCCTTCGAGAAAGACGCGGCCGTAGGTTTCGTCGAAGACATCGAAATCGGGCACGTCCTGGAGGACAGGATGCTGGGCTGCGAGGCGCTGGAGCGGGAAGTGGACGTCGTGCACGAAGGTGAAGGCCGGAAGTGCGCCGTCGGGTTTGTCGCGCATGCGATAGCCGGTGATCTGGTTGTAGGTATCCCAGTTCTGGTAGCTGCACAAGGCATGATGCAGGACCACGACTCCCTTGCCTTGGCGGAATAGATCGAGGAAATTGTGCTCCTCCTGTTCCGTGATTTTCTTCGGCATGTCGTAGAGGACGACGACATCGAAATCTTTGGCGACCGGCTGGGCGTAGACTGTGCTTGATGACCGTGGGGCGTGCTCGCGGTGCTCCCATTTCCATTCGGGGTGGTTGGAGAAGAGGTCGAAGAAGCGTTTGTCGAAGGTGTGGCCTCCAGTGACCACCAGCAACCGGGCGGGCTTGGGCGGATTTACGGCCGCGGCCGCAGAGGCGAGAAAATCCCGGCGCGATGGAGGCATGCTGCCAGGATACAGCAGGGCGGCGGATTGCGATAAGATCTGGGGAATGCTCCGACCATTGCTGACATTGTTTGCGATACTTGGGTTGCTTGCGGCACAGCAGCCGGCACCCGGGCCTGCGCCCGCTGGCGTGCAGAAGGGACGCGTGCGCACGCCGCCGCCGACGCGCGATCCGAACACGCCGGGCTATGTGAAAGCGAAGGAACTGCCGGACGGGCAGGTGCCGTCGCCGCGGGAGAATGGCAACTTCATTATCGGGCCGACGCATCCGGCGGCTCCGGAGATGACCGTGCAGGAAGGCGTGCCGCAGGGTGAGGTGCATGAGTTCACGATGGAATCGAAGGACAGCAAGATGTACCCGGGCATCGCGCGGCGGCCGGGGACGTTCGGCCAGCCGGATCCGACCGATCCGGGCAAATTGATTGTGGACAGCTACCCGGCGCCGTACACGCGCAAGGTGGCGGTGTATGTGCCGCGGCAGTATGTGGCGGGCACGGTGGCTCCGTTCATCGTAGGGGCGGACGGACCGGACCGTATGCTGTTTACGGCGCTGGACAACCTGATTGCGCAGAAGCGGGTTCCGGCGATGATCGCGATTTCGATCGGGAACGGGAGCGGCGATGCGCAGGGGAGCCAGCGCGGCTTGGAGTACGACACGATGTCGGGGAAATATGCGGAGTTTGTGGAGACGGAAGTGCTGCCGCTGGTGGAGAGCAAGTTCAACGTAAAGTTGACGCGCGATCCCGAGGCGCGGGCGACGATGGGATGCAGCTCCGGGGGCTCGGCGGCGCTTTCAATGGCGTGGTACCGGACGGATCTATATCACAGGGTGCTGAGCTATTCGGGGACCTTCGTCTATCAGCAATGGCCGTACAATCCGGAAACGCCGCATGGGGCGTGGGATTATCACGAGACGATCATTCCGAATAGCCCGAAGAAGCCGCTGCGGCTGTGGCTGCACATCAGCGACCGGGACAATTTGAATACGCGGGACGCCTACCATGACTGGGTGCTGGCGAATGAGCGGATGGCGAAGGTGCTTGCCGATAAAGGGTACCCGTACCAGTTTGTATTTGCGAAGAACGCGGGGCATTGCGACCGGGCGGTGAAGGCACAGACGTTGCCGCTGGCGTTGGAGTATGTGTGGCGGGGGTACCGCGCCAAGTAGAGGCTGAGGCTTGTGAAGGAGGCTCTCATGCGTGTTGCGCTGATCGTGTTTGGGATGACGGCTGCGTGGGCGCAAAGCCCCACCGGTGAAATTGCGGGCGTGGTGAGCGACGCTACGGGGGCGCGCGTGCCGCGGGCGGAAATCGCCATTACGAACCAGAATACCGGGGAACGGAAGAGCGCCACGACGAATGAGGCCGGGGAGTACGTGGCGCCGCTGCTGGCGGTGGGCACGTACACGCTCTCGGCGACGGCGGCGGGCTTCCGCACGGCGGAGCGGCGCGAGTTGACGGTAAGCGCGTTACAGAATGTGCGAGTGGACTTCGCGCTTGAGTTGGGCGAGACCAGCCAGACGGTGGAGGTGCGCTCGGAGGCTCCGCAGGTGGACACGCGGAGCGCGGTGCACGGGATGCTGGTGGATGACCGGCGGGTGCGCGACCTGCCGCTGAACGGGCGAAACGCACTGGATCTGGTGCGGCTGATTCCGGGGGTGAACGACATCGGCACGACGATCCGGCCATCGTTTGGGCAGCAGACGATGCGTTTGAATGGGGGGCGGCAGACGGGAGTGAACATCCTGTTGGACGGCGGATCGCTGGCGTATTTTCATCGGGGCCAAGGGTTGGGGCTGCCGCCTCCGGATGCGCTGCAGGAGTTCAAGGTGGCGACGGTGGGGACGCCGGCAGAATATGGGCGTGGGGCGGCGGTGGTGAGCGGAGTGACGAGATCGGGAACCAATGACCTGCACGGGAGCGCGTGGGAATTTGTGCGCAACGATTCGATGGATGCGCGCAGTTTCTTTTTGCCGCAGGTATCGAAGCTGCGGTTCCATCAGTTCGGGGTCACGGGCGGCGGGCCGGTGTGGCTGCCGAAGCTGTACAACGGGCGGAACCGGAGTTTTTGGTTTTTCTCTTATCAAGGGTTGCGTATCAGGGAGGACCAGGTTTCGGGGGTTTCCGTTCCGGCGACGGCGGAGGAGATGAGCGGGAATTTTGCGCGGGTGAATGGGGGCGTGCGCGATCCACTGTCGGGGGCTTTGTTCCCGAATGCGCAGATTCCGGTGAGCCGCTTCGATGCGGCGGCGGTGAAGGTGCTGCAACAATACAATCCGCAGGCCAACCGGCCGAATGGTGCGTACCAGACGCAGGTGAGCCGCCCGACGGATGGGAACCAGTTTCTCACCCGGTTGGACCAGGTGGTGAGCAACAGCAACCGGTTCAACATACGGTATTTTGTCGACAACAACGCAGGGGCCGATAATTTTCCGCAGGGCAGCGCGTTTTCCGGGTATAGCCCGTTCGAGAATTCGCTGCGAATGCAAACGGCCACGGTGGAGGACACTCACACCTTCGCGCCCACGGTGCTCAATACGGCTCGCATTACCTACACGCGGTTCAATTATCTGGAAAATAACACCGTGAGGCAGACGCTGGTGGAATTGGGGGGCTCGGATTTCGTGCATGCGGGCGGGGCGGTGACGCTGCCTCGGCTGGAGACGACGGGCCGATTCACGCTGTCGCCGGGGCGGGACCGGCAGCGGCTTTCGGACAATCTGGACATGTCGGAGAGTCTGACGTGGCTGACGGGAAAGCACCAGTGGAAGTTTGGGGCGGATGTGCAGAGAAACCGTTTCTTGTACCGCGATAACAACAATACGGGCGGGCTATTCCGCTTCGATGGGACGCAGTCGCGGGATGCGCTGGCGGATTTTCTTCTGGGGCGGGCGCGGTCGATGCAGCAGGCATCGCCGCTCGATACGGACCAGCGGTACACGGTGATCGGGCTGTATGCGCAGAATGCGTGGAAGGTGGGGCGGAACGTGACGCTGAATCTGGGGCTGCGGTGGGAATCGTTTCCGGCGTGGGAAGAACAATACGGGAAACTGACGAGCTTCGTGGCGGGGGCGCGGTCGACGCGATTCCCGACGGCTCCGGTGGGCACGGTGTTTCCGGGGGATGCGGCGTATCCCTACCGGGCGGACCGCAACAATTTCGGGCCGCGGTTGGGGATTGCGTGGGACGTGTTCGGCAACGGGCGGACGGCAGTGCGAACGAGTTTCGGCGCGTTCTATGAGCCGCTGACGGCGGAGATGGCGGGTGGTGTACTGGCGCCGCAGCCGTTCGGACTGGTGGTGAACCGGGACGTGACCCAGCTTAGCGCGCCGTATCGCGGGACGACGAATCCGTTCCCGTTCACGGTGGATGCCTCGAACGCGAGGTTCGTGCTGCCGGTCTCGATTCCGAAGTCGTACGATCCGGACCTGCGGATTCCATACACATTTAACTACAATTTCGGCATTCAGCAGCAATTAGGCGGCAATTACATGGTTGAGGCATCGTATGTGGGCAATGTGGGGCACAAGCTTCCGCAGTTGCGCGAGTTGAACGTGGCGCAACTGGTTGCCGGTGCAACGACGGGGAATACGAACGCGCGGCGCATTTACGCGCCGAACTACACAAGCATCGGGCAGTTGAGCACGATGGGCAATTCGGCCTACAACGCGTTACAGGCGCAGTTGCAGAAACGCTTCAGCCGCGGGTTTACGATCAGCAGCTCGTATACGTGGGCGAAGGCGATCGATGACTGGTCGTATAACGCGTTCGCGCAGCTCTCGCAGCAGTCGTATCAGAACCCGCTCGACCGGAAGGCGGAACGGGGGCGGATTGACGAGGACGTGCGGCACCGGTGGGCGACGTCGTTCCTGTACGGGCTGCCGGTGTGGAACGGCCCGCAGTGGTATGCGCGGTTGCTGGGGGGATGGGAGTTGGGGGCGATCCTGGTGGCGACCAGCGGGAGTCCGTTCACGGTGGTGTCGGGAAGGGACAATTCGCTGAGCGGGGTTGGCAACGACCGTCCGAACGTGGTGGGCGACTGGCGGCTGGGGAGCGGGCGCGGGCGGGACGAATGGCTGGCGCGGTATTTCCATACGGGCGCCTTTCAGCCGAACGGAGCGCTGACGTTCGGCAACTCGGGGCGGAACATTATTTCAGGGCCGGGGGCGTTCGGGATGGATACGTCGCTGTCGAAGAGTTTCCGGCTGGTGGAGGAGCATCGAGTGCAGTTGCGGTTTGACGCGTTCAACCTGCCGAACAAGGCGAACTTCGGGGATCCGAATGCGACGCTGACCTCGCCGGCGTTCGGGCGGGTGCAGAGCGCGGGATCGGGACGGATCCTGCAGGTGTCGGCGAAGTACATTTTCTGAAGCGGACGGGCGGGCTCCTTCATAATGAAGGGATGCCTGAAATTCGAACGCGCTTCGCTCCGAGCCCAACGGGGCTTCTGCATATCGGGGGCGTGCGCACCGCACTGTTTGAGATTCTGTTTGCCCATCATCACGGCGGCAAGGCGATTCTTCGTATCGACGATACGGATCGCACGCGGCTGGTGCCGGGAGCGATTCAATCGCTGATTGAAGACTTGAGCTGGGTAGGGCTGCACTTTGACGAGGGCCCGTCGGATGAGGAGATTGCTCGTGCAGATGAAGGATACCAGGGGGGCTTTGGGATCGGCGGTGCGGCGGCTCCGTATGTGCAGAGCCAACGGCTGGGGCGGTACAAGGAGACGGCGGAAGAATTGATCCGGCTGGGCGTGGCGTACCGCTGCGACTGCACGTCGGAGCGGTTGGAGAAAGAGCGCGAGGAGCAAACGGCGCGGAAGGAAATGGTGGGTTATTCGGGTTATTGCCGCGAGCGGAATGTGGCGGCCGATGTTCCGCATGTGGTGCGGTTCAAGATTCCAGCGGACCGGGCGGTTGTGCTGGCCGATGCAGTGAAGGGTGAAGTGCGGTGGGACCAGATAATTCTGCGGGATCCGGTGTTGTTGAAGAGCGACAACTTCCCGACGTATCACCTGGCCACGGTGGTAGACGATCACGACATGCGTATCTCGCATGTGCTGCGGGCCGATGAATGGCTGTCCACGGCGCCGCTGCATTTGTTGTTGTTCGAGGCGTTGGGGTGGGAGGCGCCGGTGTTCGCGCATCTGCCTCCGGTATTGGGGACGGATGGCAAGAAGCTCTCCAAGAGGCATGGGGCTACTTTTCTGAGCTCTTTTCGCGAGGCGGGTTATCTGCCGGAAGCGATATTGAACTTCATGGCTTTGATCGGATGGTCTCCGGGGGAAGGCGAGCAGCAAGAGATTTTCTCGATGGAGGAACTGACGAGGCGGTTCACGTTGGATAGGGTGAACAATGCGGGGGGTGTGTTCAGTTACGAGAAGCTGAAGTGGATGAACGGCATGTATATCCGGGCGCTGGCGGCAGAGGATCTGGAGGGACGGCTGCGTCCGTTTCTGGCGGGTGCGGGATTGGCGGTGGACGGTGAGAAACTGCGGCGGATTGTGCCGCACATCCAGCAGCGGCTGGAGTTGCTGCCCGATGCGATCCCGCTGGTGCAGTTTCTATTCCAGGCGAAGATCGAGCGGGATATGGCGTCGATGTTGAAGAAGGGAATGGACGCGGCGAAGGCGAAGGAGATTTGTCTGCGCGCGGCGGAGGCGATGGGGGCGATGGAGACGTTCGATACGCCGTCGATCGAAGCGGCGTTGCGCGGGATGGGTGAGCAACTTGGGTTGCAGGCCGGCGCAGTGTTCACGGTGGTGCGGATAGCGGTAACGGGGCAGAAGGTGACGCCGCCGCTGTTCGAGTCGGTGTACGCGCTGGGGCAGAAAGAGGCGGTGGAGCGGTTACGGGAGACCGCCGAGTTGCTGGGATAAGACCTAACGGCGCATGGCGAGTTGGGCGGATTCGAGTTCGCGGCGGACGTAGCCGTTACCTGGCATTTTGCGTTCCCAGTTTCGCCAGAGGGCGGCACGTGCGGCGAGCATGGAGTCGCTGCGGCTGTCGAGCCCGGCGAGACCTTCGAGGGCGGACATGGAAGTGTAGAGAGTGGAGAAGGCGACGGCATGGCGGAGATCGCTTTCGGGGTCGGCATTGGCGGCGGTCATTTTGGCGAGGAGTTCGCGGTAGATGGACTGAGCGCGATGGAGTTCTCCGGTTTCAGCGTAGTGGTCTGCGAGCGCACGCATGGCGGCATCGGTCTGCTGATGAGGCGTGATGCGGTCCGCGGGGTAATCGCCGGTTTCCCCCATGATGCGGAAAGCGTCATCGAGGCGGGCCTTGGCCTCGGAAACGCGGCCCAGGCGGCGGAGCGCGTAGGCGGAGCCGGAGAGGAGTTCGACTTCGACGCGGCGGGCCTCGGTGTTGTCACGGACTTCGGCGACGCGGCGGAGGGTGCGGTCGTAGTAGTCGAGGGCACGGGCGGCGTTTCTGTCGCGGAGCATCATGCCGAGTTCGCGGCCGACGGGGGCGAGGGAGAGGCGGCTCCAGGCGTCTTCGCTGTCGCTGAGGGTCCACTCTTCGGTGAGGGTGAACGCTTTTTCGAGGACCTGGATGGCCTCCGCTGTGCGGCGGAGGCTCATGCCGCTGGAAGCGCCGAGGATGCGGCCTTCTCGAAAGAGGACGGTGAAAAGGGCGTGGCGGCGGCTCTGTTCGCTGGTGAAGTGAGCCTGTCCCAATTCGGCTCTGGCCTGGCGAATGGCGTTGAGCGCACCTTCGAGGTCTCCGGTGATACGCAGAAGGTCGGCCATGAGACTCCAGCCGATGCACATGCGCTGGCGTCCGTCAGCCATTGTTCGAGCGGTATCGATGGAGCGGCGGACGAAGCGGATGGCGTCCTGCCCGCGGTCGAGGTTCTTGTAGGCCAAGCCGGCATGGTAGAGGATCTCCGAGGCTGCCTCGCGCTCGGAATCGCGGACATCAGCTCTGGCCAGGAGGCGGTCGAGGTATTCGACCGATTTGGCGGCCTCTAAGAGGGCCTGATCGCGGCGGCGCTCGGTTTCGGCGAGAATCATGCGGTCGTGATGGATGCGAGCGGCGGTTAGGAGTGCCCGGCGGTGGTTCGGTTCTTTTTCCAGCACAGGCTGGACGAAGGCGCGCGCCTTGCGGAGGCTGGCTTCGGCCTCGCGATGCTGGCCGAGATTGGCGGTGACGGAGACGCCTTGGGTGCGGGCGAGCAGGGAATAGGCCTCGCCCACTTCGAGGGCCAAGTCTTTGTCGCCGCGGGCTTCTTCGCCGAGGGTTTCCAGGTATTCCTTGGAGAGCGCGACGATCTCTTTGCGGGCGCGGGCGGAGCTGTGCGAACCGCCGGCGGCTTGATCGAGTTCCAGCACGCGGTTGGCGAGTTGGCGCACCTGTTTAAAACGCTTCTGGGCGAGAGTGCGCTGATAGTTGGCGATCTGAATGCCGGCAAGCAGGCTCACCAGGACGAGAGAAGCGGCGATGAGCGGAGCACGGTATCTGCGGGCGAACTTGCGCACGCGGTAGAAGGCATCGCCGGCGCGGGCGGCCACGGGACGCGATTCGAGGTAGGCGAGGATGTCGGCGGCGAAGGCATCGACGGAGGCGTAGCGGTGTTCGGGTTCCTCGCGAAGGGCTTTACGCAGGATGTGCTCGACGTCGCGGGGAAGGCCGGCGAGCCGGTCCCCGGCGGCGCATGGGGGCAAGCCGGTGAGGAGACGGTGGAGGACGGCCCCGAGGGAGTAGACGTCGGTGGCGGTAGTCTGGACATCGCCGCGAGTCTGCTCCGGGCTAGCGTAGTTTGGGGTGAGCATGCGGTCGACGGTGCGGGTCTCGTCGTTGTCTGTGTCGAGGAGTTTGGCAATGCCGAAATCGAGTAGCTTGGGCTGACCGCTGGCGTTGACAAGGATGTTGGATGGCTTCAGATCGCGGTGGACAATCAGGTGGCGGTGGGCATGCGAGACGGCGTCGCAGACTTGGAGGAAAAGTCTCAGAGTGCCGGGCATGCTGAGCCCGGCAGAATACTCGTCGATCCGTGCGCCTTCGACGTACTCCATTACAAGGTAGGGCCTGCCGTCCCCGGTATGCCCGGCGTCGAGCATGCGGGCAATGGAGGAATGGTGGAGATAAGACAGTAACTGGCGTTCGCGGAGGAAGCGTTCGCGGAATACGGGGCGGTCGGAGGCGGGGCGGAGGAGCTTGATGGCAACGCGCTGTTCGATCTCGCCATCGTTGCGTTCGGCGAGGTACACCTCTCCCATGCCGCCGGTTCCGAGAAGACGCATCAGGCGGTAAGCCCCACAAACGGCGGGTTCCTTCGCCCGGCTGTCGAAGGCGAAGAGCGATTCGAGGTCATTGCGCACGGCTTCGGGGACTGCGCGCTCGTTGAGGATGCGCAGCCGTTCCTCGCGGGTGACATCCGCGAGTTCCACAAACAACCGGCGTACGTCGTGGTTCACCAGTCGAGATACCTCCGCTGGCAGGTTAACGCGAGAAAGGGGCGGCGGATTGGATCACGAACGGAAAAAATAAACATGAGCCAAATTCGTACTCCGCCGCCGCTTTCCCAGATGAAAGGAAAGTTGATGAAAACACATCTGTTGTTTTTGGTTCTGAGCGCCACGGCGGCGGCCCAGAACGTCCCCACGAACCTTCAAGTTCCGGCAGGGCACGTGCTCTTTATGAAGACGCAGGCGGCCGGGACGCAGAACTACGTTTGCCTTCCGGCGGCGAACGGAGTTGCCTGGACGTTTCATTCACCGGTGGCGACACTGTTTGCCGACTACCGGTGGCTGCATGCCGAGATCCGGCAGCAGACGATGACTCACTTCCTGAGTCCGAACCCGATGGAGGGCGGAATGGGGCGGCCGACCTGGCAGAGTTCGCTGGACACGAGCGCCGTATGGGCGCGTGCGATCGCGAATTCGAGCGATCCTGCCTACGTTGCGGCGAACTCGATTCCATGGCTGCTGTTGCAGGTGACGGGTGTGCGGCAGGGGATGAATGGGAGCAGCATCCTTGCTCCGGTTACGTACATTCAGCGTATCCAGACGCAGGGAGGGGTTGCGCCGTCGAATGGATGCACAGCGGCGGAGCATATTGGGGCGACGGCGATGGCGCCGTACACGACGGACTATCTGTTCTACCGGGCGGCGCGCTAGACAAAAGGGAAAAGGAGCCATGACAATGCTGAATGTGAGTTCTCCCGATCACACGGAACTGCACGATCTGTTCGCCCGGCTGCAAGGGGGCGACGAATCGGCGTTTCACGAGGTGTCCGAGGTGCTGTATCAGGAGCTGTACCGTATCGCCTCGCGACAGCTTCGCAGCGAGCGGTCGAATCATACGTTGCAGCCGACGGCGCTGGTGCACGAGGCCTATCTCAAGCTGTCCGATTTTCAAGGCCGGCAGTTCACGGGACAGGTTCATTTTCTGGCGACGGCATCGCGTGTGATGCGGCAGGTTCTGGTGGATTACGCGCGGGCGCGCGGTTCGCAGAAGCGGGGAGGAGGAGGCACGCCTGTTCCAGTGACGAACGTGGAAATCGAGAGCGAGACGGGTTTGGAATTGATTGACCTGATCGCTCTCAACGATGCGATTCAGGATCTGGGCGTGGAGGACGAATCGCTGGCGCGAATGATCGAGATGCGTTTTTTCGGGGGATTGACGGCGGAGGAAATCGCCGATGCGCTGGGGATGTCGGTGCATACGGTGCGGCACGACTTGCGTTACGGGCAGGCGTGGCTGCGGCGGCGGCTGGCGAAGGCGTAGGGTTTTAGTTAGGACGATTTGATTTCGGTCCAGAGGCGGTCGCGCAGCTTTTGGGCCTCGCCGGACAGGGGTGCGAACCATTCGCCGCGATCGAGTGTGGCGTCGTCGGGATAGAGCACCGGGTGATCGCGGAGGGTGGCGGGGAGAAGGGCTCTGGCCAGGGCGTTGCAGGTGCTTTCCAGCTTCACTTCGCTGACGCGGGCGGCGACCTTGGGGCGCGTGAGGTAGTTGATGAAAGCGTGAGCGATGGTGCGGCGTTTCGATTCTTTGAGAACGGCGATGCTGTCGGCGTAGAGAGGGTAGCCTTCGCGAGGATAGACGAAGGTGAGGCGCGGGCCGGCGCTTTCGATGGCTCGCATGGCTGTGGAGCGCCAAACTTGGGCGGCCATGAGTTCGCCGGCGACAAGCTGGTCGCGGACGATTTCGTTGACATAGGCACGGAGGAGAGGTTTCTGCAGAGCTGCGTGGTCTTTGGCGCGGGCGAGTTCGGCGGGATTCTGGGAGTTGAGGGAAAAGCCGAGAGATTTGAGGGAGGCGCCGAGGACTTCCGAGGGATCGTCGAGCATGGTGATGCGGTTGCGTACGCGGGGCGCCCAAAGATCGGCCCATGCATGGAACGGCGGTTGAATGTTCGATTGATGAAGGATGCCGGTGGCGCCCCACATGTAGGGGATGCCGTAGCGGAGATCGGGATCCCAATGGGGTTTCCGGAAGCGCGGGTCAAGGGTGTTGAGGTGGTCGAGTTGGGAGTGATCGAGCGAGGCGAGCAGGCCGAGTTGGACCATGGGTTGGATGAAATAGTTGGGAGGAAAGACGACATCCCAGCCGGAGTTGCCGCTCATGAGGCGGGCGAGCATTTCTTCGGCGCTTTCGTAGACGCCGTAGCGGACACGGACATTGAACTCGCGTTCGAAGCCGGGGATGGTTTCGGGGGCGACGTACTCGCTCCAATTGAACACGTTCAAACGGGCGGTGGTGTTGCGGGTGCAGCCGGCGAGTCCGGCCAAGCCCATGAGGAAGAGGCGGCGGTTCACGGCTTGCGCTCCAGGCGGCTGCTGAGGAGGATGAGGACGCCGAGGCCGAGGACGATCATGGTGGAGATGGCGTTGACGGCGGGGTTGAAGCCTTTGCGGGCCATGGCGTAGATGACCATGGGGAGGGTTTCGGAATCGACTCCGGCGACGAGGCTGGTGATGACGAAGTCATCGAAGGAGGTGATAAAGACGAGGAGGGCGGCGGAGACAATGGCGGGGACAAGTTGGGGGAGTGTGACGCGGTGGAAGGCCTGCCAATCGGTGGCGCCGAGGTCGAGCGCGGCCTCTTCGAGAGAGGCGTCGATGGAGCGCAGGCGGGCGGCGACGACGGTCACGACGTAGGCGGTGCAGAACATGACGTGGGCGAGGATGACGGTGTGAAGTCCGAGTTGCAGGCCCAGGTAGCGGAACATCCATTGGTAGAGCGCGAGCAGAGCGATGCCGAGGACGATTTCGGGAGTGACCATGGAGAGGTAGAGGGTGGAGGTGATGGGAAGGCTGCCGCGCTTCCAGAGGGCGTAGGCGCAGAGCGTGCCGATGGCGGTGGCGAGGATGGTGGCGGCGGCGCCGATGAGGAAACTGTTGACGGTGGCTTCGGAGAGTTGAGGATCGGTGAAGGCGGCTCGATACCAGGTGAAGGAGAAGCTCTCCCAGGCAGTGACGCGCGAGGAGTTGAAGCTGAAGACGGCGAGGACGGCGAGCGGGAGATGCAGGAAGGCGTAGGCAGCGACGGCGTAGAGAGAGAGCCAGCGGCTCATAGGAGGCCATCCTTTTCCCGGCGCAGGACGGGCATGAGCATTGCCATGACGACGGCCATAAGGAGGAGGCTGAGGGCAGCGCCGAACGGCCAGTCGCGGGCGGCGGTGAACTGATTCTGGACGAGGTTGCCGATCATGATGGTCTTGCCGCCGCCGAGCAGGTCGGGGGTGAGATAGGCGCCGAGACAAGAGATGAAAACAAGGACTCCGCCGGCGAGCATGCCTGGTCTGGCAAGGGGGATGACGATCTGGAACATTGTGGTAATGGGACGCGCGCCGAGGTCGGCGGATGCTTCGAGGAGCGAGGGGTCGAGTTTTTCGAGTGTGGCGTAAATGGGGAGAATCATAAACGGCAGGTAGCCGTAGACCAGGCCGACGATGACGGCGAATGGGGTGTAGAGGAGTGGGAGCGGTTGGTGGATGAGGCCGAGCGATTGCAGTGTGGAATTGATGAGGCCGGTGTCGCGGAGGAGGAACATCCAGGCGTAGGTGCGAACAAGGAAGCTGGTCCAAAAGGGGACAATGACGAGAGCGAGGAAGAGGCTTTTGCGCGGGCCGGAGCGGGAGATGAACCAGGCGAGGGGGAATCCGGCGAGCAGGCAGACGGCGGTGGCGGCGAGCGAATAGAGACTGGTGCGCCAGAGGATGGAAAGGTAGAGGGGATCAGCGAGGCGCGTGTAGTTTTCCAAGGTCCAGGGCGGCATGACACCGCCGTAGGGGCCGCGCGAGAGCAGGCTGTAGGCGGCGATGATGAGGATGGGCACAAGGAAGAGGACGGCGAGCAAGGTGGTTGCCGGGGCAAGGCACCAGAATCTGAGCCGGTTCATGGGAGGCGGATCTCGTCGTCGATGTGCCACCAGACGTGGACTTGCTGACCTGTGCTGTAGCGGTGCTCATCGGTGGGCACCTCGCTGATGGCGGTGATGCCGGGATCGATTTCGGCTTCGACATGGAAGCAATTGCCGTAGTACATGGCGTGGCGGATGACGGCGGGGCGGGAGCGGGCGATGCCGTTTCTGGGTTCCGAGGCGATGTAGGTGGATTCGGGCCGGACGCCGGCGTCGCCGATCCAATTGATGTGGCCGAGGAATCCGGCGACGAAGCGCGTGGCGGGCTTGTGATAGATCTCCTGGGGTGTGCCGACCTGTTCGACTTTGCCTTTGTTCATGACGGCGATCCGGTCGGACAGCGAGAGGGCTTCTTCCTGATCGTGAGTGACCATGAGGAAGGTGATGCCGACGCTGCGTTGGAGGGCTTTGAGTTCCACGCGGACTCGCTTGCGGAGTTGGGGATCGAGGGCGGAGAGGGGCTCATCGAGGAGGAGCAATTCCGGTTCGAGGACGAGGGAGCGGGCGAGGGCAACGCGTTGCTTTTCGCCACCGGACATTTGATGAGGGAAGCGCGATTCCTTGCCTGTGAGGTGAAGCAGATCGAGGACTTTGTTGACGGGCGTGGCGAGGTCGGGCGCATTGCGGCGGCGCAGGCCGAACTCGATGTTCTCGCGGGCGGAGAGATGGGGGAAGAGGGCGTAGTTCTGAAATACGGTGCTGACATTGCGCTCGTAGGGGCGGAGATGTTCGATGCGCTGGCCGTTGAGGAGGAGTTCGCCGGCGGTGGGTTGATCGAAACCGGCGACCATGCGGAGGGTGGTGGTCTTGCCGCATCCGGACGGGCCGACGAGGGAGAAAAAGGCGCCTTTGGGAACACGAAGGGTGACGTCGTCGACGGCGGTGTGATTGGGGTAGCGCTTGGATACGTTATGCAGTTCGAGGACGTGATCCATGGGTATGCTTCTGTGTTAGCCTGAGCCT
Organism: Bryobacterales bacterium; assembly: GCA_016789755.1. Lineage (GTDB taxonomy): Bacteria > Acidobacteriota > Terriglobia > Bryobacterales > Bryobacteraceae > CADEFT01. The sequence continues at coordinate 21,788 of JAEUQG010000169.1, forward strand.
TTACTCTACATGTTGTACCGCAAATTGGGCAAAACAAATCTGGAAGTTTCTGTTCTGGGGCTAGGGTGCTCCGGGTTGGGGGGAGTGTTTGGCGATATCGAAGTGAACGACGCCGTGCGGACGCTGCGCTGCGCATTGGATGAGGGGATCAACTACCTGGACACGGCTCCTTTTTATGGGGAGACTTTGAGCGAAACGAATGTAGGGATCGGGTTGCAAGGCGTGGGGCGAGAGAAGTACGTGATCAGCTCGAAGGTGGGGCGGTATGGGATGACGGACCATGACTTCACTTATGCGCGGGTGAAGGAAGGACTGGAGGCGAGTCTGCGGCGTCTGGGCTGCGGGTATTTGGATCTGGCGATTCTGCATGATGTAGAGTTCGTGCCGCTGGAGCAGGTGATTGGGGAGGGGCTGCGAGCGCTGCACGATGCGAGGGCGGAAGGGAAGGTGCGCTACATCGGGGCGTCGGGTTTGCCGCTGAAGATCTATCCGGCGTTGCTGTCGGTGGCGGAGTTGGATGCAGTGATTTCCTACGCGAATTACACGCTGCAGAATACGATGCTGGAGGGCGTGTTGCCGCTGCTGGAGGCGTACCGCCTAGGGGTGATCAATGCATCGCCGCTGGCGCTGGGGTTGTTGACGCCGCAGGGTCCGCGGGATTGGCATTTGGGAAGCGAGGAGATGAAAGTGAAGTGCCGGGAGGCGGCGGAGTGGTGCAACCGTCACGGAGTGGACATCGCGGAATTGGGAATGCAGTTTGCGCTGGCGAATACGCGGATTCATACAACACTGAGCGGGGCGCTTTCGGTGGATGAGGTTCGGAAGAATGTGGCCTGCGTAGGGAAGGCTCCGAATCCGCAATTAGTGGAGGCGGTGCGGCACATCCTGACTCCCGTGTACGGGCAGGCGTGGCCGGCGGGGCGGGCGGAATACAACTAGTGACGGAAGCGCTGGACAATTTCATCTCGCCGCAGAACCTGTTCGGGCTGGTGGAGAATACGGCTCCATTTTTGATCCCGCGGTTGGCGGAGCATCCATTGGCGGAAGGAAAGCGGCTGATTGAGTGCGGGGATCATCCGGAGAGTTATCTGGAGATCCTGCAGGGCGCGGAGCGGGTGGAGGAAACCGAAGATTACTTCGCGTTTTGCGTGGCGTGCCATCATGCGACGGTGGCGACGTATGTGCCGACGGATGTGGACGCGAAGATCCGCGGGTTGTTGTGGCGGCAGCAGAGGGATCTGGAAGCGGCACGGCGGATGTTTGCGCTGGCGGAGCGGTGGTTGAGCTGGTCTGTGAAAGGTATCAGTACGCGCACGACGGAACTGGCGGGGGTGGGTCCGGTGAGCGGGCACAATGGGGAGCAACTGAGTGTGCTGGCGGGAGCGCTGGGGTATTTCTTGAAGCGCGGGGATGGGGAGTATGCGGAGAAAGCGGCGAACGCGATCGATGCGGAGTTGGAGCGGGAAGCGCTGGAGTTTCGTTTCGCGGCGCAGCGCAAGGGGTGTGAACTGGATGTGCTGCGGCTGGCTGCATCGTTGACGCACAATGTTGGGGATTTGGATCAGGGCATCAGTTTCTGGCCGACGGCGGCATCGCACGATGCGGCGCGGAAGCGGTTCGGGCGACTGGCGCATGAGAATACGGCGCCGTATGGGGGGACGTATCAGGTGGCGGCGCGTGTTTATAAGAAGGCGATGAGTCCGGAGGGGCATCGGAATTATCCTTTGCGGGGGGTGAAGGCGCTACGGCGGTCGCCGGACCTGTTGCTGCCGCTGGGTCCGTTTTTCGACGATTGGGGCGCGTTGATTGCGGTGCATCCGGCTTTGGATTGGGAGGGCCGGGCGGATGTGTTTGCGGCGTTGATTCACGGATGCCGGACGATTGCTGGGCAGCGGGGATATTACCGGGCGTTGCATGGAATGACGTCGCGGCTGGGCGGGGAAGTGGAGCGGGTGTTGCGGCTTGCTCCGGCGCGGATCCGGGCGGATTGGAAGGATTCGGAGTTACGGAAGCAGGTTGCGGTGGCGCGGATTTCGTTTGAGTCGATGATGAAGAAGATGGTGGCGAGTGCGGGGCCGTTTCAGTTCAGATAGTATGTATGGAGTCGATTCCGTGAAGACGGCAATTATTGTGTTCGCCCATGGATCCAGTGTCGAGACGGCTAACGAGGCCGTGCGCGCCGTGACGCGCGAGGCCGCCCAAGCGGGTGGATTCGCGCTCACAGAGACGGCGTTTCTCGAGATGGCGCAACCGGATCTGCCGGCGGCCGTGGAGAAGATGCGCGGTGCTGGGGCGGAGCGGATCATCGTGGTTCCTTATTTCCTGACGTTGGGGATCCATCTGCGGCGCGATCTGCCGCGGATTGTGGAGGAACTCACGGGGCGCTATGATGGGCTGTCGATTGAAGTCACGGATCCGTTGGACGGCCATCCGGCCCTGGCCCGGATCGTGCAGGAACGCGCCGCAAAGGCTATAGAATGCTAGCTCACCAAATTCCCCATCAAGCAAGACTGCTGCGAATTGAAGACATCGCGCCCGACAACCGGCACTTCTGGTTCGAAGTGCCGGATCTGGAGACATTCCCGTTTCAGGCGGGACAATTCGTCTCGTTGTCGCATCCCATCAATGGGAAGAAGGTGACGCGGGCGTATTCGATCGCGTCGCGGCCATACGAGAACAAGTTTGAGCTTTGTCTCAACGAAGTGAAAGACGGGGTTTTTTCGCCGTTCTTATTTCGGATGCAGCCGGGCGACGAAGTGGAAATGAAGGGTCCGCATGGGGCGTTTGTGATGCGGAATCCGGTGCACGATTCGATCTTCGTGGCCACGGGAACGGGGATTGCGCCTTTTATTCCGATGGCGGAAGATTCGCTGGAGAGGTATCCGGAGCGGCAGTTCACGCTGGTGTTCGGTGTGCGGTACGAGCATTCGATTCTGTACCGGGAGCGGTTTGAGGCGCTGGCGGAGAAGTTCGCCAATTTCAAGTTTGTGTTCACGGTGACGCGGCCGACCGAGGCGTGGAAGGGGAATGCGGGGCGCGTGACGTCGTATGTGTTTCAAGAGATCGGCGAGCGGCGCGATGTGGACGTGTACATCTGCGGATTGAAAGAGATGGTGAACGACGTGCGGGACCGGTGCAAGGAACTGGGGTTCGATAAGAGTCAGGTTGTTTACGAGCGCTACGACTAGCGAAGGGTACAATAACTGGTTAGGGAACCAAGGAACGTTGCGCAGGACGTTGTATCTATCGCTGGGAATTATTGCGGTCTTCGCACTGACGGTGGCCATCATGTGGCAACTGATGCCGTATCCACGCAAGGAAGTGGACTACCTGGTGATTGGCGGTACGGCGACGATGGTGTCGATGGCGGTGCTGTTCATCGTGCTGATTAACACGTCGTATAAGGGAAGCGATATTTTCTACCGCAAGAGGAAGCCGTAATGCGGGCGGCGCCTATTCTGCTGGCGGTGGCGGTGGGGGCGTTCGGGCAGGCCTCGCGCGACTTGCAGTATGAGAGCGGGAACGGGCGGCGGCTGGCGTTGATTGTGGGGAACGAAGCGTATGCGAAGTGGCCGTTGCGCAATCCGGTGAACGACGCTCGGGCGGTGGAACAGGCGTTGCGGGAGTTGGGTTTCGAGACGGAAGCGGTGGTGAATGCGGGGTTGAAGGCGTTGGAGCAAGGTGTGGACCGCTTTGTGGCGAAGGTGAAGGCGGGCGATGTGGCGATGTTCTATTACGCCGGGCACGGGATTCAGATCGATGGGGAGAATTACCTGGTGCCGGTGGATTTCGATGCGAAGGATGAGGCGGACGCGAAGTATGTTTCGTATTCGGCGGCGCGGGTACAGGAGCGGATGGATCGCGCCGGAGCGCGGCTGAGCATTGTGGTGCTGGATGCGTGCCGGAATAATCCCTTTCGCACGACGCGCTCGGCGGGCGGCGGAT
>JAEUQG010000197.1 GCA_016789755.1 Bryobacterales bacterium
CCACTGTCTCCACCTCCGCCAGCGTGCGCCGAAAAGCCTGGTCCGTCAGAAATGGCGTTACCCCCAGCCAGGACACAAAAGCCGGTGAACTCGCATCGAACCCACGCCTCCGCAACACCGCGCAAAGAGATTCGCTCTCGAAATCCACCGCCGCGAAAGTCACCGCCGCCGGAATCGCTATCCCCGCTTCGTGCAGCATGCGTTGCTTCGCCTGTTGCGCCCCAGCCAAATCCACTTCCCAAACGCGCAAGCCGGGATGGGGATTGCGGTAGGCGAATGTATCGAGCCCCGCCCCCAGAATCACGTACTGCCTTACGCCGCGGCCCACCGCTTCAGCCAACCGGTCTTCCGCATACCGGCCGCGCGCCGCCATCCACGCCCGCAACGACCGGTTCCATTCCCGTTCCTTGCCCCCAATGCGCGACCGGAGCTTTGCCGCCTGCGCCTCACCGATGATCCGCACCGCCAGCCGATCGTCCAGCACCGGCGGATTGTCCAACAGTTGATGCGCCGCCCGCCGTACCGCCACCCGCAGCGCCGTCGCGCCTATTCCGCCGGAATCAGCTTCACCCATTCCAGACTCATCGCTGCGGCCCCTTTGGTCGCCGCCTTCACTTGCAGCGTCTGCTCCCCGCCGTTCAGCCGCACTTCTCCCAGCGTGAACGACCGGAACACCCATTCTCCGTCCGTGTTCGCCGTCTTCGCCGCCAGTTGCGATTGGCCCACCGATACCGTGTAGTCCATCCCCGCCGCCCCCCTGGTCGCTCCGTAGCTGATCTGCACCTGGTAGCGCCCGGCCTTGGGCACCGCGAACTTCCATGCCGGCACGTCGTCCGCCCGTGTCCACCGCGTCAGGAACACGTGACCCAGTGCATTTTCCTTCTTTGCCCGCTGCTCGAATCGCGTCTCGATCTCGGCGCTCTCCACCCCCAAATGGACGGCGCCTTTCTCGTCCGGCCGAATGACGTAAGGCTCCACCACCGGAGTTCCATCCAGCGTCAAGGCAACCACGGAAGCCACTTCGTCCGGCGCCTCCGCCGGAAGTTCCACCACCAGGTCGGCCCCATCGCGCAACGTACGCAGATTCGCCTTCCCATCGGCCAGCAACCGCGCCGACTGCACCAGATTCTTCAACCCCGGCACGCGCAGCCGCCGGTCCTGCGGCCATTGGAACACGTGCAGGTAGAGCAGGTTCCCTTTCACCGTGGCCCGGCCGAAAAATGGAAGCCGCGCAAACGGACTCGCCGTCGTCCCGTAAATCGACTCCGAGTTCACATTCATCCACTCTCCCATCGCATTCAGCCGTGTGACGAATTCCTGCTGAACCCGCCCATCCGGCATCGGACCCACATTCAACAGCAGGTTCCCGCCTTTGCTCACCACTTCCACCAGCATCCGGATCAGGTCGCGCGGCGTCTTGAACTCCGTTTCGTACTTGTTGTAACCCCAACTCTCCGTGTTGATCGTCACGCACGACTCCCACAAAATGGGCTTTCCCGAAGGGTCCAGCATGCCCGTCGCCGGCACAAACTGCTCCGGCGTTCCGAAATCGGCGCGATTGCCCGGCTCCCTCTTGTAAAGCCGGTCGTTAATCAAAGTCTTCGGCGAGATTTGCCGGATAAAATCGTAAACTTCATCCGAACGCAGCTCCTTCGTCGAATGCTCCCATTCCCCGTCGAACCACATCATCGCCACATCGCCGTATCCGGTCAGCAATTCCCGAATCTGCTCTTTCATGAAATCGAGATACTTATCCAGGTTCCCACCCGCCTTCGGATCCTTGACCTCCCAGGCCCGTTTCGGCGTGTAATCGGGATGGCGCCAATCCATGATCGAGTGGTAAAATCCCAGCCGCATCCCCCGCCGTGCGCTCGCTTCGGCCAGTTCCTTCAACGGGTCCCCCGCGTACGGTGTAATCTCCATATCGTAATCGCTCGCCTTGCTGCGATAGATGGAAAATCCGTCGTGATGCTTCGACGTGATCACCATGTAGCGCGCCCCTGCGTTGTGAGCCAGATCAACCCACTCCCCCGCGTTGAATCGCACCGGGTTGAACCGCCGCGCGTAGACATCGTACTGGGCTTGCGGAATTTGAAACCGGTGGCGAGCCCATTCATGCCGTCCGATAACGGCGTACGGACCCCAGTGCACAAACATCCCGAACTTGGCGTCCCGGAACCACTGCGTGCGATCCGGAGCAGTAATGGAAGCATGGGGACTCGGCTGTGCGCCAAGTATCGCAATCATGGCTGGTAACAGGGCGAGGACTCGCATGGCCGTATCGTAGCACCGGCGCGCCTCCCAGGCGGAGGAAACTTACCTTAGCAACGGGCCGCAAAAATACCCCCAGATTCTTGCACAAAGCTCTTGACACGTACTCAATTCTCACCGGAGTCTTGTTGTCCGCGGCACATCCCTCCCACCCGACCCACGCTATACTACCCCCTCAGGACAACCATCCATGCTTTCTCTCGTCTCTCTTCTCTTAACCTTATCCCTCCAGGCGCAGGACTACTCCGGCCTCCGCTTCCGTTCCATCGGACCCGCCCTTACCTCCGGTCGTGTCACCTCCTTCGCCGTCCACCCCGCAAACCGTTCCCACTACTACGTTGGCGTCGCCAGCGGGGGAGTCTGGAAAACCACCAACTCCGGCGTCACCTTCACCCCCGTCTTCGAAAACGAAGGCGCCTACTCCATTGGCCACGTCACGCTCGACCCCAGGAACCCCAACACCGTCTGGGTCGGTACCGGCGAAAACAACTCCCAGCGCAGCGTCTCCTACGGCGACGGTGTCTATCGCTCCGACGACGCCGGCCGCACCTGGCGCAATCTCGGCCTCAAAAATTCCGAACACATCGGCCGCATCGCCATCGATCCCACTGACTCCAATCACGTTTTCGTCGCCGCCCAAGGCCCGCTCTGGGGACCCGGCGGGGACCGGGGCCTCTACCGCTCCACCGACGGCGGCGCAACCTGGAATAAATCCATCGACATCTCCGAGCACACCGGATTCACCGACGTCGCCTTCTCCCCCCATCGCCCCAAAACCATCCTCGCCGCAAGCTGGCAGCGCCGCCGCCACGTCTACACCCTCGTCAACGGAGGTCCCGAATCCGCCATCTACAAATCCACCGACGGCGGCAAGACCTGGAACAAAGTCCGCGGTCTCCCCAATAAAGACACCGGCCGCATCGGCATATCCTTCTCCCCCGCGCAACCCTGCCTCGTCTACGCCCGCATCGAGATCGCCGACAACCAGGGCGGCATCTATCGCTCCACCGATTGCGGCGAATCCTGGGAAAAGCGCTCCACTTACAACGGACAGGGCATGTATTACGGGCAAATCATCGCCGACCCCGTCAATCCCAACCGCATCTACCTAGGCGATGTCTTCGCCAAGCTCTCCGACGACGGCGGCACAACGCTCCGCAACGTCGGCGACCGCGCAAAACACATCGACACCCACACGTTCTGGATCGACCCTAAGGACAACAATTTCCTCCTCACCGGCTGCGACGGCGGCGTCTACGAATCCTTCGATCTGGCCGCCACCTGGCAATTCAAAGCCAATCTCCCCACCATGCAGTTCTACGATGTCGCAGTCGACAACTCCTCCCCCTACAACGTCTACGGAGGCACTCAGGACAATTGGTCCGTCGGCGGCCCCTCCCGCACCCTCACAGCCCATGGCATTCGCAACTCCGATTGGTTCGTCACCAACGGCGGCGACGGCTTCCAATCCCGCATCGATCCCACCGACCCCAACATCGTCTATGCCACCAGCCAGTACGGAGGTCTCATCCGCTTCGACAAACGCACCGGCGAACGCACCGGCATCCAGCCCGTCGAAGGCAAAGGCGTCCCACCCTACCGCTGGAACTGGGATTCCCCCATCTTCATCAGCCCCCATTCCCCCTCCCGCCTCTACTTCGCCGCCAACATCCTCTTCCGCAGCGACGACCGCGGCAACTCCTGGCGCGCCGTCTCCCCAGACCTCACCCGCCAGCTCGACCGCAACGCGCTCCCCGTCATGGGCCGCATCTGGCCCGCCGACTCCGTCGCCAAAAATCAATCCACGTCTTTCTATGGAAATATCACCGCCCTCTCCGAATCGCCACGAAAAGAAGGCCTCATTTACGCCGGCACCGACGACGGGCTCATCCAGATCACCGAAAACGCCGGCGCCGCGTGGCGCAGGATCGACACTTTTCCCGCAATCCCCGAACGCACCTTCGTTACTCGCCTACTCGCCTCCCAACACGACGACACCACCGTCTACGCCGTCTTCAACAACCATAAGAACGCCGATTTCAAACCCTACATCCTCCGCAGCGCCGACCGCGGCGCAACCTGGGCGTCCATCTCCTCGAACCTCCCCGCCACCGAACCGTTCTGGGCTATCGCCGAAGATCACACCGACCCCAATCTCCTGTTCGCAGGCGGCGAACACGGCGTCTACTTCACCAACAACGGCGGCCAGTCCTGGACCCGTCTCAAAGGCAATCTCCCCACCATCGCCGTCCGCGACATCGCCATTCAATCCCGCGAAAACGACCTGATCCTCGCCACCTTCGGCCGCGGCTTCTACATCCTCGACGATTACTCTCCCCTCCGCGCCAAACCGGATGCCGATACCCTCTTCCCCGTGAAGAACACCAGCATCTTCATCGAAGCCCAGCCCCTCGGCGGCCGCGATAAATCCTGGCAAGGCGAATCCTTCTTCACTGCCGCCAACCCGCCTTTCGGAGCCGTCTTCACCTACTACCTCCACGACACCTACCGCACCGCCAAGGAACAACGCAACGAAGCAGAGCGCAATCTCCTCAAGGAAAAGAAGGATGCGCCCTACCCCACGCGCGATCAACTACGCGCCGAATCCGCCGAAGAGCCGCCCGCTATTCTCCTCACCGTCTCAGACCCCTCCGGGCGCCTCATCCGCCGCATCGCCGGCCCAGCCACAAAGGGCTTCCATCGCATCGCCTGGGACCTCCGCCTCCCGCCCACTGCCATCGCCGACACGAACCCGCAACCGGGCCCCTTCGTCATCCCAGGCCCCTACCAGGTAGCGATCGCCAAACGGATCAACGGCATCGTCACCCCCATCGGCGCCCCGCGGAAATTCCAGGTCGACGGTCCCGCCTCGCTCAAGCAGCAACACGATTTCCTCATCAGTGTCCAGAAACTCCACCGCGCAGTCACCGCCGCCACCCGCCAGGTCGCCGACGCCCGTACACGCCTCGCCGCCATCCTTAAAGCCCTCGACAACTCCGCCGCCGACTACAAACTCCGCGACGAAGCCGCCCGCATCGATCGCGCCCTTAAGTCCGCGCAAGAGGCCCTCACCGGTGACCGTTCGCTCGCTGAGCGCTACGAAAATCTCCCGCCCTCCCTGCAAGCCCGCGTCAACAACATCCGCGACAACTACCGCATGTACCTCGGAGCCCCGCACGCCACCGACCTCGACAGCTTCAAAATCGCCCTCGATGAGCTGACCGCTCAGCAAAAAAACATCCGTCAGGCCATCGATGCCGATCTCAGGAAACTCGACGCCGCCCTCGAAGCCGCCGTCGTCCCGCTCTAACATGAAACATCCCTGGAAAGACCATTCCTTCATCCAGCAAGCCGCCTCCGCCAACGGCTGGAGTGCAAGCTCCCAGCGCGGCGGCAGCTTCCTCATCGAAGGCGCGGAACAAGGTCTCGCCTGGAAGTGTACCCTCGAACAGTCCGACAGCGAAGGCGGCCCAGCCTCCACCATCGACTGGGTTTGCCCCCAACTCGTCATCACCAATGAGGACGTTCGCGCCGTGCTCAAAATCGTCGAAGATGCCGTCCGGGCCAAATCGCCTGCACCCAGACGGCTCCCTGTCCCTATGCTCACCGTCTACTACGAAACGCCCCGCACCGATATCGGCGAACTCATCGGCCTCGTGCGCCGTCATGGCTGGAAAAGCCTCTTCGTCAACCCTCCGGAGGAACCCCGATTCGTCATCGACGACACCGCCCGCATCCTCGACCATTCACTCCACCAGCGCCTCGCCCACTGGCCCGATGCCTACACCTCCGATGGCCGCCTGCAGCCCGCTCGCCTGACCATCGTCCGCATCGAACCCACCGGCTTCTGGGTCCGCTCCGCGCAGTGGTGGGCCAGCGCGCCGGCGCTCGCCCATCAAATCCGCCTCGGTATCGACCTCGCCACGCGGCTCCTCCCCCACTACCGTCAAGGCTAACGAGCACTGCCGAGACTACCGTCTCCTGGCTTCCATATCCCAAAGGGTTATCAGGGGCAAGGCCCCTGCATCTCGATATAGTGAAACCCCACGCCCACGTCTCGAAACCCGATCCCCGCATACACTCTGCGAGCCTCCTCCGTCGCCGCCGTCAGCCACACCAGATCCCCGCCCCGCGCAAAATGCTCACGCACCAGCACACTACTCAATGTTGCCGCCACTCCACGGCGGCGGCCCTCCTGCACCGTTCCCACTCCGGCCAGTTCGCACATCGTGTTCCACGGCAGCACCGATCCCACCCCGACATCCACTCCATCCATGGAAGCAAGCACGCAGCGCCAGAACCCATGTTCAATCTGGTGCCGCAACTGCCCAATCTCCACCTCGCTCACCGAAACATCTTCCGTCCCAAATGCGCGCCGCTGCACCGCATAAAACGCCCGCAAATCCGCTATGTTCCCCGCCTCCACCGTCCTCACTTGCACCCCCGCCCGTTCGGCCGCGACAAACTGCTCCGCCGTACAAGCCATTAACGGCAGGCAATCCTGCCGCTCCAATTCAAACGCTTCCAACTCCTCCACCAACCCCGGCCAGATCCCATCCACAAACTCAAACCGCAGCCGCCGCCGGCTGGCGTGGAACAACTCCCGCAAGCGCTCCAACTGCTCGCGAGTCTCCTCCACGGTCCCCAGCGCCCACACCGGAACAACGTAGTTCAAATAGATCAAATCCGTCGTCGGATCGATGCAGGCCCGAAACGGCCCGATCTGCGTCACCGTCCGCCCCAGTCCCGCGGCTTCCACCGCGCATTCGGCAATACGTTGCAGCATCATTGTCCCACCGTGGTAAAGAGTCGTCGCAACCCATCGTGGGAAGTGGAACAACCCCTCCCCGGAGCCGTTATAACAGTTCTTCCATCGCCGTTGCTGGAGCATGCGCGAACAGAACATTCACATCCAGCAGCGAGAAAACCCATCGGCGACTTCCGCCATCCAGGAACCCCGCGGCGGTTCCCCGCTTGTCGTTGGAATTGGAAAGATCACCTAACGGGGCGGACTCGCACGGCCAGCCTGCCGGCGCGAGCAGATTGACGACGAGGTTGCCGTTTGCTCCGGCGAAGGTTCGGGAACAAGGGGGCCGCGGTGACGAGGGCGATGCGGAGCATCAGCAAGGATGCGAAGAGAGTGGGTGAGGACCTTTTCCAGTTCATGGGTAAACCTCCGTTTGGATGTTTTAGTGTTGTATGGTTATGTGGCGCAATCGCGCGGCAAACCGGTTCACACGAAACTGGAAGAGTGGTCGTGAAAGCGAACCGATTCTCACGGCTACCAACCAAGTCCACCTCAATCGAACGTGGGCATTAGAAACGCAAAGGGCAGTTCTGCGCTGTGACTCCTGGAGTCTATACCCCGCCGGAATATCAGCGCGAACCCTTGACGAATCAGGCTAGGATAGTCAGTTGGAGGATCTGGGCGTAGCCCGCGCGCGCTCGCCAGCGGCTTCCGGCCGCGCGGCAGCGCTTCTCCCTATAAAGGCAAAATCTCTTCCCGGTCCGGATCGAACTTGATCCGCCGCTTCTGCAAATAAGCGATATTCGCCAAATGCGAAGCCTGCGCCGACCGGTGCCCGATCCACACATCCCCATTCGGCAGCTTCCGCGTCTTCACGCAATCCAAAAAGTTCGCGATATGCTCAATCGTCTGCTCCTTCGGAGCCTTCACCACCACCGGCTGCGCACCCTTCTCCGCCGACAGGAACTCGAAGCTCCCGCGCGTGATGAGAAGCTTCCCTTCCGTCCCGCACATCTCCACCGCCGCCCCCTTGATTCCCGGCGAGAGCGTCGCCTCAAACGTGGCGATCCAGCCCGTCGGATACTCCAGCACCGCATTGATGGTATCGGGCGCCGTCCGCCCATCCGGATACGCATACACACCACCCGCCGCCACCGCCGACACCGGATTGTCCTGGTCCATGAACATATGCACCACGTCAATCCAATGCGTGAACAGATCCGTCACCTGCCCGCCGCCGAAATCGAGATAGGCGCGGAAATTCCAATACTGCTGCGGATCGTAATCCCGCCACTTCACCGGGCCCAAAAACCGCGCCCAATCCAGATTCGACGGCTTCTGCCGCATCGTCTCCGGAGCCTTCATCAAATGCGCCCCGTTCCCATGCCACCACGTCCGCGCCAGCGTGATCTTCCCCAGCCGCCCCGACTTGATGTACTCTTCCTTTGCCTGCTTGTAGTGCGAACCGGAGCGCTGCTGCATCCCCACCTGGCAGATGCGATTGTTCACTCGCGCCGCCTTCACAATCTCCGGCCCTTCTTCAATCTTCAGCGTCAGCGGCTTCTCGCAATACACGTCCTTGCCCGCGTTCAAAGCGTCAATCGCGCACCCCGCATGCCAGTGATCGGGAGTCGCAATCAGCACCGCGTCCAGATCTTTATGCTCCAGCAGCTTGCGGTGATCCCCGAATCCCTTCGCATTCGGAGCCTTCTGCATCGCCCGGTCGATCCGCGCCGCATACACGTCGCACACAGCCGTCACCGCCACTTCCTTGTTCTCCGCAAACTGGCCCATGACATGGGTCCCGCGGCCCCCGCACCCCACCAACCCCAAATTCACTTTGTCGTTGGCGCCGAGGATGCGCGAGTACGAAGCCGCGCTCCACGCGATGGCTGCCGTCCCGGCCGAGCGGAACAGGTCTCTGCGGGCAAGCTGAGATTTCTGCATAAAGGGCATTATATACTTCACAGGGAAACACTCGCATGAATCGCCGCTACTTCCTTCCCTCCCTTGCCGCCGGCGTCTCCGCCACGCGCAAAGCCGTCGCCGCCAGCGACAAGATCAACCTTGCCGTCATCGGAGTCCGTGGCCGCGGCCGCGCCATCGCCACCAGCCTCGCCGCCATGCCGCAAGCCAACTTCGTCGCCCTCTGCGATGTCGACCCCTCCGTCTACGACCGTTGCGCCTCCGCCGTCGCCGAAAAAAAAGGCGCCAGACCGCCTTATATCAAAGATCTGCGCAAGGTCCTCGACGACAAATCCCTCGACGCCGTCTTCATCGCCACCCCCGACCACTGGCACGCCCCCGCCACCATCCTCGCCTGCCAGGCCGGCAAAGACGTCTACGTCGAAAAGCCCGCCTCACACAACCTCCGCGAAGGCCGCCTCATGGTTGAAGCCGCGCGCAAACACAACCGCATCGTCCAACTCGGCACCCAATCCCGCAGCCGCCCTTCCACCATCCGCGCCATCGAACTCGTCCGCTCCGGCAAGATCGGAAAGGCTCTCATGGCCAAAGCCTGGAATGTCCAACTCCGCGACCACATCGGCCACAAAGAAGACAGCCCCGTCCCCGCAGGCCTCGATTTCGATACCTGGACCGGGCCAGCCGCCTCGCTCCCCTTCAACGAAAACCGCTTCCACTACAAGTGGCACTGGCATTGGAACTACGGCACCGGCGACGCCGGCAACGACGGAGTCCACCAGATGGACATCGCCCGCTGGGCCCTCGGCGTCGACGTTCCCAACCGCGTCTCCGGCATGGCCCGCAAGATCTTCTTCGATGACGATCAGCAAACACCCGACACGATGAACCTCACCTTCGAGTTCGGCGACAAGGCCCTCATGTTCGAAATGCGCATCTGGAACCCCTATGGGCTCGAAGGGCAGGACAACGGAGTCGCCGTCTACGGCACCGAAGGCATGATCCACATCGGCCGCTGGAATCGTAACTGGGGTTTCCGCGTCTTCGACAAAAAAGGCGCCCTCGTTCAGGATGAATCGAACGGAAGAGACCCCGAAGAACTGTGGCACTTCCAGAACTTTTTCGATTCCGTCGCCAGCCGCAAACGCCCCAACGCCGACATCGAAACCGGCCATCAATCCACCATGCTCTGCCACCTCGGCAACATCGTCGGACGCACCGGCCGCAACATTGCCTTCGACCCCGCCAAGGAAATCATCTCCGGCGACCCCGACGCCGCCCGCCACCTCAAGCGCGACTACCGCAAGCACTGGTCCACACCCAAAGGAGCATAAGCAAAGCTTTGCTCCGTAGAACATTTCTCCTCGCCGCTGTTTCCGCCGCGCGCCGCGACACCGGCCGCATCGACTTCACCGAAAACCGGAAACCCATCACGTCCCTCCACTACGCGGAAAAATGGGATAAGCCCTTCCTTTACCCCCTGCGCACCGCCAAAGGCCACATCGTCTCCCGAGGCTGGCCCGTCGACCCCCGCCCCGGCGAGCAGGAAGACCACGCATGGCACCGGGGCATCTTCTGGGGCCACGGCGATATCTCCAGGCACGATTTCTGGCGTGAACAAGGCCGCCAGAAAACCTGCATCCTCCTCCCCAAATCCGAACCCGAACTCACCGCCACCGGTTGCGCCATCGAACTCGACATGCGCACACCCAGCGGATCGTCCATCGGAACAGTCCGCCAAACATACGCCTTCCATCTCAGCACGGAACTCACCATCGACGCCGTCATCGCCATCCACGCCGGCAAGAATCAACCCCTCATCTTCGGCGATACCGACGACGGAGGCTTCGCCTTCCGCCTCTCCGACGAATTCCGCCAGGACCGCGGCGCAGTCCTCCTCAATTCCGATGGCCTGCAAACCACCGAAAAAATCTGGGGTAAACCCGCCCGCTGGGTGGACTATTCCGCCACGGTTAACGGCGCGCCCTGCGGCGTCGCCATCTTCGATCACCCCTCCAACCTCCGCCACCCGACGCGCTGGCATGCCCGAGGCTACTCCCTCTGCTCCGCCAATCCCTTCGGCTTGGGTAGTTTCACCAAGGACAAGACCCAGGACGGCAGCTACACCCTCGAAGCCGGCAAAACCCTGCAATTCCGCTACCGCGTCCTTATCCACGAAGGAATGGGCGACCGCGCCACACTCGATAAGGCCTGGTCCCAATTCCATTAGATCCGCCACCGCACAAAGAGAATGGCCCTCGCGGGTAGCGATGCGCGCCGGTCCCGGCAACTCCATCGCTCACCACAAGGGCCATCCATCCAGCCGGTAAAGCGCAGGTTACGGCGCCGGAACTACCGTCACCGCGTAGGTGCCGTCCGGATTCACACTCACTTTGAACCAGTTAGCGAACGCCGCCGTCTGCGCATAGACTTCCAGCCTGGCGAAGTTCGGATACGGAGTCCCGGCAGGCGTCAATTGCGTCGCCGACGGGTACACGGGCGTCAGCTTCGGCTCAAACCGCGCCGTGTGCGTGTCACCGTGGATATAGAGCATCCGCTTGCTCGGATTGGCTTCCACCCATGCCCGGATCTTGGCAATGAAGTCCCCGTATCCGGAAACCGTGTAGCCCTGTCCGCTTTCCAGGAAGCGGTCGAACGGATTCGCCTGCGCCGCAATCACCACCAGCTTGATCTGCGGATCGAGCGTCGCTTTCTTCAGTTGGTCATCGAGAAACGCCATGTTCGAGGCGTTGCGAGCCGTGTATTCCGCATCGGTCGCATCCACCCAAGTGCCTGTGCGCCGGTCCCGGTTGTTGTTGCTGCCAGGCATGTGCAGAGCAATGAACATCGCAGGCTTTTCCGTCCAAACCGAATTCTCCACGTAAGGCTGCTTGTCTTTGAACAAAGGAATGGTGGTTTGGCCGAGGCTCTTGTTGTGGGGGTAGAACGTATCGCGAATCAGTTGCAGCCGGTCCAGCGGATCCATATTGCCGTTGTTGGCGCGGTGACAATCCGTCCACTCGTTGTCGCCGGGCGTGAAGATCAACGGCTTGGCGAAGGAGTTGAAGTAGGCGAGGTTCTGCGAATACACGACGTTTTCACAAAGCGTGTTCCCCGCCTTGATGTCCCCGATATGCACGCTGAAGGCGACGTCGGCATCGCTGTTGATCTTGGCGATCAGCGCTTCATAGGCGGGTACCGGATACTGCTGGCGTCCCCCCACTACCGGTTCGTAAGGCGCGTCGCCGATGGCGGCAAAAGAAAAGGGTCTGGCCGGGCCAACGCCTTGCCCCTGGGCCATCAGGCTCAGTGGCGCTACGGCGAGCACAGCGGCCGTTAGACAACGACCGATTGCTTCGTGTCTCATGATGTTTTTCTTGTCTCCCTGTACTTGGTTTGTAAATCCCTCATCTGGCGGCAGATCCAAACTTGCGCATCCTATCCAGTTTGTGAGGTGATGTGCCTCAATCGTATGTTTGGCGGAAGACAATTGCAATAGGAATTTGGGACTACGAAGAGACCTCTAGCTCTTTTGTAATCAATCGGTTTGTTGGCCCATTCTCGGGCCTGCGGCCAGTTCATAACCCACCAAGCCATCACAAAATACTATTCAATAGTAATTTGTATTACTAAAACCACCGTTGAACTCCCGCCTACCCTTCGCCACGTCCGGAAATCTCGTGCCAACACCCTATTCCCCTGTCCAAAGATCCCCTAGGAAAACCTTGCGCAGTCCGCAACTAATTGATTACAAAGAAGCACACAGTACATCGGTAACTAGGTTCTCATATTGTTTAGTAATTTGTAAAACAATATGATGACAATAAATCTTACATAGCGGCCTGCGTACGCCGCTCAAACAACACCAAACAAACAAAGCAAAACGTACAGGAGATTCAAATCTGCATGAACAAACAACTGGTTGGCAAGTGCCTACTGACAGCCATGTCCGTTGCCGGTGTCAGCAACGTCTACGCCGACGACAACAACAGTTCCAATAAGAAATTCGCCTTCGCCGTCATCGGCGACATGCCCTACAACCCCGTCGCCGCCGGCGTCCAGGTCTACCCTGCTCCCGATTACGAACGCGTCATCGCCGACATCAACAGCCCTCAAGGCGGAGACAAAGTCGATTTCACCGTCCACATTGGCGACATCAAGGGCGGCGCCACACGCTGCGACAACAACGTCTACACCCAGAACAGGACCTACTTCAACTCCTTCAAGGAGCCCGTCATCTTCACTCCCGGTGACAACGAATGGACCGATTGCCACCGCGCCAACAACGGCTCCTACGACCCCATCGAGCGCCTCGCTTTCCTCCGCTCCACCTTCTTCCCCAACAACCAGAGCCTCGGCCAGAGGAAGCGTACGCTCATCAAACAAGCCGGCTACCCCGAGAACTCCATCTGGATGGAAGGCCCGGTCGTCTTCGTCGCCTTGCACCAGCCCGGCTCCAACAACAACCGCAACCGCACCACCGGACTCTTCCTCGACCTGACCGACGCCGAATACACCGCCCGTAACGCCGCCAACATGGCCTTCCTCAACCAGGCTTTCGCCATGGCCGCCGCCGACAACAAGATCAAGGGCGTCGCCATCTTCTCCCAAGCCAACCCCTTTGAGCGCTTCCTCGAACCCGGCCAGGGCTACACCACCACCGGCTACGCCGACTTCATCGCTAACCTGCGCTCCAAAGCCCAAACCAGCGGCAAGCGCGTCATCTACTTCGGCGGCGACACGCACTACATGCGCATCGACCAACCCATGACCGGCACCTATCCTGCCTGCGTCACCCTCAACCCCTGCGTTGCCGCGGCTGTTCCCTCAAGCCCCACCGATCGCGTGAATAACTTCACCCGCATCGAGGTATTCGCCCAGAACGACGTCCACTGGATCAAGGTCGAAGTCGATTCCAACGACCCCGGCCTATTCAAGTTCATCCCCCGCCGCGTCCCCGGCAACAAATAGTAATCCACCCAACACACCTGGCCTTTGTGGTTGTCTACTAAAGGCCAGGTGTACCTATATCCCTCCCACCCTTTTCCTTCGTAGCTCAATTGTAATAATCCCCCTAGTGCCTCCTTAGTATTCCAATAACTGACTATTTTTCAACTACTTCCCACTTCGCCACAGCCATTGCCAAACTTCCCCTTTCCCAGTACTATCGCTACCAACGGCTTTCCACAAGCCTGGATCTGATTCTGAATCTCTCACGGAGAACATCACAAAATGACAACTCGAAAGGCGGGCAACTGCCTGCTGACCGCTCTCCTCGCCGCCGGCGCCGCTCTGGCCGACGACCGTTACTCGTTCGCCGTCATCGGCGACATGCCCTACGCACCCACCGCAACCAACTCCTTGAACCAACTCGTTCAAGCCTATCCGGCGGATGCTTACCAGCGTGTCATCGCCGACATCAACAGCGACGACAACGACGACAAGATCGACTTCACCATCCACATCGGCGACATCAAGGCCGGCAACACGCTCTGCTCCGACGATGTCTACTCCCAGAACCTCACCTATTTCAATTCCTTCAAGCGCGGCCTCATCTTCACCCCCGGCGACAATGAGTGGACCGATTGCCATCGCGCCAACAACGGCAGCATGGACCCCCTCAATCGCCTCGCGCTCATCCGTACCACGTACTTCTCCACCAACCAGACCCTCGGCCAGAATCGCTTCAACCTGACGCGCCAAGCCGGCTTCCCCGAAAACGCCATCTGGAAGGAAGGCCCCGTGGTCTTCGTCACTCTTCACCAGCCTGGCTCAAACAACAACCGCAATCGCACCACCGGGCTCTTCCTCGATCTCACCGATTCCGAATACACCGCGCGCAACGCCGCCAATATGGCGTGGCTCGACCAGGCTTTCGCCCTCGCCGCCGCCGACAACAAGGTTAAGGGCGTGGCCATCTTCTCCCAAGCCAATCCCTTTGAGCGCTTCCTCGAACCCGGCCAAGGCTACACGGTCTCCGGCTACGCCGACTTCATCGCCAATCTCCGTTCCAAAGCGCTCACCAGCGGCAAACGCGTGGTCTACTTCGGCGGCGACACACACTACATGCGCATTGACCAGCCGCTCACCGGCACTTATCCTGCCTGCACCACCACCGCACCGCCGTGCACTGCCGTGGCGGTTCCGGGAAGCCCCACAGATCGCGTGAACAACTTCAGCCGCATCGAAGTCTTCGCCCAAAACGACGTGCATTGGATCAAGGTGGAAGTGAGCGACACCGACCCCGGCGTCTTCAAGTTCACCCCGCGCCGCGTCCCCGGCAACTAACCGTTTCTCCCCACTCCTGTACTGCAATCGGGCCGGTCCGCCACTCCCCAGCGAACCGGCCGTTTTCCTTGATGGCTCCTGGCCTTTCGACACAGTTCAATAATCGCGCTTCATCGCACCCCCTTCTCCTCGGCGGCTTGCTCACCCCTCCGCCAACACCCGATACACCTTCTGCACTTTCGCCGGAGGCGGCTCGCTCGATTGCGCGGAGGCGGCCACAATCCTGCTCTTCCAGCCGCTCTCTTGCAGTTCTTCGAAGAACACCGGCGCGAGTTCTCCTTCCATCGCACGGCCTCATGTGCAATGCCAACGGAGAACGCACCGGCAGCAACGTCTGCCTCATGCAGGCCGGCCCAGTACCAAGGCCCGCCGCCAGCCTAACGGAAATTGTCGACAATCCGAATTTCCTCTAGCGGACTGGAAGCGCTTGCGAAAAACAAATAGCGGTCATCCGGCGAGAGATCCGGAAACAGATGGACCCTGCGCTCCAGCGTCGGCACCGTCTGCGGCCTCCCTCCCTCGAACGAGTGCAGTAACACCTTCGCCCAACCCTCGGAACAATGCGATGGATTGGCCGTCCGGAGACCAGGACGGCCAACCGGCGCCACGCTCTTCCGAAGTAAGCCGCTGAGGCGTTCCTCTGCCCACAAGACTGATGTAGACCTGCGTCCTCGCATTGGGATAATCGCCGTCCCAGGTGAAGGCGAACTGTTTCCCCGTCCGGTGAAAGACTCGGGGCGCCTTGCCGCCCTACAAAGCCGGTGAGCATCGTCGATCCACCACCGTCATGCTCTGTTTGGGCCACATCGGCAGAGACGCGGCGATTGCCGCACATGCCAGCACCACACCCGCTGCCGCGTACTGCCAAAGTGAGCTGCTACGGGCATCGCTGCCAGCCGGCCCACCCGGTGCCCCCCGTTTCTCCACGGTCCTGCACGTCGGTAAAGCGCCGCGAATTTCCTCCATGTTCCGGCCGCGCCCGGCCGAGATCCTTGCGAAGACAGCACGCCACAAAGCTCTGCAACTCCCGACGGTAATCCCTCAACCGACTCGCTCAGCGGCGGAGGTTCGTCCTTCAGCACGGCAGCTATAGCCGAGGCGAAACTGGTTCCCTGGAACGCACGCCGGCCAGTGAGCATTCCATACAGCACGGAACCGAAAGATAAAGATATCCTAGCGTGCGTCCACGTTGCGCCCCTCGGCCTGTTCCGGCGACATGCATGGGGCGCTGCCCAGCAACGCACCCTCCCGCGTGGCCGCCCGGCAGCGTCTTGCGCCCCTGCCTCGCCCTCCGCGCTCCGGGGTCCTCCAGTTTCGCCAGCCCCAAATCGAGAACCTTTGATATCCCCACGCTCGTTAATCATAATGTTGCCCGGCTTCAGA
>JAEUQG010000199.1 GCA_016789755.1 Bryobacterales bacterium
GTCCGGATTGAGGGCGGCAGCGTCGGCTTCCAAATCGGAGGCTCGGAGACGGATTTGATCATGCTGGTGATGAATGAACGCGGAGCGGACAAACTGCTTTCGAGCAAATTCACGCTGGGAGCGGAAGGCTCCGTTGCGGCCGGACCGGTGGGACGCACGGCAACCGCACAGACCGACGCGCAGATGCACGCCGAGATATTGTCGTGGTCAAGATCCCAGGGTTTGTTTGCCGGCCTCGCGCTGGAAGGCGCAACGCTGCGGCAGGACCTGGATGACAACGTCGTCCTTTATGGCAAGAAGCTGGAGAACCGGCAAATTGTGACTACATCGGTTCGTGCGCCCAAAGCGGCGGCGAAGCTGATTTCGCTACTCAACAAGTACTCGTCGCGAGAACGCAAAGGTACAGCAACTGGTTCCAGCCAATAGGAAACTGGCAAGAGAAAGAAACACACAGTGAATCAAATACAGCTTGGAGCCGCATTCCTCGTGGCGTGCGGAGTTGTGGCGGCCCAGGCGCCACCACAGACGGAGAATGCGACCCGGATGGCTGCCGGCACGATGCCAATCTATCGTGCCAACGTCACAGCCCGGACATCGAAGGCAATTAACTATCAACACCGCAACGGCGCAACCAAAATCGATGTCCGGGGCACGGATCTGCTCCCCGGCGCTCGGGGCGAAGCCAAGGTGGAAAGCAAGCAAGGATACATCGAGATTGAGGTGGAGTTCGACGATCTGCAGCCGGCCACGAAGAATGGCGGCGAATACCTTACCTACGTGATGTGGGCGATTACACCCGAGGGCCGGCCTTCCAACCTTGGCGAAGTTCTGTTGAACGGGACCAAAAGCAAGCTGAACGTCACCACCAAACTGCAAGCATTCGCGTTGGTGGTCACCGCCGAACCGTACTTCGCGGTATCCATGCCGAGCGACCTCATCGTCATGGAGAACGCGGTGCGTTCGGACACCAAAGGCAAGATCGAGCAGGTGGATGCCAGGTATGAACTCCTGCAGCGTGGGCAGTATGAGCGGCTTTCGAATCCGTTGGAACTGAAGTTGGATCGGAAAATCCCTCTCGAACTGTACGAAGCTCGCAACGCCGTACAGATCGCCCGCGCCTTAGGTGCCGAGCGCTACGCTCCCGAGAGCTTCCAGAAGGCGCAGAATAGCTTGGCGCAAGCCGAGGCATACCAGTCGCGCAATGCGGGAAAGAGGCCGGTAACTATGACTGCCAGAGAGGCCGTTCAGGTGGCGGAAGACTCGCGCGCCATCACCGTAAAGCGCCAGGAGGAAGAGATGCTCGACGCCGAGCGGCAGCAATCGGTTCAGCGTGAAGCCAGCGCTGAAGCCGGCCGGGCATCCGCGCAGTCCGAAGCGGATCGCGTCACACGCGAAGCTCAAGCGGCTCAGTTCGCGGCACAAGAGGAATCGGAACGACTCACTCAAGAGAAAGATAAGCAGTTGTCCGACTCCCTCGCCGAAGCCGATCGTGTCAAGCGCGAAAATGACATAAGCAGGGCGATGGCGGGTATTGAGGCCAAGCGCCTCCAGTACGAAGCGGAACTCAGCGCTAGGGCAGCCAAAGTCGAGGCGGATCGTCTCAAGCGCGAGAACGAGGACCAGCGTGCGGCCAATCAGGCAGCGCTGGACATTGCAGCCAGGGAGAAAGCGCAATTGGAGGCCGAGAAGGCGGAGTTGCGGACACGGCTGCTCCAACAATTCAACGCCATCCTTCAGACACGCGACACGGCTCGGGGCTTGATCGTGAACATGTCTGACGTACTGTTCGACACGGGCCAGTACACGTTGCGGCCCGCTGCCCGCGAAAAGCTGGCCAAAGTAGCCGGTATTGTCTCCGGCCATCCAGGGCTCAGGCTGGAAGTAGAAGGTCACACTGACAATGTCGGCAGCGTCGACTACAATCAAAGGCTCTCCGAGCAGCGCGGCTCAGTTGTTCGCGACTACCTGACTCAACAAGGGATGGCGGCGAACTCCGTCTCGACCAAAGGCTTGGGCGAGACACAGCCAGTGGCATCCAACGACACCGCCAGCGGCCGGCAGCAGAACCGGCGCGTAGAACTGGTGATCTCCGGCGATGTAATCGGAACGCAAATCGGAATTCCGGTTGCAGTCCGATAACGGAGCGGGTCAGCGGAAGGGCCGGACACAATCCGGCCCTTTTTGTGTTGGCAGCCTACACTGCCCCAACCCGAATCCTTACTGAATCCCGGCACAGCATGAAAGGCTCTGGACCGTCACATGCACTGAATGGATCAGCACCTTCTCGCACCTTAGGCCAGGTTAACAGCGGGGCGGTGGAGGGGCAATCGAAAAAGGAGCTTGCGTATGGCAACGAAAAACATTGCGGTGTTTGGTATCTACCAAACCGACAAACAGGCAGAGCGAAGTGTCGATGATTTGTTATCGGCAGGCTTTGTCAATGACGATATTTCCGTATTGCTTCCCGACACCAAGGGCACGAAGGATTTCGCGCATGAGAAGAACACGAAGGCGCCGGAAGGGACCACTGCCGGTGTTACGGCGGGAGGCGCTATCGGCGGAACGCTGGGCCTGCTGGCTGGTCTTGGCGCCCTCACCGTTCCAGGTGTTGGGCCTCTTCTTGCGGCCGGTCCGATCATGAGCGCACTGGCGGGCATGGGGGCCGGGGGGATAGTCGGAGGGGTAATTGGCGCCCTCGTCGGGATGGGTATCCCGGAGTACGAAGCAAAGCGGTACGAAGGACACATCAAAGCGGGCGGCATCCTGCTGTCCGTACATTGCGATACAGCGGAG
>JAEUQG010000228.1 GCA_016789755.1 Bryobacterales bacterium
AATCGCCCTCCTCAGCGAAGCCTCTGAACTCCTTCGCGCCGCCGCCGAACAGGAAGCCGCCGACGGCAACCACGCCCGTGCCGCCGAACTCTACCGCGAACTCGTCGAAAAGGCCGCTTCCGGCTCCAAACCCGAAGCCGATCTCGCCAACGCCTGCGCCTTCTCCCGCTTCTACGGCCGGCTCGCCGAACTAACCCCCGCCGCCGAGTCCGGACAATGGAAGGCCCGCCGCATGGCCCTCTGGTCCCACTGGCGCGCCCAACTCCCTGCCAACGCCTTCGTCGCCGCCCGCGCCAAACAGGAACTCGGCGAATAACCTCTTTATCCTCCCTCCCGGGCTAACAAAACCTCCCCAATTCCGTAATAGGTTCATGGATACGCTGCTGCGCGATGCCCGCCAGTCCCTTCGCTCTCTCCTCAAGTCCCCCGGCTTCACCCTCTCCGCCGTCTCCGCCCTCGCGCTCGGCGTCGGCCTCAATACCGCCATCTTCTCCCTCCTCAACACCATACTCCTCAAACCCCTGCCATTCCCTGACCCCGGCCGCATCGTTCAGTTCACCAGCGCCTCTCCTCAAAACCCTAACGGGTCCCCGGGCTCTTCTCCCGCCAAATTCGCCCACTTCGCCAGCCAAACCGCCGTGACCCACAACGCCTCCGCCTTCCGCACCGGCCTCTCCAACTGGACCGGAGGCCAGGCCCCTGAGCAACTCCGCAACGCCCAAGTCTCGCGACACTTCTTCCGCCTCTTCGGAGCCGCAATCATCCGCGGACGCGAATTCACCGCCGAAGAGGATCTTCCCAACGGCAGGCCCGCCGTCATCGTCTCCCAACCGCTCTGGCAACGCCGCTTTCACGCCGCCCCCGACATCATCGGACGCTCCATGCAACTCGGCGGCGTCCCCCATACCATCGTCGGCGTCGTCAGCGATCGCTTCGATTTCCGCGACTTCGGCCCCCAGCCCGATGTCTACGTGCCCTTCCAACTAGACCCCCAAACCGGCAACCAGGGCCACTACTTCACCAACGCCGCCAGACTCAACCCAGGCGTGCCCCTCCTCCAAGCCCAGCAACGAGTGAAAGCCTCTTCCGCCGATTTTCGAGCCCGTTTCCCCGGAGCCTTGGGCAACGATCAACGCCCGCAGCACTTCTTCCTCCAGGACCTTTCCGCCAATATGGTCCGCAACGCCAAACCCACCCTCATGGTCCTCGCCGCTGCCGTCGGACTCGTCCTCCTCATCGCCTGTGCCAACGTCGCAAATCTCCTCCTCGCCCGCGCCGTCGGCCGCAAACGTGAATTCGCCATTCGCGCCGCCATCGGCGCCGGCCGCCCCCGCCTCGTCCGCCAGTTGCTCGTCGAAAGCCTCCTCATCGGCGCCGCCGGAGCCCTCCTCGGCTCTCTCCTCGGCGTCGCCGCCATGCGCGCCCTGCTCACCGTAAATACCGCCGGCCTCCCGCGCCTCGGCGAAGAAGGCGCCCTGCTCTCCCTCGATTGGCGTGTCCTCGCCTTCACCGCGGCTCTCGCACTCCTCACTAGCCTTCTCTTCGGCCTCGTCCCTGCCTGGCATTCCGCCCGTACAGACCTCAGCCTAACCCTCAAAGAAGCAGGCGGCCGCGGCGGCTCCGGCTTCCGTCACAACAAAGCCCGCACCGTCCTCGTTACCGTCGAAATCGCCCTCGCCGTCGTCCTCGTCACCGGAGCAGGCCTGCTCATCCGCACCCTCATCGCCCTCGCCGCCGTCGAACCCGGCTTCGACCCTCGCAACGTCCTCACCATGCGCATGTCCCTCAATGCCGAACGCTTCCACACCTCCGCCGCCGTCGAACAGCTAATCCGCAACGGCGTCGCCCGCTTGAGCGCGCTCCCCGGCGTCGAACTCGCCTCCGCCACCTGCTGCGTCCCGCTCGAAGGCGGCTATGGACTCCCCTTCCGCGTCATGGGCCGCCCCCTTAACGATGGCCCCTTTCACGGCGGCGCCGGCTGGCAAACCGTCTCCCCCGGCTACTTCGAAGTCTTTCGCGTCCCCGTCGCTCGCGGCCGCACTTTCACCGATCGCGACAGCGCCGCAGGCCCCCCCGTCGCCATCGTCAACCAGGCAATGGCGAAACAGTATTGGCCCAAAGGCGATCCGCTCAACGACACCATCCTCATCGGGAAGGGCATCATGCCCCAACTCGCCACCGAAGTACCGCGCCAGATCGTCGGCATCGTCGCCGACATGCGCGATGGCGCGCTCAACCAGAATCCTCAACCCGTCATGTACATCCCCAACGGCCAGGTCCCCGACGCCCTCAACACCCTCAACATCGGCCTCACCCCACTCGCCTGGGTGATCCGCACCCGCGGCGAACCCGGAGCCCTCGCCCAGGCCGCCACCGAAGAGCTGCGCCAGGCCAGCGGTTTGCCCCTTGCCGAAATCCGCACCATGGAAGAAATCGTCTCCCGCTCCACCTCCCGCCAGCGCTTCAACATGCTCCTCATGACCGTATTCGGCGCCTCCGCTCTCCTCCTCGCCGCCATCGGAGTCTACGGCCTCATCTCCTACTCCGTGGAGCAGCGTCTCCCGGAAATCGGCATCCGACTCGCCCTTGGCGCCGCCGCCGGCCAGATGTGGCGCATGGTCATTGGCGAAGGCATGCGCTTCGTACTCGCCGGACTCGCCCTCGGCGCCGGCGCCGCCTACTGGCTCGCGAAGTTCGTCGAGAGTTTCATCTTCGGAGTCACCGTGCGCGACCCCTTCGTCTTTATCCTCGTCCCCATCGCCCTGCTCCTCGTAGCGCTCGCCGCCATCGCCATCCCCGCTTGGCGCGCCACCCGCGTCGATCCCGTCTCCGCCTTGCGCTACGAATAGGCATACAGCCACCCTGCGGCGGAAAGGGTAAAACCAACCTCCGTCTCCCGCCTCCCGTCTTCCGCCTTCCGTCTCCCGTCTTCCGTCTTCTGTCTCCCGTCTCCCGTCTCCCGTCTCCCGTCTTCGGTGTAGAATCTCTTTTATGCAAAGACGCGTCTTCCTTTCCATGTCGACCGCCGCCCTGTCGCTCGACCCCAAAGCCCTCGCCGACACCCCCATGCCCATGGTCACCCTCGGCAAGAGCGGCCTCAAAGTCTCCAAGTTCACCCTCGGCGGGTTCCACATGGCCGTCAAAGGCGAAGAGGAAGGCATTCGCATCATCCACCGCGCCATCGATCTCGGCGTCACCTTCTTCGACAGCGCTCACAAATACCACAACGGACGGAGCGACGAAATCTACGGCAAGGCCCTCGAAGGCGGACGCCGCCAGAAAGTCCTCCTCATGTCCAAAGCCGAAAAGCGCGACCGCGACACCGCCATGAAGCAACTCGAAGACACGCTCCGCCGCATGAAAACCGATTACCTCGATCTGTGGCAGTGCCACGAAGTCGTCCGCCACGACGAAGTCGACAAAATCTTCGGCCCCAACGGTTCGCTCGAAGCCTTCGTCAAAGCGAAGAAGGAAGGCAAGGTGCGTCACATCGGCTTCACCGGACACGCCGACCCCGCCGTCCACCAGCGCCTCCTCGACGGCTACGACGGATGGGAAACAGTCCAGCACCCCGTCAACTTAATCGACAAACACTACCTCAGCTTCATCGATTCCGTCATGCCCAATATCAGGAAAAAGGGACTCGGACTCATCGCCATGAAGAGCAACGCCATCGGCGGCATCACCGCCAATAAGGTCGCCACCATCGAGGAATGCCTCCGCTACTCCCTCAGCCAGAACATCGACACCCTCGTCTCCGGCGTCGAAACCGTCCAGCAGTTGGAACAAAACGTCGCCATCGTCAAATCCTTCAGGAAAATGTCCGATCGCGAAATGAGCACCCTGCTCAGCCGCACCAAACAGGGACCCATCGGCACCAAGGTCGAACGCTACAAGAGAGGCGAGGCCGGCGCCCGCAATTTCCGCCCTCACTACGACGGCGAACTCGCCTGATTCACCGCCCCTTCGTCTTCCTCCGCCGCACAGCCTCCGGCGTGCAACAGGCGAAGCACAACCCTGCCTGCCAGTCCGCGGACCGCCCCAGATCCGGGCCGAACTTCCGCTTAACCTGTCCTCGAAGTCCGTCCTCCACCGTCGCAAACGGAATCCTCTGGAGCGTGCGCCGGTCCAGCGCAATCGACAAGTTCGGGTCGCTGCACGTCAGGATCCCCACCCGCTCCCCGCTCGGATCCCAGTACACCTCCAGCCAATAAAACGCCTCAAAGCCGTGCTGCTGATATAACTCGTGCTCCCGTCCGTCTTGCACGAATGCCACTCGATATGCCGCCAGTAAACTCGCCGGCGCCGTCGCCGCCACGTGAGCCCGCCCATCCGGAGATTCCGATACAAATCGCCGGTCGTAGCCGCATCCCACTCCAACCGCCGCCATCAAGCTCAGCGCGCAAACACCGGACGTCCAATTCCGGCAGCCCATCTCCCTACGCCAATATCTTCTCCAGCACCTTCCCCTTGATATCCGTCAGCCGGAAATCCCGCCCCTGGAACCGGTACGTCAATTTCAAATGGTCGATGCCCAACAGGTGCAGCATCGTCGCATGAATATCGTGCACCTCAATCTTGTCCCCCACCGGCGAAAAGCCTAGTTCATCGCTCGCTCCGTACGTGAACCCGCGCTTCAATCCGCCTCCCGCCAGGAACATCGAATAGGAATCGATGTGATGGTTCCGCCCGATCTTCCCCTTCTCCCGCACTTCGCCCATCGGCGTCCGTCCGAACTCGCCGCCCCAGACCACCAGCGTCTTATCCAGCAGCCCGCGCTGCTTCAGATCCGTAATCAACGCCGCGTTCGCCTGGTCCACTTCCGCGCACACCTTGTCCAGCGGCTTCGTAATGTCGTCGTGATGATCCCAATCGGCGTGATACAACTGCACAAAACGCACCCCGCGCTCCACCAGCCGCCGCGCCAGCAGGCAGTTGTTCGCATACGATCCCACACCCGGCTTCGCCCCGTACATCTCCAGCGTCGCCGCCGTTTCCTTGCCGAAGTCAATCAACTCCGGCCCGCTCGTCTGCATCCGGTACGCCATTTCATACGAACTGATCCGCGTCTCGATCTCCTCATCCCCCGTCGACGCCAGCCGCATCCGGTTCAAATCCTGAATCGCGTCCAATGTCTGCCGCTGCTCATCCGCCGTGATCGGCTTCGGATTCGACAAATCCAGAATCGGATCGCCCACATTGCGGAACGGAATCCCCTGATACGCCGTCGGCAAAAAGCCGCTCCCCCACAACAACGCTCCGCCGCGAGGACCGCGCCCACCCGATTGCAGCACCACAAATCCCGGCAGATCCTTCGATTCGCTCCCGATCCCGTACGTCACCCAGGCGCCCATGCTCGGCCGACCCGGCCGCACCGACCCCGTATTCGAAAACAACTTCGCCGGACCGTGATTGAAATTCTCCGTCGAAATACTGTGGACCATCGTCAGATCGTCCACTACCTTCGCCAGGTGCGGAAACAGCTCCGACATCCACATCCCGCTCTTGCCGTGCTGCGCAAACTGCCGCCGCGTCCCCAACAACTTCGGCTTCTCTTTACTGAACGTATCCATGAACGCGAACCGCTTGCCCGCCAGCAAACTATCCGGAGCAGCCTTGCCGTCCCACTTCGTCAGCTCCGGCTTGTACTCGAACAACTCCAGATGGCTCGGCGCACCCGCCATCGAGCAGAAAATCACGTGCTCGATCTTCGCCGCGTGGTGCCGCTTGGCCAGCAGCGAGCCTTCCAGCAACGAGGCCAGCGCCACCTTCCCCAATCCCACTCCGCAATCGCGGAACAACTGCCGTCGCGTCTTCTGTAACAGGCGTCCGTCTTCCATGGCTACTCCCGCGTCATGAATTCGTCCAGGTTCAACAACACCCGCGACACGGCGGTCCACGCCGCTTTCTCATCCTTGTTCGCATCGCGCTGTGCACGCAGCAACTTCAACAGCCGCGACTCCTCATCGCCCGACGGCCCTCGGTTCAGCGCGTACACAAACCCCTGCTGCAACCGCGCCCCATCCGTCCCTGGATTCTCCTTGAGCAGCCGCTCCGCCAGCGCCTGCGCAAACTCGAAATAGGCATCGTCGTTCAGCAACGTCAGCGCCTGCAATGGCGAATTCGACCGGATCCGCCGCGTACAAGTCACCGTCGCATCCGGAGCGTCGAACAATATCAGCCCCGGATGCGGCGCCGACCGTTGAAACCACGTGTACACGCCTCTCCGGTACCGCTCCGGACCCGTGCTCGTCTTCCACTCCCGCGAAACCTGCGTCACCGAATTCGCTCCCGGCGGCAACGGCGGAAACACGCTCGGCCCACCTACCTTCGCCGTCAACAAGCCGCTCGCCACCAGCGCCGAATCGCGCACCAGCTCCGCGTCCAGCCGCAGCCGCGATTGCCGCGCCAGCAGCCGGTTCTCCGGATCGGCTTTCTTCACTTCCGGCCGCCCGTCGGAATCCTGCCGGTATGCCGCCGACATCACAATCGTCTTGTGCAGCGCCTTCTGGCTCCAACCCTTTTCCATGAATTCCATCGCCAGCCAGTCCAGCAGTTCCGGATGCGATGGCCGCTCCCCCATCACCCCGAAATCATTCTCCGTATCGACAATCCCCTTCCCGAAATACTTCTGCCAGATCCGGTTCACCGTCACTCGCGCCGTCAGCGGATTATTCTTCGCCACCATCCATCGCGCGAAATCCAGCCGGCTAGGCCGTCCTTCAGCCTTCCCCAGCGGCGGCAGCACGCCCGGCACGCCCGGCTCCACCGTCGCCCCCTTCCGCGTGAAATCGCCCCCTAAATGAATGTAGGAAACCCGCGGCTTCGCCATCTCCCGCATCACTAGCGCCCGCGTCACCTTCGGCATCCGCTTGCGATGCGCATCGATGCTTCGCTGCCGTTCCACCACTCCCACATGCAGCGGCTGCCCTTCCCCCGGCAACGTATCGCGAAATGCGTTCAGCTCCCCTTCAAGCGACTGCAACTGGCTCTCCCAGGCGTGATACCGTGTCAACTCGTCCGCCGAACCCACTGGCAGAAACGGCCGGTTGAAATCCTTACGGTCCGCCTCCTTATCGATCTCATCAACGTTGTTCAGAAACGCGAAGATCTGATAAAACTCCTTCTGCGTCACCGGATCGTACTTGTGATCGTGGCACCGCGCGCACCCGAGCGTCAGCCCCATGAAGACCGACCCCGTCGTGATCACACGGTCCGCCACTGCCTCCACCCGGTACTGCTCGAAATCGATCCCGCCCTCGTAATTGCTCGGCGTGTTGCGATGAAATCCCGTGGCAATCAACTGCTGCGTCGTAGCGTTCGGCAGCAGATCGCCCGCCACCTGCTCAATCACGAATTCATCGAACGGCTGGTCTTTGTTGATCGACTGGATCACCCAGTCCCGGTACATCCACATCTCCCGCGGCGCGTCGATCGTATACCCGTCCGAATCCGCATAGCGCGCCAGATCCAGCCACAGCCGCCCCCATCGCTCCCCGTAATGCGGACTGGCCAGCAGCCGGTCCACCGCGCGTTCATACGCATCCGCGCGCTGATCCGCCAGAAAACTCTTCAGCTCTTCCGCCGTCGGCGGCAACCCTGTCAAATCCAGACTCACGCGCCGCAGCAGCGTCCCCCGGTCAGCCTCCGCCGATGGCGTCAGCCCCGCCTTCTCGATCTTCGCCAGCACGAAATGGTCGATCGGATTCCGTACCCAGTTCTTCGCCTGCACCGCCGGCAACGCCGCCCGCCGCACCGGCTGAAACGCCCAGTGATCCGCCCCCGGCCGCTTCGATTTCAGCGCCGATTGCGGCATCGCCACGCCGTCCTTGATCCACTGCTCCAGCACCGCAATCTGCTCGTCCTTCAGCTTCCGCCCGGGCGGCATCTTTACGTCGCCTGTATGCTTCAACGCCGCTATCAGCGCGCTCGCCTCCGGAGCCCCCCTCTTCACCGCCGGCCCGCGATTGCCCCCCTTCAGAATCGACTCCTGCGTCTCCAGCGAAAGTCCGCTGTTGATCGCCTTTTCCGAATGACAGGCAAGGCAGTTCAACCGCAAAATCGGTTTCACCTTCTCTTCATAGAAAGCGATTTTCGCCGGTTCTTGTGCGTACATGGCGGCGGCGCACGCCATCACAGCCCATCTCGCTAGCATTGACGAAGATTATATCAAGCCCCACGCAACTCCCCGCACCGCCCCAACCCAATGGGGTAACATCGTCCTCATCCCATGCCATCAGCCCTGCCCTTCCTTCTCGCCTTCACGCTGGCCGCCGAGACGCACCAGATCGTCGCCACCCAATATCACCACACATTCTCCGCCGCCCATCCCGTGCTCCTCCGTGTCCTTCCCGGCGACGTCATCGTAACCAAAACCGTCGATTCCGCCGGCTTCGATTTCCAAGGCATCCGCCGCACCAAAACTCACGGCAATCCGCTTACCGGCCCCTTCTTCATCGAAGGCGCGGAACCCGGCGATGCCCTCGCCGTCAAACTCGCCCGCATCAGCCTCAACCGCCCCACCGGCTACACCGCCCACCGCGTCCCCGTCAAAGACCTCGCCCCCCATCTCGTTCCCCCACCCCCCCGGCCCAATGCCGTCATCCCCGGCTACGACACCCTCATCCCCTGGACCATCGACCTCACGCATTCCACCGTCCGCCCCGCCGAACCCGGCGTACACAAGCTCGCCCCGCTCCCCGCATCTCCCATGCTCGGCTGTATCGGAGTTGCCCCGCAAGGCGACTACTCCCCGCGTTCCGGCCCTGCCGGCTATTGGGGTGGAAACCTCGACTACAACCTCATCCGCGAAGGCGCCACCGTCTATCTTCCCGTCTTCCACAAAGGCGGATTGTTGTTCTTCGGCGACGGCCATGCCCTCCAGGGAGACGGCGAACCCATCGGCTCCGGCGTCGAAACGTCCCTCGATGTCTCCTTCACAGTCGAACTCCGCAAGAACTGGAAACTCACCGGACCCCGCGCCGAAACCGCCCGCGAAATCATCTCCATCGGCGGAGCCCCCGAGGCAACCCTCAACCAATCCATCGAAATCGCCAACCGCGACATGTTGCGCTGGCTCATCGAGGAATACGCCTTCCCGCCGCTCGATGCCCACCTCGCCATCGGCGTCCAAGCCCGCTACGACATCCTTACCCTCGGAGGCTCCATCGCCATCCGCATGCCGAAACCCACCCCAACAACCCATCCGCGTTGATCCGCGTTAATCCGCGGCCAGCCCACCCATCAATGGCTATGCCGCGGAATCTCCTTCCCGACATTCCGGTACTTCACCGCAAAATCAAACACCGCCCCTGTCTCCTGCTGGCTCACATGCGCCCGGAACAACTCCTGCCACGGCGTCTGGCTCTCCGGCATCTCGATCTTCAACGCCGCCCGCCGCCGCGCGATCTCGTCCTCGCTCACCTGCATATCCACCCGCCGAGCCTTCAAATCGATC
>JAEUQG010000233.1 GCA_016789755.1 Bryobacterales bacterium
CTACCTGCCTCCCGTGATGGCCTGTACGAAGTGAATCTCGCTGTCCGGCGCCACGGCCTCCACCAAGCCGAGCGGCAGAATCTCATCATCCACCGCCACGGAGATGTTCGCTTTCAGACGATTGTTCTCCACCAGCCGGTCCTTAATGCCGGGGCATTCTTTTTCCAGATTGTCGATCACCTGCCGCACCGTCGCTCCTTCGACGGCAACGCGGTCGCGGCCTCCCGCTAGAGGCCGCAACAACGTGGGAAGGTATACGGTGGCCACGCTACTTCGCCCAGATTGCTTCCATCACAGTGGAAGGTTTCATCGGCAGCGTCCGCAGCCGCACGCCCGCCGCGCGGTAAATGGCATTGGCGATCGCCCCCGGCGGAGGCACAATGTTCGCCTCGCCTACTCCTCGTACCCCGAACGGATGCCCCGGATTCGGCACTTCCACGATGATCGTCTCGATCATCGGAAGGTCGAGAGTTGTCGGCATCCGGTAATCCAGCAGGCTGGAGTTGCGCATCGTGCCGCTTTCATCCATGTAGTACTCCTCGTTCAGAGCCCAGCCGATACCCTGCACGCTCCCGCCCTGCATCTGCCCTTCGACATACGCCGGATGGATCGCCTTGCCGACATCCTGAATCGACGTGAATCGAACAATTTGTGTCTTCCCTGTTTCGGGATCCACTTCCACATCGGCGATCACTCCGGAAAACGACCCGCCGACGCCTCGCGGGTTTACCGCCCCACGTCCCACAATCGGCCCCCCTGTCTCGCCGATCCGCGCCGCAAGCTCCGCAAAGGTCATCCGCTTCCCGTTGGCCGAAAAGACGCCGCCTTCCGCTTTTACTTCCGACGCATCGGTCTCCCACAGTTTCGCCGCGCGCTCCTTCATCTGCCGCATCACATCCTGTGCCGCTTCATACGCCGCCCACCCTGTCGCGAACGTCGTGCGGCTTCCTCCTGTCACCCCCGTGAAGCCCACTGAGTCCGTATCGACAACGCTCGGGTGAACCTGCTCGGCTGTGATTCCCAAAACCTCGGCTGCCTGCATCGCAATCGAAGTGCGCGTCCCGCCAATATCCGTCGATCCTTCCACCAGATTCACGCTCCCGTCCGCGTTGACGCTGATCGTGCAACTCGACGGCAATCCGGCGTTGAACCAGAACCCGATCCCAACGCCTCGCCCGCGGTTCGGTCCGCCCAGCGGCGCATTGTAGTGCGCGCTTGCCTTGATGGCTTCCAACACCTCCACGCACCCGATGCGCCGGTATTTCGGCCCATCCGCGCGCTTGGTGCCCTCTTTCGCCGCGTTCTTCAGCCGCAAATCGACTGGATCGATCCCCAGTTTTTCCGCGATTTCATCCACCACCGTCTCCGTCGCAAAGGCGGCGTTCGTCGCCCCGGGAGCCCGATAGGCCGCCGTGCTCGGTTTGTTCACCACCACGTCGAATCCGTCTACTGTGACGTTCGGAATGTCGTACGCCGCGAACACGCACATCGCTCCAGGACCAACCATCGCCCCCGGATACGCTCCCGCTTCGTATGCCAGATAGCCCTGCGCGGCCGTGAACGTCCCATCCCGCTTCGCGCCGATCTTCACCCGAATGAATGAGCCCGGCGTCGGCCCCGTCCCTTCAAACACGTCCTTTCGCGACATGACGATCTTCACCGGCCGCCCCGACTTCTTCGACAGCACTGCCGCCACCGGCTCCAGATACACCGGAATCTTGCCGCCGAAACCTCCGCCGATCTCCATCGGTGTCACTTTCACCTGCGCCACCGGCAGATCCAGAATGCACGCTGTTGTGTCCCGTACCGCGAACGAGCCTTGCGTGCTCGTCCATACCTGCACACGTCCATCGTTGTTCCACAACACCGTGGCGTTCTGCGGCTCAATATAGCCCTGGTGAACCGTGGCCGTGTGGAACTCACGTTCCACAATCAGGTCCGCTTCCTCGAAGCCCTGCTCCGCATTGCCGATCTGGAAGCGGAAATGGTCCGCAACATTACTTACCTTTCCCGTTGTTTCCCCGAACTCCTTGGTGTGCAGATCTTCGTGCAGAATCGGAGCCCCGTCCCTCATTGCGTCGGGAGCGGTCAGCGCGCAGGGCAGCACTTCGTACTCAACTTCAATCAGCCCTGCCGCTTCCTCGGCGATATGCTGGCTTGTCGCTGCCACGCCCGCTATCGCATGGCCGCGGTACAGCGCCTTTCCGCTTGCCAGCACGTTCCCGCGAATGTAGCTCAGCGGCGTCGCGCCCTCTCCCAAATCGACAATCTTCTCGCCGCTCTCCGGAAGATCCGCCGCCGTCGCCACTGCCTTCACTCCCGCCAGCGCCTCTGCCTTCGACGTGTCGATACGCTTGATGCGCGCATGTGCGTGCGGGCTCCGCAGAATTGCTCCGTGCAGCAGTCCCGCCAGTTGGATGTCCGCGCCGTACAGCGCTCGCCCTGTAACCTTATCGGCCCCATCGTGCCGGATGGGCCGCGTCCCGATGACGTTGTACTGCGTGCTCACTGGTTCACCTCCGCGGCCGCCTTCTGCACGGCCTTCACAATCTTGTCGTATCCCGTGCACCGGCACAGATTGTTCGCCAGCCACCAACGGATGCGCTCTTCCGTCGGATGCGGTTCCTGATCAAGCAGCGTTTTCGCCGCCACTATGAACCCCGGCGTGCAGATGCCGCATTGCAGCGCCGCCTCTTCCAGAAATGCCTTCTGCAGCGGATGCAGTTCGTTACCTCGCGCCACCCCTTCGATCGTGGTGATTTCGCTGCCTTGCGCTTCCACGCCAAGCACCAGGCACGACGTCACAATGCGCCCGTCCATCGTAACTGTGCACGCGCCGCAGTTGCCGTCGTTGCACCCTTCCTTGGTCCCCGTCAGCGAAAGAATCTCTCGAAGACACTCCAACAGGCTCTGCCGCGGCTCACAAAGAAACTCCGCCGCTTCGCCGTTGATCGTTGTTTGAACGTGTACTTTGCGCTCCATTATTTCGTCTCCTTCGCTGCGGCGATGGCCGAAGCCAGCGCACGCCGCGTCAACACAGAGCACAGATGCCTGCGGTAGTCCGCAGTTCCCCGCATGTCCGTGATCGGCTTCGCCGCCGCGGCGGCAATCTCTCCCGCTTTCCGCAGTGCCCCCTCATCTGGCGCCAATCCCGCCAGCGCGGATGCATCCACCGGCAGCGGCGTCGGAGCCACGGCGCTCAGGGCGATCCTCGCCGACTGAATATGCCCGTTCTCCAGCACCACCGCCACTCCAGCCCCTGCCACCGCAATGTCCATTTCGTTGCGCGGAATAAAACGCAGGTAGCGCGCCCCTCCTCCGGCAGGTGTCTCCGGAAGATGAATCGACACCAGCAACTCACCCGCTTCGAGCGAGTTCTGTCCCGGCGCCGTACAGAAATCCGATACGGCCATCGTCCGCTCGCCGTTCGGCCCCGTCACGCGGCACGTTGCCCCCAACGCTATCAACAACGGAATCGCGTCCGCGCTCGGCGCGGCATTGCACAAGTTGCCGCCGATCGAGGCCCGGCCCTGAATCTGTGTCCCGCCGATGATATTCGCCACCTCGGCAAGCGATGGATACGCCCGGCTGACAGCCGCGTCATTATAGATGCGATAGCAAGGAACCGCCGCCCCCAGCGTCAGTCCGGCGCCAGGCTCGTAACGGAGTTCATTCAGTTCGGGAATCTTCTTGATGTCGACGATAAGATCGGGAGTGCGGCGCCCTGCCCTCATTTGCACCAGCAGGTCAGTGCCCCCCGCGAGTGCACGCGCGGTGGGGTGAAGCGTCATCGCCTCGACGGCTTCGCCTACTGTTCGCGGCGCCTGATAGTCAAACCATTTCACAGCGCTTCGGGTCTCCTATAGAGTGGGATGAAGTCAACTCTATAGACTACCGCAGCGCGATGGCGCAGGAACAAGCCCGGCCTGCCTTATCCCCGCAATGCCGCCCACACCATCCGCGGCGGCGCGCCGTGGACACGCACCATGCGAATCCACAGCAAAGTCATGTGCTCCAGATGCAGCGCTTGCTCCAACCCGCCCGTATCCAGCGGTTCCCACCCCAGATCCGAAATCAGCCTCGCCACCGCATGCTTCGCCCCCGCGTCCCGTCCGCAAAACATCATCGCCGGCTTCACGTCGTAGCCCGGAAACGAATTGTCCTCGAAGTTCTCAAACCCGTAAATCGTGAACGCCTTCACCACCTCCGAATCCGGCGCCATCGCCTGCAACGCCTCCGACCCCGATTGCACATTGTTCAGGCCATGCGTCAACCCCGGGCCCACCGGGTTCGTGCAGTCCACTATCACCTTGCCGCGTATCTCCTCCGCCACCGCCGCGATCGCCGCAGCATTCGCCGCGAACGGCGTGGCCAGAAACACTACCTCCGCCCCCGAAACCGCCTCCCGCGGCGTTGCCACCTTCAGTCCCCCATTGCGCCCCAGCGCCTTCTTCACGCTTTCCGACTGCGGGTCGTGCGCCGCCAGTGTCACTGCGTGTCCGGCCCGCTGCAAATGGTCCGCCAGCGGAGCCCCCACGTTTCCGTATCCAAGAAATGCGATGTTCATAATTACGATACTGTATCGTATCTATATGGATTGTCAACATCGGATTCGGATGCGGAAAATTGCCCCCACTCCAACACCCGGCCGGCCGCGCGACCCGGAAACCGGCCAACGCATCCTCGATGCCGCCCTGCGCCTGCTTGCCGCGCAAGGCTACTCCCGCATGTCGCTCGATGCCATCGCCGTCGACGCCCGCGTCAGCAAACCCACCATGTATCGCCGCTGGTCCTCCAAGGCCGATCTGGCCACTGCTGCCCTCCGCACCCTCCAACTTGCCGAACCTCGCCCCGATTCCGGCTCTACCCCCGCCGACCTCATCGCGACTCTCGAAAATTTCTCGCGCTCCCTCCTCCGCCCCAACGGTATGTCTCTCATCGGCACGGTGCTCGCCGAAGAAGCGCACACCCCGGAGTTGCTCCGCCTGTTTCGCGAACGCATCGTCACCCCGCGCCGGGCGATGCTCCGCGCTATCCTCGATCGTGCCGCCGAGCGCGGGGAACTACGTGCCGGCGCCGATCTCGACGCCGCTGTCCAAATGCTCACCGGAGCCTTCTACGCCCGCTACCTCGCCCAATCCAAAATCGAACCGGGCTTCGCCCGCCAACTCGTCGAGATCGTTTGGAACGGCTTGCGCAAGGTCAAGGCGCGACGCTGAACTCGAATACGTTGCTCGCTACCTCGCGCCCGTCCGCCGAATAAACCGCCGCCTGCAACTGATATTCTCCAGGCGCCGTGCAGCGCCATCGAACCGTCCCCAACTCGCGCGCATCGTCCGCGCCTAGCGCTAGTGCATAGCCCCCTTTCGATTCCACCGTCCCCCGCGCATTTACGATTCTCCATTCTACCCGCCCCTTCACTTCCTTCCACTGGTCGTTGATCGCCCACAGCCCGCTCGTGAATTCCTCGCCTTGCTTCCAACGGTCCCGGTCGTAGCGGAACGTCGCCGCCACCGGCGCGAAGCTCCGCCGCACCGTATCCCACACCTTCGTCGGCCGGCGCTCGAAGTCGATTGCCGCCATCGTCACCGATGGCCAGATGTCGATCGCATGGAAGTGCAGAATTCCCCCGGCTCCCTGCTTCTTCCTCTGCCTCATGCGCTCGATGGCAATCTGAAACAGCCGCGCCACGTACGCCTGCGTCCGCGGAATGTACTCCTGCATCGTTGCCTTCCCCGGATCCCCCCAGGCCCGCATCGCCTCCGCAATCTGCAGCCTCCGCCAAACCCACTCCTCCTCGTGCTCGCGGATCGGCCACTTGTCGCCCATGAACTTCACCAGCGTCTCGTAGTTCGGCAGCAGCGTCGCCCCTAGTTCGCTGATGAACGCCTGATCCACCTTCGTGTAATCCCACAGCGTTCCGTCATACCAGCCGTGATAAATGTGCGAATCGCCGAACCGCCCCGTTGACCGGATCGCCGGTCGCTGCTGCGGATCCAGAAACGCCGCCCGCGCCGCCAGATGCTTCGTCAGATCCCGGTAGTTCTCCCAATCCTCTTCGTCGCTTGCCGCCCATAGCGCTACCGATGCATGGTTCCGCACATAACGAATGTGGTTGTCGTAAAGCGCCGCCGCGCGTAAGGAAAATGCCCTGTCGTGCGGATACCACGCCTCCAGAAAATCCTGCCAGATCAGAACTCCGCGCTCATCCGCCAGTTCGTAAAACTCCCGATTGGCGAAGTGGCAGTGCAGCCGGATCATGTTCACGTTCATCCCCAGCATCAATTCCAAATCGCGCCCATAACGCTCGCGGGACATCTCCGCTAAAAAGAGATTGTGATAGTAATTCGTCCCCCGAACGAACATCCGCTTCCGGTTGAGATAGAAATCCCACCCGACCTTTTCCACCTCCCTTATCCCCACCGCCATCGATCGCCCGTCCACCGCTTTCCTCTCCCCATTGAGCAGCCTCACCTCCAGCGTGTACAGATTCGGCCTGCCATGATCCCACGTCCACCACAACTGCGGATTGTCCACCGTAATCACGAACCGTCCCGCCACCCCCGTCATCTGGTACCGCGCCGCCGATGCGAAGTTGCGCGGCGCCAGCGTCACCTCCACCAATCCTTCGCCCGCGCTCACATCGACAATCACCTGCGCCCGCTGGTCCGTCAGCAACCGCGTGTCCACCGCGATATCTTCCAGCACAGCTCCGTCTCCCGCCGTAAGCCGCACCGGTCGCGTGATCCCCAGCGCCGTAATATCGTCGGGCTTCTGATCCACCGCGCCATACGAGCCTTTCACCGTATATGGCCGATGCTTCCAGTAATAGTGCACTGGTGTCCACACCCGCACCGCCAACTGATGCTCCCCCGCCTCCACCCTGCCGAACGCAATCTGCCACGGGTCGATATACCCCTCGTGCCGCCCCACTTCTCTCCCGTCCCAGAAAACCTCCGCGTGATAATCGGTGGCCTCGAACTGCAAACGAACATTTTTCTGTGAAAACGTTTTTGGCACCGTCACCGTCCGCCGGTACCACCACTCCTTCCCGCTCACCCATTCTGCCTCCCGAGTATAGATCTTCGATGCATCCAGCCATTGCCAGTGCACCGACCCCGGTACCTTCACCTTTCGCCATCCCTCTCGCGGAGGTCCCGCTCCCATCTCGGCCCATGCCAGTTCCCACTCCCCATCAAGCGAAATCGATTGCGGCTGGAACACCGTCGGAACCCCCGCCGAAACCACCCGCAAGGGTTCTCGCGCAGCCCGAACGCTCGCCGCCCGCGATTCCGCTTCCTGCCCAGTAACCCGCGCCAGCAGCGGCCGTCGCAGCATCTGGTATTGCTTCCGCGCTTCCAGCACAGTATTTACCCCAGCCCACGGCGGAAAAGTCACCGCCACCGCGGCCCGCGCATCGCTCCTGGCGGCAAACTTCCGCGAGCAAGCCCCGGCGAACCGTAGATCCCCAGCGAGCGGCACAATCCCCAGGGCTCCATAGTTATCGTCGTTTCGGTAGTAAACAAAATGCCCCCCCGGAGGACTCTGCCACCCCCGCGCTTCTACCCCATTGGGCTGCGGTTCCCCCGACCCCGGGCCCGATGGCCACTGGTACTCCGACCCATCCACGCACCGGTCGAACGGCAGATATGGGCTCGCCGAAACGCTCAAAAATCGGAAGCCTCGCGCCGCCCGCCACTCGAAACTTGCACTGTTCGCATACCAGATGAACTCCCAACCCTCCGCCGCGTTCCCCACGCGAACATGCGCCCGTAGCGGCCCCGCCTCGGCAATTTCCACCTCCGTCATGGCCCTTGCTCCCGGCGAACTCCAACCGTAGTTCTCCCCTTCAACGCCTTCCACCGGCGCAATCGGCCGGTGATCCGCCGCGTGTATATCGTCCCGCACTGCGGCCTTCGATTCCGGCGATGTCTCCACCAGATTCACCCTCCGCATCGGACCCGCGGCCATTGTGTATGCCTCCACAATCGCCGCCGCCCGCAGGTCCACTACAATCCGGAAGCGGCTGTTGCCGAATTCCACGCGATGCATCCCCACCCGCCGTGCGTACAACTCCGTCGCAAACGGCGCCCCGGACTTCGCCGCGCAACACGAAACCGAATACACAGGCCGCTCTCCTGGCGTCGCCTTTCCCGGAAACAACAGGTGGCCGTCGGATACCTGCCAGGCCAACTCCCTTCCGTCCGCCGAAACCACCGTGAATCCATCCCTGTGGTTGCCCAGTTCCCGCAACGGAACCCGCACCACCTCCTGGTCCCGCGGATATAGCCCGGTCGGCTCTTCCAATGTCACCTTCCAGTGTTCAGCGCCCTGGCAAGCCAGCACCGTCATAGTAAAGAAAAGTACGGTTCTCAAAACAACAGCATACATTGCCTCGCCTGCCGCCGCCGCATCCTGCATGCCTTTCCCGCCCTCCCATCGACGCTTCCAGGAATCCTTCGTACTATGCGCTATAAGCCTCCCGGTTCAGCCCTTGCCACCAACCATTCCGCCTCCCTCACAGAACTGTACACAACCTACGGTGGTAGCTTGACATCACGCCACAAATCAGGGACAGTATTCTACTTGGGACATTTCAAGAAACTCCTCCCGTAGCGGGGGGTTGCCTGAGGAAAGGGACGGCAATCCTGCAAGCGGCGGGGAGGTTCTATCAGAACCTGCCTGTGGTAAATCCTGTTGGGCAAATGCGCGGTCTCTGTGAATCGGCGCGCGACAGGAGTGCCCCGCGGCGGATAAGGAATAAAGAGGACCGACGTTGATCCCTTCGCTACTTCTTCAGGCCTCCCCGGCGGGCGCCCCAAATCCCGTACTCAACTTCCTTCCCCTCGTCCTCGTCTTTGGTATTTTCTATTTCCTTCTCCTGCGCCCCATGCAGAAGCAGCGCAAGGAACAACAGCAGATGCTCGCCGGTCTGCAAAACGGGCAAGTCGTCGTCACATCCGGCGGCCTCATCGGAACCGTCGTCTCTCTCACCGATGACACGGTCACTATCCGCGTGAAACCCGACAACGTAAAATTGATGATCTCCCGCAGCGCCGTCTCCGGCCTGGCGGCACAGGAAGAGACCAAATAAGGTAACGTATCCGAATGGACAAGAATCTCCGCTTCAAGGCAATCGTCATCGTAGTCACCATAGTGCTCTGCTTCTATGGCGTTTTCGGTATCCCGAAATCGAAGGACGATCTTGTTAAGAATATGCAGCAGAACCTCCGCCTCGGGCTCGATCTCCGCGGCGGATCCCACCTTGTCCTCCAAGTACAGGTCCAGGACGCCTTCAAAGCCGAGGCCGACACCGACATCGAGCGGCTCAAGGAAGCCCTCAATAAGCAGAACGTCACCTTCGGCTCCATCGACCGCAATGAGCCGGCCACGCTCACCGAAGCCGAAACCATCCAGATCAATATCAAGGGCGTTCCCGTCGACAAAGCTGCTGCCCTCCGCACACTGGTCAACGACAACTTCGACTCCTGGGTCCTCGGTTCCGTCAACTCTACTGACTACCGCCTCAACATCAAACCCACCAAAGCCCTCGAACTCCGCCGCGACACCCTCTCCCGCAGTATGAGCACCATCGAAAGCCGCATCAATGGTCTCGGTCTCGCCGAATCCACCGTCCAGCAGCGCGGAGGCAACACCAACGAATCGGAACTCCTCGTGCAATTGCCCGGCGTCGATGACCCCGCCCGCATCAAGCAGATCCTCGGCACAGCCGCCCTCCTCGAACTCTACGAAGTGAAGGATGGTCCTTTCGCCAACCGCGAACAGGCGCTCCTCAACTACAGCGGCGTTCTCCCCCTCAATTCGAAGATCATCCGCTCGCCCGCCAAAGCCGATCAGGCCGAAGCCGTCTACGTCGTTGCCCGCACTCCGGTCATCACTGGCCGCGATCTCCGCAACGCTCGCCCCCAGCAGGGTGAGTTCGGGAAGTGGGAAACCTCCTTCACTCTCAATCAGGATGCCGCCCGCCGCTTCGGCCGTTTCACCGAAACCCACATCGGCAAACGCCTCGCCATCGTCCTCGACAACAACATCCGCAGCGCTCCCACCATCCAGAACCGCATCGACGACAGCGGACGCATCACCGGCGCCGCCGATCAGCAGGACGCCTCCGACCTTGCCTTGGTATTGCGCGCCGGATCGCTCCCTGCCAGCGTTACCTACCTCGAAGAGCGCACGGTGGGCCCCTCCCTCGGCGCCGATTCCATCCGCCAGGGCCTGGTCTCCGGCCTCGTCGGCCTCATCGTAGTCGTGATGATCATGCTCATCTACTACAAACGCGCCGGCATCAACGCCACCGTTGCCCTCGTCCTCAACGCCGTCATCCTCATCGGAGCTCTCGCCTACGCCGAAGCCGTCCTCACCTTGCCCGGCATCGCAGGCATCATCCTCCTCATCGGTATGGCCGTCGACTCGAACGTCCTCATCTTTGAGCGCATCCGTGAAGAATTGGCCGGCGGCAAAGGCGTCATCGCCGCCATCGATGCCGGCTTCAATAAGGCTTTTCTGACCATCATCGACACGCACGTGACCACCATCGTGAGCTGTGCGTTTTTGTTCATCTTCGGCACCGGACCCGTCCGCGGGTTCGCCGTCACCCTGGTCATCGGTTTGATCGCCAACGTGTTTACTAGCGTGTTCGTTTCCCGGTTCATTTTCGACTGGGAATTGAGCGGCAAAAAACAGGTGGCGAGTTTGAGTATCTAAGGCGATCTGTGATAGTGTTGTTTGGTCGCCGGAACGGGAACAATCTGCAACTTCTCGGTGTCTAATCGCTTGAACGCCGAGCTACGTGAATCTGCATGGAGTTATTCAAGAACACAAATTTCGACTTCCTCGGCAAGAAGTGGCCGTTCATCATCGCTTCGCTGGTGCTGACCGTTGCCGGACTCGGCAGCTTGGCCGCCAAAGGCGGACCGAAGTACGGCATTGACTTTCGTGGCGGCGTGAACATGTATGTGAAGTTTGCACAGTCGCCGCCCGTCGATAAAATCCGGTCCACTCTGTCGGCGAAAATCCCCGGCGAAATCACCGTCGTCGAGATCCCCAATACTTCCGAAGTGATCATCGGAACTGAACTCCGCGACGAAAAGGCTCTCGACGCTGCACGCAAGTCCGTCGAAGAAACCCTGAAGGCCACGTTCGGCGCCACCGCCGGCAAGCTCGACTTGCATAACACAGGCGCTTCCGCCCTCGCTGACCGGCTCCGCGATCCGCTCGCTCGCGGCGGCGCTGGCTTAAGCGAACAGCAACTCACCGACCTTGCCAAGGCCATTGCCGCCTTCCGCGACGGTAGCCCCAACTTCGGCCTGCTAAAGAGCCTCGACCAGCTCTCCGGCGTCGCTGGTATGAATGCCAACATCCTCAACATCGTCAAACAGGAGGTCGCACTCTCGCCCTTCGGCATCCGCCAGGTCGAAGTCGTTGGCCCCAAAATCGGCGCTGAGCTTCGCAATCAGGCAATCCTGGCTACCCTTTACGCTTTGGCGGGAATGCTCGTCTACATCGCCTTCCGGTTTGAATGGATCTACGGCGCAGCCGCTGTTCTGGCCGTCTTTCATGACGTCGTCATCACAATCGGACTTTTTTCTCTGTTTGACAAAGAAATTTCGTTGACGGTGGTCGCTGCATTGCTTACATTGGTTGGTTACTCGATGAACGACACCATCGTCGTCTTCGATCGTATCCGCGAAAACCTCAAGGCAATGCGCCGCGAAAAGTTTGAAGCTCTGGTGAACGGCAGCGTCAACCAGACGCTCAGCCGTACGGTGCTCACTTCCGGTCTCACCTTCGTTACCGCCGTTGCGCTGCTGTTGTTCGGCGGTCAGGTGTTGAACGGGTTTTCCTTCGCCCTGGTCGCTGGTATTATCGTAGGGACTTATTCCT
The DNA here is from genome assembly GCA_016789755.1 of Bryobacterales bacterium. GTDB lineage: Bacteria > Acidobacteriota > Terriglobia > Bryobacterales > Bryobacteraceae > CADEFT01. Next base: position 11,905 of record JAEUQG010000233.1, read on the forward strand.
CGATCTTCATCGCAAGCCCCATTCTCATCTGGTGGAAAAACTCGATGGAAAAGCGCAACGCGAGTGGAGGATCGGAAAAGGTAGCGTTGTCGTCCGCTTCTAAGCAGGCGGCGAAATGATGTGACTTGATGCGGTCCTGCCATCACGGGCCGCGATTCCTTCCGCGAATCCGATTCGCGGCGAAAGAGGAGAGGAACTGACATGTTTGAGCAAAGCTTGGTCGATGGGCAAGGCAACACTAGTAAGCCCTGGACCGTTTTTGTCTCGTTTTTGAGCCAATGCGTCCTGATCGGCGTCGCAATCCTGATTCCGCTGATCTACACGGATACACTGCCGAAAGCCCAGCTCACGGGCTTCCTGGTGGCGCCTCCTCCCCCGCCGCCGCCACCGCCTCCTCCGGCTGCCGCACCGCCGGTGAAGGTCGTCAAAGTCATCCCCCGCCAGTTTGACGCCGGCCGCCTCATGGCTCCCAAGGCGATTCCCAAAGATATCGCCATGATTAAGGAAGAAGAGTTGCCCCCCGCCATGTCCGGCGCTGTCGGCGTTGTCGGCGGCGTCCCCGGCGGTGTCCCTGGTGGCGCACCTGGCGGCGTCATCGGCGGTATCATCGGCGCTGTTCCTTCCGCCGCTCCTCCCCCCCCGCCTCCGCCTCCGGTGAAAAAGGAAGAAAAGCCTCCCACACCCCAGCGCATCCGCGTCGGTGGCAACGTCCAGTCCGCGAAACTCATTCGCCAGCCCAAGCCTGTCTATCCTCCCCTCGCCAAACAGGCTCGCATCCAGGGTACCGTCCGCTTCACCGCCATCATCGGCAAAGACGGCACCATCCAGAATCTTCAGTTGATCTCCGGCCACCCGTTGCTCGTTCCCTCGGCAACCGAGGCCGTCAAACAGTGGGTGTACCAGCCGACTCAGTTGAACGGCGAGGCCGTCGAAGTGGTCACCCAGATCGACGTCAATTTCACCTTGAGCTAAGTTCCGTTCGGGGTTTGTTTCAGACCAATCCGATTTCGATTCAATTCAACGCAGGAGAGTATTTCGTATGATCCTTCAAATGCAGGTTTGGGCATTGCTGCTCCTTCAAGAAGGTGGCGCAATCAGCTTCGACCTCCGGTCGATGTGGAACCAGATGGGTTTCCTTGCGAAAGCCGTCGTCGTGGTTCTCTTCATTATGTCCGCTTGGTCCATCGGCGTCATGATTGACCGCTTGCTCGCCTTCAACGCGGCGCGCGGCCAGTCCCGCCAGTTCGCTCCCGCAGTCGCCGGCGCGTTGCGCGAAGGCAAGCTCGATGAGGCTATCAAGATCGCTGACCGCTACAAGAAAAGCCACCTCGCAAAAGTCGTCGTAGCTGGATTGCAGGAATTCCGCGCTCACCAGATAAGCTCTGAAATACCCGGCGAAGTCATCGAAGCTTCCCGCCGCGCTCTCGAACGCGCCGAAGCTATCGTCCACGCCGAACTGAAGCGCGGCGTGAGCTCCCTCGCCACCATCGGTTCCACCGGTCCCTTCGTCGGACTGTTCGGCACCGTCGTCGGCATCATCAACGCCTTCAAGGGCATCTCCACTGAAAAGTCCACCGGTCTCGGCGCTGTCGCCGGCGGTATTTCCGAAGCCCTCGTCACCACGGCTCTCGGACTGTTCGTCGCCATCCCCGCGGTCATGATGTTCAACTACTTCACCAACCGCGTGGAGTCCTTCGACGTCGAAATGGGTAACTCCAGTTCCGAACTCATCGACTACTTCCTCAAGCGCTCCCAGAAAGCCGGCGCCGGCAAGTAACATCGAATGAATCTGCGGCTCTTCGCGAATTGAATCGAACGCCTCCGTGGAAGAGGTCTCTCAGCGAGCCTCTTCCACTCCCGGCGCCCCTTCAGCACACAAGGCCGCGCGTAGAAGGAGAATACGATGTCCAAATACAAAGCAGCTCCTCCAGTCGCCGACATCAACGTCACTCCGATGGTGGACGTCATGCTCGTCATGCTCATCATCTTTATGGTCATCACGCCGATGCTTTCCAAAGGCGTCAGCGTCGATCTGGTGAAGGCTAAGAACCCCATCGCCATGGCCAACGCCGACAAGGAAGACGCAGTGCTCGTCGCCGTTACCCGCGACGGAAAGGTCTATCTCAATACCACCCAGACCACTGCCGATGCCTTGCCTTCCAAGGTGAAGGACATGCTCACCAACCAGCTCGACAAAACCGTCTACGTCAAAAGCGATTCGCGGGCCAAGTTCGAGAAGGTCGTCGAAGTCGTCGACAATATCCGCGCCGCGGGCGTCGATAACCTCGGTTTGCTGACCGAACAGATCCAGCAGGAGCGGCAGGCTGCACCGGCTGCTCCCCAACAGTAAGGAAGAGGAAGGAGACTCACCACTATGGCAATGGCAGTTGGCGGTCCTGGCGGCGGGCCACGGGCCGATATCAACATGACTCCCCTCATCGACGTGCTTCTGGTGCTGCTGATCATTTTCATGGTCATCACCCCCCTCACGCCGAAAGGGCTTGAGGCGCTGGTTCCACAACCTCCGCCTCCGAACGCGCCTCCTCCCCCTCCGGGTCAGGACCGCACCGTCGTCATCATCATCAACAAAGACCGCTCCATCATGCTCAATACCGAATCCATCACCGAAGACCGTCTCGGAACCCGGTTGGAAGAGGTCTTCAAGACCCGCGCCGAGCGCGTTGTCTTCGTCAAGGGCGACCCTGATCTCGAGTTCCGCGATGTGGCCAAAGCCATTGACATCGCCAAGGGCGCTGGCATCGATAAGGTTGGTCTGATGACTCCCAAGATCGAGGCAGGCCAGTAAGCGAAGGAGACCATTGGAATGAAGCGCCACGGTATTGCATATTTCGCCGCAGCCATCCTCGTTGCGGCCCTCAGCTCCGTCAGCATCGGATGCGAAAAACTCAAGGCTCGCGACCACCTTAACAAGGGCGTCCAGGCCTATAAGAGTGCCCGCTACGCCGAGGCCGTCGAGCACTTCAAGACCTCGGTGGATCTCGACCCCACCTTCGCCACGTCCCGGCTTTATCTCGCCACCGCCTACATGAGCCAGTACATCCCCGGCGCCGAATCCCCCGAAAACGTCGAGATGCACAAGCTCGCTAAAGAGAACTTCCTCAAAGTTCTCGAACAGAACCCCGGCGACAAGATCGCCGTTGCCTCGCTCGCCTCGCTTCACTATAGCCAGGCCCAGGGCATCAACGACCTCGACCAGAAACTCGCCAAATTAGACGAGGCCAAGGTCTGGTATGAAAAGCTCGCCGAAGTCGACCCAACCAACAAAGAAGCTTACTACAGCCTCGGCGTTATCGTCTGGGCCAAATGGTACCCCGCGCTCATGACCGAGCGCGCCAAGCTTGGCATGAAGGCTGAAGACCCCGGCCCAATCAAGGACAAGAAGGTCAAAGAAGCCCTCAAGGAAAAGTGGACTGCCTTGGTCGATCAGGGCTTGAAACACCTTGAAAAAGCCCTCGAAATCGACAAGGAATACGACGACGCCATGGCTTACATGAACCTCCTCATCCGTGAAAAGGCCGATCTCGCCGATTCCCCGGATGAGTACAAAAAGCAGGTTGAAGTCGCCGATGGCTGGGTCCAAAAAGCCCTCGAAACCAAGAAAATCAAGGCTGCCCGCCAGCCCGCCAACGCCGGCATCATTCAGGAAGAACCCGCAAAGTAGACTTCGTTTATTCGTTTCTCCAACGGGCGGCTCTGACAACAGAAGCCGCCCGTTTTGTTTGTACAATCATCCTCATGTTCCCACTCCTCTTCCTCCTCCACTCCCTCTCCGCCGCCGTCTCTATCGCTACCTTCCACGCGGACGTCACCCCCGCCGTCGGCGATCCCGTCGCCTACGTCGCCGCCCGCTCCATCCAGGACCCCTTGTTCGCCAATGGCGTCGTTCTCCTCGGGGCAGGGAAGCCCATCGTCCTCTGCGCCGTCGATTGGATCGGCATCGGCAACAAGGGTCACGATGCCTTCCGCTCCGCCCTCGCCAAGGCTGCCCGCACCAGCCTCGATCGCGTCATGGTGCACACCCTTCACCAGCACGATGGCCCCCGTTTCGATCCTGGCGCCGAAGCCTACTTAGCCAAGGTCGGCCTTGCCGGAAAAGTCTTCTCCAACTCCTTCGCCAACGCCGCCATCCTCCGCACCGCCGAAGCTCTCCGCCTCTCCCTCCCCAAAGCTCAACCCGTAACCCACATCGGGTACGCCAAAGCCAAGGTCGACAAGGTTGCTTCCAACCGCCGCATTCTCGGTCCTGACGGCAAAGTCAAAATCGGCCGCATGAGTTCTTCAAAAAATCCCGATGCCATCGCCGCCCCCGAAGGAATCGTCGATCCCTTCCTCCAACTTCTCGCCTTTTACAATGGCAGCACTCCTGCCGCTATCCTCACCTACTACGCCACCCACCCCCAAAGCTACTATGGCCAAGGCGACGTCACAGCCGAGTTCGTGGGCCTCGCCCGCGCCCAGCGTCAGCGCGAACTCCCAGGCCCGCTCCATGTTCACTTCAACGGAGCCAGCGGCAACGTCGCCGCCGGCAAATACAATGACGGTTCCACCGCTATGCGCCCCGTCCTCACCGCGCGCATGGCCGCCGCCATGAAGCAGGCCTGGGATGCCGTCGAACGCACACCTATTCCTTCCATTGCCTGGAACACAGCCGCGGTGGCCCTGCCCAAAGGAAACCACATCACCCGCG
>JAEUQG010000265.1 GCA_016789755.1 Bryobacterales bacterium
GGCCGGACCCTGGTGGAGTGGGTCATTGAGCGGTTGCGCACCCACTGCCCGGACACGCAATTTGCGCTGATGACACCTGCAGCCGATGAATGCCTGCTGCGCCAGGTATGCGAACATCTGCGGATTCCGGCGATCGCGGCATCAGAGGCGCAGCCGCTGGAGCGGTATCGCGCGGCATGCCAGGCGCTGGGAGCCGATGTGGCAGCCTTCTTTCGCCATGGCCTCGCATTCGGGCCGGTGGGTCTGCTGGCACAGGCATTTGATCATCATCGTAGCCGTGGAAACAACCTGACCACGATGCTGGGGCTCCCCCTGTGGTGCAGCGCGGATATCTACGATGCGGAACTGCTGGAGCAACTGGCGCGGCACGGACATTTCAATGAGCCCCGGGAAGCGATCGGCCGCATGTTGATCGAAGCCGGGTTGCAGGGTGAGCCGATGCCGTTTGCCTGCGGGATTCAACCGTTTGCGGCGAAGGACTTCTACTCCTTGGATTCGGCCCGGATGGCGGGCGAGATTCTGATCCGCCGGCCGATGGATGCGAACACGGCTCGCGAGGTGGTGCGGCGGATGAACGGGGCGGACCCGAATACAGTGGCTGGATGGTGTCTATGGAAGACTGTGAGTTGCGAACAGCACACAGCAAACCGCAAGCAACTGGCGCGCCCGAGGCCCCTGCCCGCAGGACCCGCCACTGTGGTTTATGCATCGAACTCCACTGGCTTCACGGGCGCGGAAGAGAGCCTCTGCCATCTCGTGCAGCACCTGGACCGGTCGCGCTACCGTCCCGTGGCGCTGGTGCCGCTAGAGGGCTATCTGGCCGACCGGCTCCGCGTGGCAGGCGCCGAGGTACATTGCTTCGGCCACAGTTTTTTCGAGAACACGACAGAGGATTTCTTGGCGGTGGCGCAGGCCGTGCAGCGGTGCTCCCCGCATCTGGTGCACATCGAGTGTATGCCCGGACTGCCGCTGAGCATTACCTTGCCGCTGCTAGGTATCCCTTCGGTGCAGCACCTGCGGATTGCGAGGCTGGGCCTGGTGGCGGATCAGGTTCGCTGTGCCGATGCGATCATCACCGTGTCCGAATACGTGCGTAGCCGCGCCATCCGGCTGAATGTGCATGCGGGCAACGTACACGTGGTGTGGAACGGCATTGACCTGGACAAGTTCCGCCCGGGCGTGTTCGACAAAGACGAAATGCGGCGGGAGTTCTCGATTCCCGCTGAAACGAAGCTCATCCTCAGCGTCGGGCGTTTTGTGCCTAGCAAGCGGCAGGATTTGCTGGTGAGTGCATTCCGCAAATTGCGGGAGCGGGTTCCGAACAGCGTGCTGGTGTTTGCGGGAGACGTAGGCGATGAAGCATTCGCACAGCAGGTCCGCAATGAGGTATGCGCGGCAGGGCTCAACGATTCCGTCCGCTTCATTGGATTTCAAAAGGACATCCGGCGTATCGAGGCCGCTGCCGATCTAATGGTGCTGTGTTCGCGCCGCGAACCGCTGGCACGCTGCGTACTGGAGTCGCTGGCCATGGGGATTCCCTGTGTCGTGAATGAATCGGGCGGCATGACGGAGATCATTGAGCATGGGGTAAATGGCCTGGTAGCGGCCTCAGACAACGACGCGGCGTTGGCGGACAAGATGGGCGAGTTGCTGTTGCAGGACGAACTTTCCACACGGCTGGCGCGGAATGGACGGGGATTCGCCGAGCGGCGCCTGTCGGCCGCTGCTTATGCAGAGAAGGTCATGTGGGTTTATGACCAGGTTCTGCATCGTAACTTGGCTGTCCGGATGGCAGAGGACAAATCAACAACAAGGTGCATCCACTATGAATGAACGCGAGACGTACGATCTCATTGTCATCGGCGGCGGGCCGGCTGGCTCGACGCTCGCCACATTGGTGGCAAAGCGCGGCCACCGTGTCTTACTGATCGAGAAGGAGCTGTTTCCGCGGCACCAGATCGGCGAGTCCCTGCTTCCGTCGACGGTGCATGGTATCTGCACCCTCTTGGGTGTGAAGGAGGAACTGGAGGCGGCGGGCTTCCCGAAGAAGCTCGGCGGGACGTTCCGCTGGGGAAAGAACCCGGAGCCATGGACGTTCCGTTTCAGCACGGCCGCCACGCTTGGTGCGGAGGAAAACTATGCCTATCAGGTGGAGCGATCGCGATTTGATCAAATGCTGCTTACGAATGCGGCCCGGTGCGGCGTGGAGGTACTGCAAGGCTGTGCCGCGAAGTGCGTGCTGCAGGAAGAAGGCCGGTTCCGCGGAGTGGAGTTCGAACATCCCTCACGCGGCACACTGCGGGCCTACAGCACGTTCGTGGCGGATGCATCGGGAAACACCAGCCTACATTCCCGCCTGGCCGGGGCACGGGAGTACTCGCAGTTTTTTCAGAACGTGGCCCTGTATGCGTATTTCGAAAACGGGAAGCGGCTTCCCACGCCGAACCAGGGAAACATTCTTTGCGCCGCTTTCGAGGAAGGCTGGTTCTGGTACATTCCCCTCAGCGCAACACTCACCAGCGTGGGCGCCGTGGTTGCGCGCGAACATGCGCAGCGTCTGCGTGAGAATCCGGAAGCGGCGATGGATCATTGGATCGGTTGTTGTCCGTTGATCCGGGACTACCTGTCGAATGCGCGGCGCGTGGACCAGGGCCAGTACGGCAAGTTCCGGATCCGTAAAGACTACTCCTACTGCAACACACGGTTCTGGCAGCAAGGGCTGGTGCTGGTGGGTGATTCGGCGTGCTTCGTGGATCCGGTGTTCTCTTCGGGAGTGCACCTGGCCACTTACTCAGCAATGTTGGCCGCGCGGTCCATCAATACGGTGCTGTCCGGCGCATTGCCTGAGGAGATTTGTTTCCGCGAGTTCGAGCGGCGATACCGGCGGGAGTTCTCCAACTTCTATCAATTCCTGGTGGCATTCTATGATGCCAATCAAGACGAGGAGTCCTATTTTTGGAAGGCACGCACCGTGCTCAGGACCGAGGAGCGCAACAACGAAGCATTCGTGCGGCTGGTCGCCGGTGTTTCGAGCAACGACCGCTCGCTCAGTTCGGGAGCTAACGGGTACTTTGATTCGCGGCTGGGACTAGGTTCGATCTTTGCACCGGTGACATGCCCCGATTTGCCTGCGGAGCACGGCGCCCAGGCGCAGGCGGCGGAATTTCTCAGCCAGTACGGTGTGGAGATGCAAGTGATGCAGCAAGGGGCGCGGACGGGATCCCACGACCTGGACCAAGGTCTGTTTGCGGATGGACTGCGATCTTCGGCCGATGGGTTGAGCTGGCAAGCGGCGCAGGTTTGCGCCGCCTAGAGGTGGCAGGATGAAATCCCCAGAAGTGAGTGTCATTGTCCCGGTGTATCGCCAGCACATGTCGCTGGGATGGCTGCTAGCCGCGCTTTCGGCACAGGATTGCAGAGAGCCGTTCGAGATTCTGGTCTGCGATGACGGCTCCTTTGCCGGGCATGTATCGCAACTGGAGCATGCCGCATCGCGATGGGGGCTCGATGTCCGGTATGTGTGGCAGGCGCGCGAAGGGCATCGCGTCAGCCGGTCGCGGAATAACGGAATCCATCTTGCGCGCGGCCGCCTCCTCGTGTTTCTCGACGGGGATATGGTTCCGCCACCGGATTTTCTGAGCCGCCATTTGCAGGCCCACGCCGGATCTCGGCGGCTCGTATCGGGAACGCGTCGATGGGTCTTCCTGCCGCAGGGGGATCAACCGGCCGCCGATCCGGACATTTATGCCATGCTGCTGCCGGTATCGGAAGTTGTGGATCAATGGGATCAGTTCCGGCTTGCCTGTTCCAGCCAGCCGTGGCTCGCCTGTCTTGGCTGCAACCTCAGCGTGCCGCGAGCAAACGAGGCCATGTTTGATGAAATGTTCACGGGATGGGGATTCGAAGACCGGGAGTTCGCCTGCCGGATGGTGCTACGCCACAACTATGAACACCGGCATCTGCCGACGTTGAGTGCGCTGCATGTCGTGCCGGCGCCGCGTGAACAATGGGCCGCTTCCAGGACGGGAAGCAGCCACGAACAGATCGTCCAGTACCTTGCGGGATGGCTGCGCATCCAGGAGCTGTTTCCGGAGGCCGACTTTTCACCCGTATCTCAGATTGCCCGCTGCTGCGTCCTCGACAAGCGCACCGGCCGCTGGCAGATGGATACCTCAACTCCCACACGCTCCTTTGCCCAAGCGGCTCAGGAAACTCGAGCGTGGTGGGAAGAAGGGAGGAGTCACCATGAACGAATTGGACCGGATGCTGCTGAAGACGGCGGTCGACATCTTGCAGTCTCCCACTCAGCCGGAGGACGATGACCGTTCCGCGGCGGTGGCAGTTGTGGCGGACGCTGCGCAGAGTGGAGCGCGGGCGTTGTATGAGAAGGGAAAATTTTTCCTGTGCGTGGCGAGGGCTACGCCTGAGCAAGGTGGTGGTCTGTGAACAAAGTCAGTTGCCTGATGCTGACGCTCGACCGCTTCGAGCATTTTGAGCGAAGCTTCGCTTGCTATTGCCGGCAAACCTATTCCCCGCGTGAGCTGATTGTGGTCTGCGATGGCGCTATGACCTATGTGGACCGCATCGGGGCGCTGATCCGGCAACACGCCCGGCAGGACGTGAAGCTGGTCTATGTGGCGCAGCGGCTGCCGGTGGGCGCTTTGCGGAACATCGCCATCGAGGTTGCCGAGGGTCCGCTGGTATGCCAGTGGGACGATGACGACCTCTATCATCCAGAGCGGCTGCGCCTGCAGATTGAGCACATGCAAAGTCTCGGACGGCCTGTGTCGTTCCTGGTGGATCAACTCCAGCTTTTCTGGGACCGGCGTGAGCTCTACTGGTGTGACTGGAGCTTCGGTCCGACGGGCGGGGTGATTCCTGGAACCCTCTTGGCCAGGAAAGATGTGCTGCCGAGATATCCCGGCGGAGTGACGTATCACGAAGACCTGGCGCTGGTGAAGAGGATCGGCGAACTGCAGATCCCGGTGGCGCGGCTAGCGGGGAAGGGCTACATCTACATCTACTCTTACCACGGGGCCAACAATTTCCAGCGCGAGCATCATGCCAGCATCACGAAGTGGGCAGGAACCCCAGTGAAGACCTTGCGCAGATGGTTGGACACAATCACGAAAGAACTGGCCGAGTACCCGATTCAACCGCCACTGTCGATTGTCGGCTCTGACGGAAAGGTGGCCGGACAATGGAACGGGTGACAGCGCGCGGGCTGAGCAGCAACGATGCCGTGAAGACTGCCAAGATACTGAACTGGGTGTTGCAGAGTTCCAACTGGCAGGACGTGCTGCAGGCGCTGCGTTCGGGAACGGAAGTGCCGGCCATTCACTTGAAGAACGGCATCCGTATTTTTCATTCGGCCGATGACGACATCGGTTATTCGTTCTTCGAGATTTTCGGACTGCAGCCATACACTGGGTCCGGCTTCTACCAACCGCGCCAGGCCGATACGGTTGTGGATATCGGGGCCAATATCGGAGTGTTTGCGCTGCATTTGGCCGGGCTTGCTCCGGGGATCGAGGTACATTGTTTTGAGCCTGCGGCAAGGGCGCGCGGGCGCTTGCTGCGCAATCTTGCGGAAAACCAGTTGGCGGGCAAGATCCATGTTTATCCGTTCGGCGTGTGGAGCGCGCCGGGACCGCAGCGGCTGATGAACTACGGCTTTACGGGACATGGATCGGTGTTTCACCGGGACAAGGATGCACGATCCAGCGAGGCAATTGAGTGCGTCGATCTGAACCGCGTGCTGGAACTGGTGCCGGCCGCTCGGGTGGACTTGCTGAAGATCGACGCGGAAGGTGCTGAGGTCGAGATTGTGCAGGGCGCTCGCCCGGAGCTCTGGCGCCGCATTGAGCGAGTAGCGCTGGAGTATCACGAAGACATCAGGCCCGGCTGCCGCATGCGGCTTCGCCATCTTCTCACTGCGGCGGGCTATGAGGTAAATGGCGCCCCAGGGCCGGGTGGCGATGGTCCGTACGGTGTCTTGTTGGCGAAGAGGCGGTGATGTGCATGTTCATGACTTGAGAAAGGAGGCGTGTCTATGCCGGATCGGTACGTCGTCACGGGAGTTGCGGGATTCATCGCCTCCCGTGTTACGGAATTGCTGCTGGAGAAGGACTTCGAGGTGATTGGACTCGACAATCTCAACGATGCCTACGATACGCGGCTGAAACAGTGGCGTCTGCAGCGGCTGCAGCGGTGGCCGCAGTTCCGGTTTCACCCTGTCGACATTTGCGACCGCGAGGCTTTAGGCGTCCTCAACGACAATGCGGACAAGATTGCCGCGGTGATTCACCTCGCGGCACGGGCCGGTATCCGGCAGAGCATCGGGAATCCATGGGTGTACGTGGATACCAATGTCACCGGCACTTTGAACATGCTGCAATTCTGCCGTGTGGCGGGGGTGCCTAAGTTCGTTCTCTCATCCACGTCCAGCCTGTATGGCAACGCAAACAGCCTGCCCTACAACGAGGATGCGGACACCACGCGGCCGCTGTCTCCGTATGCAGCATCCAAACAGGCGGCAGAGGCGCTGTGCCATACGTTTCATCATCTGAGCGGATTAGATGTCTCCATCTTGAGATACTTCACGGTCTACGGCGCTGCAGGGCGGCCGGACATGAGTATCTTTCGCTTTGTGCGATGGATCTATGAAGGCGAGCCGATTCGGATCTACGGCGATGGCGGGCAATCGCGGGACTTCACGCATGTGGAGGACATCGCCCGGGGAACGATTTCGGCCCTGCGGCCTCTCGGCTACAAGGTGATCAATCTCGGATCGGACCGGCCGGTGGCGCTGTCGTCGTTGATCCAAACCGTGGAGCGGCTATGCGGGCGCAGAGGCAAGGTGGAGTTACTCCCTCGCAATGAGGCCGATGCGATTTCCACGTGGGCGAATATCAACCGGGCCCGCGAGTTGTTGTCGTGGAGCCCCGTAGTCGGGCTCGAAGCAGGCCTTGAGACTGCGGTGCGCTGGTACCGCGACCACAGGGAGTTCGCCTGCTCCATCGCTCTCGAATAGAAACCAGCGAACACCTGCGGTTCCTGAAAGCTCGATTGAGCAGCAACCGCAGCGTCCGAACGTTTCCATGGCCGACGTGAGCGGCAAAGCGGTGATTTGCTGGCCGGGAAACGGCACGTCTGCTGTCTGACGATCGTAGGTGACCGAGCAGAGAAGTCTGATGAAACACGATCACGTGGTCGAGGCATTCGCGGCGGATCGTGCCGATCGCCCTTTCCACATAACCGCGGTGCCAGGGCGAGCGGGGAGCGCCAAGGACTTGAACGATCTTCATGGCCTCCACCTGCTGTGTGAACTCGTCGCCGCAGATTCGATCACGATCCCGGAGCTGATAGCGCGGCGCTTGTTCGAACGGGAACGCTTCCCGAAGTTGTGGGCGCTCCATTCGGCGATGGGATGCGTGGTCACATTGAAGTGCAGAATACGCCGGCGATCATGGGCGAGCACGAAGAATACGTAGAGGGTTTGAAAGCGGAGATCGAACCATGTACTTGCGCACGCTCGACTCACCGATCTGGATTCCCAGTTTCATCAATTCTCCTTGGACGCGAGGAGCGCCCCCTGCCTAGACTGGAGAGGAATAGTCCTTCAGTGACCGAAAGAACGTTCGAGTCGAAACCAACGTGGAACTGGATGGTACCTGCTCCCCGGATCCGCTTCCACACTCTGGCCCCAAGCGGGAAGCAATCCCAGAAGCCCCAACAAAGCTAGCATTCCGTCTCCTGCCTTCCGTCTTCCGCCTTCCGTCTCCTGCAGCCTTGCAGCTTATTCCCCCTCATAGTACCGGCTCCCCGGATCCCCTGGATCCAACGACCGCGACACGCGCGACGCGCCGCTCTGCAAAATCGCATAAAACGCCGGCACCGCCGTCAGCGACGCAACCGTAGCCAGCGCCAGCCCGCCGATCACCGCGCGCCCCAGCGGCATGTTCTGTTCCGCGCCTTCTCCTATCCCCAGCGCCATCGGCAGCATGCCCGCCATCATCGCCGTCGCGGTCATCGCAATCGCCCGCAACCGCCCGCGCCCGCCTTCCATCGCCGCTTCCCTTGAATCTTTCCCATCCTTGCGCGAGAACTCCGCGAACGTCACCAGCAGAATTGAGTTCGCCACCGCAATCCCTATCGCCATAATCGACCCCATGAAACTCTGGATGTTCAACGTGCCACCCGTGAACTTCAGCATCAGCAGCACTCCCACCAGCGCCGCCGGCACCGTCATCAGCACCGTAAAGGCCAGCCGGAACGATTGAAAGTTCGCCGTCAGCAGAAGAAAAATGAATCCCACCGCCAGCATCAATCCCATCGACAATCCCGACACAGCTTCCTCGAGCGGCGGAATCTGTCCCCGCACGCTCACCGCCACGCCTCGCGCCGGAGCACCCGCCCTCGCAATCGCCGCACGCACTTCCTTCGCCACATCCCCCAGCGGCTTGCCGTGTATGTTCGCCGTCACGCTCACCACGCGCTGCATGTTGTAACGTTCCACCACGCCCATCGCCGTGCCGTAGCGAAGGTCCGCCACATCCCCCAGCAGCGGCCGCGATTCGCCGTTCATCATCACCGGCAACTGCCGCACATCGTCGATCGACTGCATGCGGTGCTGCGGTATCTCCACCTGAATCTGGAACGCATTCCCGCTTCCCGGATCGCGCCAGTAGTTCGGATCCGTGAACCGGCTCGACGACGTCGCCGTCACCAGCGACTTCGCCACGCTCGACGCCGTCAACCCGAACTGCGCCGCACGGTCGCGATCCACCTTCACGTCGATCGTCGGGTAATCCAACGCCTGCGCGAACTGCACATCGCGCAGCGACCCGATCTTCTTCATCTCCACCAGAATCTTCTCCGCATGCGCGCGATTGGCCGGCAGCGCCGGACCCTGCACCGCCACCTCAATCGGAGTCGGGGATCCGAAGCTCATCACCTGGCTGATAATATCGCCGGCCTCGAACGACATCTTCACATTCGGGAGCTCCTTCGCAAAGCGCGCCCGCAGCTTCTCTTTCACAGTCTCCATCGGAGGCACTCCCGGCTTCAACGCGCAACGAATCACCGATTCATGCGGACCGCCCGTCCACAAATGCACCGTGTTGATCGGATAGCTGGCCGGCTGCACCCCTGTGAACGCCGTCGTGATCCGCACGTTGTTTGCGCCCACTTCTTCCTTGATCAGGTCCACCGCCTTCAGCGCGATCAACTCCGTACGCTCCACCCGAGTCCCCGTCGGCGCCATCAGCCGCAATTGAAACTGATTGTTCGCGTTCGTCGATGGAAACAGTTCCAGCCCCAGCGTCGGATACAGCGAATACAATGTGAGCCCGCAGGCCAGCAGGTAGACCAGCACGATTCCCCACCGCGCCCGGATCGCCACGCCCAGATACCCTGCGTACAACTCATGAAAAAATCCGCGCTTTTCTTCCTCCACCGCCCCCTGCTTCATGATCCACGTCGCCAGCACCGGCACCAGCGTGCTCGACAGCAGGTACGACGAGATCATCGCGAAACCCACCGCCATCGCCAGCGGAACGAACAACTGCTTCCCCGGACCCGTCATGAAGAACGAAGGAGCAAACACCGCCAGAATACACAGCATCGACAGCAACCGCGGCACCGCGGTCTTGCTGCACGCTTCCATCACCGCCCGCGCCCGCGACAAACCCGTCGCCATGTGCGAGTGAATGTTCTCAATCTCAACCGTCGACTCATCGACAAGTACGCCGACCGCCAGCGCCAGTCCGCCCAGCGTCATGATGTTGATCGATTGCCCCGTCACCCATAGCCACACCACCGCCGACAGCAGCGCGCTCGGAATCGTCATGATCACGATGAATGCGCTCCGCCAGTCGCGCAGGAACACCAGCACCATCAGCCCCGTCAGCGCCGCGCCCAGCATCGCTTCATTCACCAGGCTCCGGATCGCGCTCAGCACATAACCCGATTGATCGAATTCGAGCGTGATCTGCACATCCTCCGGCACCGCGTTGCGAAACGCCGGCAGCGCCGCTTTCACCCGGTCGAGCACCGCCACCGTCGAAGCATCCGACCGCTTCGTTACCTGAATATAGACCGTCCTCTTCCCATCCACGTGCGCATACGCCGTCACGATGTCCGTTCCGTTTTCCACCGCGCCGATATCCCGCAGATACACCGTCGGCCCCGATCCCGTGCGCACCGGCGTATCCGCCAACTCCTGCAGGTTCCCGCCGATCACCACGTTCGTACTGGCGAAGCGGTTCAAATCGCCCGTGCGCACATTGCCCGACGGCAACACCGTGCTCGCCTTGTTCACCGCCGCAATCGCCTCTTCCGGCGAAATGCGGTATTGCCGCATGCGGTCCGGGTTCAGCCGCACCACGATCGTGCGCTGATTCCCGCCGAACGGAGGCGGCGCCGAAACCCCATCCAACGTCGCAAACAACGGCCGCACCCGGTTCAGCGCGAAGTCCTGCATCTCACCCGGCGTCCGCGTCGGCGACGAAAACACAAGCTGCCCGACAGGAATCGAGCCCGCATCGAATCTCGTAATGAACGGCGGCACGGCCCCCGGCGGCATGAACGCCCGCGAGCGGTTCACATAGCCCACCACCTCCGCCATCGCCTGATTCATATCGGTGCCCTCATGGAACACCAGCTTCATCAGCGCCGCACCCTGTATGTTCTTCGATTCCACGTGCTCAATGCCCGTGATGTACAGGAAGTGATACTCGTAGTAATAAGTCATGAACCCTTCCATTTGCGAAGGATCCATTCCACCGTACGGCTGCGCTACGTAAATCGCCGGAGCGCCTACGCGTGGAAAAATGTCCACCGGCATCCGCCGCACGGCCATCGCCGCCAGAATCACCACCGTGATCACCGCCACCAGGATCGTAACCGGCCGGCGCAGCGCTGTCAGAACTAGCCACATCGTCCGTTACCTCGCCTGATCCAGAAACTCATTCACAGTCCCTTTGCTCGCCGCCACGGCCAGCAGCGCGCGCCACACGTTCAGATTCGCCAGCGCGCTGTCGGCCTCGGCTTGCGCCAGCAGCCGCTGCGCTTCCGCCACTTCCACAATCGTCCCCAACCCCGCCCTATACCGCGCCGTCGCTTGCCCTTCCACCGCCTTCGCCGCCTGTAATTGCACCGGCGCCTGCTTCGCCGCCCGGCGCGCTCCATCGAGCATCGCCTTCGCCTTCGCCAGCCGCCCGTTCAACTCGCGCTGCATCTGATCGAGCCGCGCCGCCTCCGTCCGTTCCTTATGCACTTCAATCTCGCGCTTGGCCTTCAACCCCGGCTGCTCCAGCAGCGGGAACATCATCGTGAAGCCTACGCCCCAGTTATGAATGTTCGGCCCCAACCCCGACGCCGCTCCACCCGTCGTTCCATCGGCAAATGCCCCCGTGCCGCGCGCATACGTCGATCCCTGCAACAGAAAACGCGGATACCACGTGCGGTCCAAAGCCGTCTGGCGCGCCTTCACTTCGTCAATCGCCACCTTCTGTTCCCGCAATACCGGATGTTCGCTCACCCCTCCCTCCGGCTCCATGCCCGGAGGCGTCTCGAAAAAGCGCCCCGCCTCCGCCCCGACTTCGGCAGGCGCTACCCCCAGCAACTGCGCCAATGCCGCCTTCGACACCGCCACTGCCTGCTCGGCTTGAATCTGCTGCGTTTCCGCCAGTGCGATCTCCGCCCGCGTCCGCTCCACATCGGCGCCCGGCCGCAACTCGGCTTTCACCAGAGCACCCACCGCCGTCTCCAGCGATTTCCCCCGAGCCACCGATGCCTTCGCGCTCGCCACCAGTTGCTCCGCCGCCAGGATCGTCAGAAACGCATCCGCCGCCGCCGCCGATACATCCAGCTTCGTCCGCTCCACTCCCGCCTCGGCCCGCCGCCGCGCCACATCCGCCGCGTCCACGTTCG
>JAEUQG010000266.1 GCA_016789755.1 Bryobacterales bacterium
GAAAGCTCAGGGTAGGGATGGAGTACATTTCCTCCAACACTGCCGACAACAGATGCTGCCCCGTGTGCTGCCGCATATGATCGCGCCGCCGCGCGGCATCGACGCGTCCTTCCACCGGCCCCATGCCCAGTGGCTCCGCCATCACATGCGCCACGCGCTCATCTTCATCGACGACATCCACAACCTCCACGCCGCCCAGCACACCGCGGTCCGCCGGTTGCCCTCCCGAAGCCGGATAGAAAGCCGTGCGGTCGAGATACACTCTGCGCCCCTCGCCGGCCGTGTCAATCACATTCGCCGTGAAGGCCGTGAGCGATGCATCGCCATAATAAAGACGTTCGGTCATCCCCTCCATTGTTGACGCCCCGTGCGGCATCCGGCAAGCACGCCCGGCCCGCCGAAAGCCACTTCGAGGGGCGTGCTATTCTAGGGGCATTCCAGGGAAACGGCACAGCCCGCGGCCGCCCTGTAGGAGTTTCCGTGTGTGTAGGGGTCTTTAGTAACGGGAACGTGAGAGTTCGTCCTTCCGTTGCGGGCATCCAATCTCCCCGGCGTCTGGGATGTATCCCCTACAATAAAACAAAGTGGAGGTTTCATGTTTTATTACTTCGCGCTGGCGCTGCTTCTTTGCGCGAGCCTGGAGGCTGCCCCTAAGCTGCGCCTGGTAACGGCCGCCGTGGGGCCCATATCGGTGACACAGGGCGCCAATGCAGCCTCGCAAACGGTGGAGGCCTACAATGCCGGAGACGGCAATCTGAACCTGTCGGCGGCTTCGAGCGTGGCGTGGGTCAGCGCGACGATCGGCGGCGCGCGGCCTTGCAATCTGCGTGAGGGGAACTGCCTGCCGGTTCAGTTTCAGTTTCAGACCGGCGGACTGGCGGCCGGAGTTCATACGGGCACGGTGACGCTCAGCGATGCGGGCGCACTGGACGCCCCGCAGAATATCACCGTGACCGTACAAGTAGGGGGCGGAGTCCCCTCCGAAGTGAACCTTTACGTGGCGCCCAACGGCGCCACCGATGAAGCGCGGTTCTCCACCAACAGCGTGCTGGTGCCCAACGTCAATACGCAGTCCGGCGGGCCCTGGCTGTCGCTTGCCCTGGAAGGCAGCGGCAGTTTCCGCTTCGTCTTCCCCTACCGCATCGTCGGCAGGCATCAGGAAGGAATGGCCGAAGGTTCCTATTCCGGCACCGTGGCGCTCAGCAATTCGCAGGTGGCGGCGGAAAACCGCACGGTCCAGGTGCGGATGCAGGTCACCTCGCAACCCATTGCCCGCAGCGCGGCGGCGGAAGTGAGCTTCCGTATCGCCGCCGGGGCACCCGCCCTCGAACGGCCGCTAACGCTGTTCAACGGCGGCATGGGAACCTTGACCTTGAGCGACGCCACGGCTGCATCGGCCTCCGGGGGTAGCTGGCTGAGCGTGCAGAGGAATGGGAATGCCGTGACCATGAAAGCCGATCCGGCGGGGCTTGGCGCCGGGTCCTACGCGGGCACGGTCTCCATCGCCTCAAACGCCGCCAACAGTCCGCTCCGTATTCCCGTGCGCCTGGACGTGGTCGCTGCCGGCCCGCCCTTTGCGGCCTTCGGCGGTGTGCTCAACAGCGCCAGCTTCGATGAGGGCTTGGCGCCGGGCGGGGTGGCTGCCGTTTTCGGCGAACAGCTTTCCTCACAAGCCCCGGGCGCCGCGCCGGCCATTCCCCTCGCCACGCAGTTGAACGGCGTGCGCGTGCTGGTCAACGATCAGGCCGCGCCTCTCTATTACACGTCCTACAACCAGGTGAATTTTCAGATTCCCTTGAATACGCCCGTGGGCGAAGCTACCATTCGCGTCGAGCGCGACGGGACGGCCGGCAATGCCCTCGCGGTGCAAATCGCCGAGCGGGCTCCGCGCATCATTCAAATCGGAAACAACGGCATCGTGGTCAATGCCCGCGATGGTTCGATGGTCAATTTCGGCGGCAAACCGGCCAAGGCCGGCGATGTGCTTACCATCTACCTGGTCGGAATGGGCGTTACTGACCCGGTGGTCGCCACTGGATCGCCGGCCCCGGCTGCCGAGCCGCTGGCCCGCGTCGCCCCCGAGCCCAAGGTCATTCTCGGCAGCCCGTTCATGGGGACCATTGTGCTCGACCCGCTCTTTGCCGGACTCACGCCCTCGCTTGTCGGCCTTTATCAGATCAACGTCGAATTGCCGGGCGATGTGCCGGTCGGCGATATCTTCCTCGGCGTCGAAGGCGAAGGCTACCGCAGCAATAACATCATGATTCCGATTCGAGAGTAGGGAGCAGGCCCTTCGCGGTATGTTGCCGGCGCAGAGCCGCATCATACCGCGCCTTGGCCTCCACATCCGGTTGCGCCGCATTGGAAAAGAACGTGTAAGCGATCACCGGCCGCCGCTGTGCCGTGCGATTCGCGCCCGCGTAGTGCACCGTTAGCGAGTGGTGGATGAGAACGTCGCCCGGTTCCACTTCGCATATCACCGCTTCCCCCAACTCGCGCGGGTCTTCCGCAAGCCCCTGGGAAAAGCCCAACAGGTTGCTTGCCTCGTGCGGGCGCACGCCGAGCCGGTGAGAGCCGCGCACGTAAGTGAGCGCACCGCCCGCCGCCACGATGGGCGCGAGCGGAATCCACACCGTGCACGCCTCGTTCGGAGTCAGGCAGAAATAATAGCCATCCTGATGCGGCGGCGTTTCGTGGTTGCGCCCCGGCGGCTTATCGAAATATTCCACGTTCTGCGGAATCGCCGGTCCGATGCACGCTTCCGCCAGCGCGTGGATTTTTCCGGTGTGCATCGACGCGGCCAGGGTGGGCTCCAGGTGGAGCGAGTGCGACTGCTTGATGGTGTCCGCGTCGGAGTAGTCCTCATACATCACGGCGCGTTTGTCCAGGGTGGGGGCGATGTTGAGCCGGAAGTTCTCGAAGGCGCCGCGCAGTGCGGCCACTTCTTCACCGTTCAGGTATTGGCGGAGGACGGCGAAGCCGTGTTCGCGGAAATCAGACTGGGCCTGACGCACAAAGGTATTATGCAACGCCCCAAGCCCCAGCCGGGCATCAGCAGATGCGCGGCAGTTGCTCGCCGCTGAACATCTCGACCAGCCGCGAGGTCCCGTAGCCCGTGCGCATGGTCACCAGCGGCTTGCCCGCCTTGACGCGGCCGATCATCGATGCCCCGGCGCTTACCGCAAAGCTGCGCAGCACCTGGCAGGCGCGAGGCGCTTGCGCCTCCGGCACGAACGCCACAAAGCGCCCTTCGTTGGCCAGGTACAACGGATCGAGGCCGAGCATTTCGGAGGCGCCCCGCACCTCGGCGCAAACGCCGATGGAATCCTCTTCGATCTCCAAGCGATGGCCGCCGGCCTGTGCAATCTCCACCAGCGCGCTGGCCAGCCCGCCGCGCGTCAGATCGCGCAGACAGTGTACCTCTACCCCCGCATCAAGCAGAGCCATGACTGGATCGAGCAACAAGGCGCAGTCGCTTTCGAGCGCGGTCTCGAACGCAATCCCCTCCCTCGCGCTGAGTACAGCAATGCCATGCCGGCCCAAGTCGCCGCTGAGCAGAATGGCATCGCCGGGCGCCACCGCGGCCGGACCGATGAGCGCGCGCGAGCGGACTTCGCCGACGCCCGCCGTATTGATGAAAATGCCGTCGCCCTTGCCGCGGTCCACCACCTTGGTGTCGCCGGTGACGATGGAGACGCCGGCCTGCTGGGCCGACTCCTGCATCGAAGCCAGCACACTCCGCAACGACTCGACCGCAAAGCCCTCTTCCAGAATGAACCCCGCCGACAAGGCCAGCGGGCGCGCCCCGCACATGGCCAGGTCGTTGACCGTGCCGCACACGGCGAGTTTCCCGATGTCCCCGCCGGGGAAGAACAGGGGGCGGACCACATAGGAGTCCGTGGTAAAGGCGATGCGTCCTTGCGGCGCATCGAACACGGCGCCGTCGTGGCCATGCTCCAGATGGCCGTTGCGGAAGCCAGGAAAAATAACGCGGGATAGCAGATCGTGCATCAGGCGGCCTCCGCCGCCGTGTGCCATTACAATGAACCCGAATTCCGCAAAGGGGAGTGGACATTCAGGCATCGATACCGTTCCTCCGGTAGCGGTAGTAAGCCGAACATGCTCCCTCACTCGACACCATGGTCGCGCCCAGCGGATGCTCCGGCGTGCAGCGCAGCGAAAACTCCGGACACGATTCCGGCTTCCGCTCGCCCCGCAGTACCAGCCCGCTGATACAGTCCTTGCACTCGCTCGTGGCAATGTGCTCCAGCTCGAACCGCCGCTCGGCATCCCAATCCCAGTAGGGCTCCCGCAGCCGCAAACCGCTCGCGGCAATGTCGCCCATCCCGCGCCAGGCCCTGTCGGACACCTCGAACACCTCCGCCAGTAGCGCCTGTGCCGCGGCGTTGCCTTCCTCGCGCACCGAACGCGAGTATTCGTTGGCAATCTCCGCTCTGCCCGATTCGAGCAGTTCGAGACACCGGTAAATCCCCCGCAACAGGTCGACCGGCTCGAATCCCGTGGCCACCACCGGTACTCGGAACTCCTCCACCAGCGGCCGGTAGGCATCGAGCCCCATCACCGTGCACACATGCCCGGCGGCGAGGAAGCCCTGCACGCGGTTGCCGGGCGACACCAGAATCGAACGCATCGCCGGCGCTACGAGAACCTGCGAAACCAGCAGCGAGAAGTTCCCCACTCTCTGCCGCCGCGCCTCGAAAGCAGCCATCGCGTTGGCCGGGGCCGTGGTCTCAAAACCCACGGCAAAGAACACGACTTGACGGTTGGGATTGGCGCGCGCCATCGCCAGGGCATCCATCGGCGAGTAGACGACGCGCACGTCGCCCCCGGATGCTTTCACGGCCAGCAGATCGCGCTGCGAGCCCGGCACCCGCAGCATATCGCCGAAAGAGGCGAAGATCACATCCGGGCGTGTGGCAATGGCGATGGCCTTATCGATGGACGCGAGCGGCGTGACGCAGACGGGGCATCCGGGTCCGTGGATCAGCTCCACTTCCGGCGGCAAGAGGGCATCGATGCCGAAGCGCACGATGGCATGCGTCTGGCCTCCGCACACCTCCATGAGGGTCCACCGGCGTGTCACCAGTTTGCGGATCGCTGCCGCCAACCGCCGAACCGCGCCGGGATTGCGGTATTCGTCCAGGAATTTCATGACGGTCTCTCATCGTCCAACGCGTCGATCTGGCGCAGCGCCTCCCACACGCGGGCCGCCTCGGCTTCATCGATGCGGGTGATGGCGAATCCGGCGTGCACCAGGACGTGGTCGCCGATGCCGGCCTCCGGTACCAGAGTCAGATTAATCTCGCGCGCCACGCCACCGAAGTCCACCTTCGCGATGCGCATCGGGCCGTCCGATTCGACGGTCTTCACGCGTCCCGGGATTGCTAAACACATCGTGTGCTCCAGACCTGGCCGAGGGCGATCCCTCCGTCGTTGGGCGGCGTTTGCTGCGGCCAGTAAACATCGAAGCCTTCATCGCTCAAGCGCCGGTGGCAATGCTCGATCAGCCATTTGTTCTGAAAGCACCCGCCCGCCAGCACCACACGCGGCACTCCCATGCGCCGCGCCACGGTGACGATTCCTTCCACCAGGCTGCGATGAAAGCGCAGCGCGATGACCCCCGTCTGCACGCCCGCATCGCGGTCTGCCAGCAATGCTTCCATCAGCGGTCCCCAATCGAGAGTTCTGCCCGTCAACGGCAAGGGATACACGGCGCCCGAGGGATCCTTGCGGATGGCGTACTCCAACTGCATGGCCGCCTGCCCCTCGAAGGAGTTGTACACCGACAGATGCAGCAGCGAGGCGACCGCATCGAACAGCCGGCCTGCGCTCGACGTCATCGGCGTATTGAAGCCCGTGGCCAGCATCCGCAGAATCGGTTGCGGCGCTTCCAACCCGATGGGCCCGCGCAGCGCATGGAGCAGACCGTAGGCCGAGCGGCGCGGATCGAGCACGGCGCGGTCGCCGCCGGGCAGCGGGAAGGGACGGAGTTGCGCCACCCGCTCGTAGCGGCTGTGCTCGACGAGCAGGAATTCGCCGCCCCAGATGGTGCGGTCTTCGCCAAACCCGGTGCCGTCCCAACTGACTCCCAGCACCGGTTCGCGCAAGCCGTGTTCGGCCATCGCCCCGAGGACATGTGCGGCGTGATGCTGCACCGCCTTCAGCGGCAGACCGTAGCGCTCGGCAAAGCGCGTGCTGGTGTAGTCGGGGTGGGCGTCGCAGACCAACTGGCGCGGCGTTATCCGGTGCAGACGCTCCATGTCTTCCACCGTGGCGACGAACCGTTCATAGGCGGCCGTGTTGGTAAGATCGCCGATGTGCTGGCTCAGAAAAATGTCGCGCCCCTCGGCCAATGCCACGCAGTTCTTCAACTGCCCGCCCACGGCCAGCACCGGATCGAGCGGCTGGGTCACGCGGATCGGAAGCGGCACATAACCCCGCGCCCGCCGCAGCAGCGTCGGCTTGCCGGCCAACACACGTACCACCGAATCGTCCACCGGCCTGGCGATCGGGCGGTTGTGAACCAGAAAGCCATCGGCGATGCGCCCTAGTTTCGCCAGTGCGTCGTGTTCATCGATGAGAATCGGCTCCTCGCCCAGATTGCCGCTGGTTGCCACAACTGGGAAGCCGAGTTCGCGCATCAACAGGTGATGCAGCGGGGTGTAGGGCAGCATCAGCCCGAGTGTGGGGCTGTGCGGCGCCACGCCTGGGGCGACGGAGGATTTGTCCTTCCGGGGCAGCAGCATGATTGGCGCCGCGGGGGATGTGAGCAGGCTGCTTTCCTGCTCGCTGATTTCGCACAACTGCAGGGCATCCTCGAGCGTGGCGACCATCAAGGCAAACGGCTTTTCGTCCCTGTGCTTGCGCAAGCGTAGCGATTGCACCGCCTCCTGATTCCGCGCATCCACCAGCAATTGGAAACCGCCCAAGCCCTTGACCGCCACAATGCGGCCGGCAGAGAGTTCCCTCACTGCGTGCTGCAGCGCATCTTCGCCTGCCTCCAGCACCGCTCCCTTCTCGTCCCAGGAGGCTAGTTGCGGCCCGCACCGCGGACAAGCCAGGGGCTGGGCGTGGAAGCGGCGGTCCCCCGGATCGTTATATTCCTCCAAACAATGTGGGCATAGGGGGAAACCGCGCATGGTGGTGTTAGCGCGGTCATAAGGGATGGATTCGATGATACTGTAGCGTGGGCCACAGTGGGTGCAATTTGTGAACGGGTATCGATATCTCCGATTGCGCCGGTCGAAGATCTCGCGCAGGCATTCCGGACAGGTCGCCAGGTCGGGGAGGACGAGGGCGCGGCGGGATCCGTTCGAATCGCTGCGGCGGATGGTGAACTTTGAGTCGCCGCAAGCGGGGAGCTCCAAACGCTCCAAACCCGCGAAAAAGCAGTGTTCCGGCTTGTCGGTCTCCAAGCGCCCCTCGAATTCGAGCAGGGCTTCGCGTTCGCCTTCAACTTCGAGTTCGACGCCTGAGGCAGTGTTGGAGACCCACCCGCCGAGGCCGCCTTCGCGGGCCAGGCGGTAAACGAACGGGCGGAACCCCACTCCCTGCACCGTACCCTGAATACGGTAGTGCAGGCGCTTGCGATCAGCCATTCCGTGCTCCCAACTCCTTGGTTAGCACGCTGATGGCCATCTGCACGGGTTCCGAGACGGGCTGGCCGTAGCCGAACCCGGCACCCTCGATTCCGTACACCCACACGCGCGCGGGAAGCCGCCCCAGGGCGCGCCCCAGTTCAATTGCCTGAGGGAGCCCGAAGTGGTGCGAATTGGAGGCGAACAAATCCGCGGGAAGGGGCTGATGCGAGGCATCGATCCGGTAAATGGTA
>JAEUQG010000285.1 GCA_016789755.1 Bryobacterales bacterium
GGCGGGGTCCTGGGAAAGCGCCAGGGAGAGGATGGTGCCGAGAGCGAAGAGGCCAAGGGGGATGGCGATGGGGGGGAAGCGGAGTTTGGCTCCGGAGAGGAGCAGCGTGGCCAGCGAGAGCGCGAGGCAGATGTTGGCGACGGCGATGGAGAACAGGAGCGAAGCCGCGGAGGCGAACGCGAAGAAGAAGGCGAGGCGTTCCAGGTTCATCGAAAGAAAGAATCAGTATGCCAGAATGGGGAGGCGGATATGGAAATTTATCTGATGCGGCATGGAATCGCGGAGGAGCCTGGAGTGGGGATGCGCGATTCGGAGCGCGCGCTGACAGGCGAAGGAAAGAAGAAGCTGCGCGAAGTATTGCAGGTGGCGCGGCGGGCGGGTGTGAAACCTGGGGTGGTGCTTTCGAGTCCGTATCGAAGGGCGAGGGAGACGGCAGCGATTGCTTGTGAAGTGCTTGGGGTGGAGGGGGAAGTTGTGTTGTCGGAGCACTTTACGCCTATGGGGGAACCGCGGAAGGGGTGGGAAGAGATTCGGTTGTTCGGTGGGGAAGCATCGGTTTTGGTGACGACGCATGAGCCATTTACGGGGCTAATGGTCGCGTACCTACTTGGAGCGACGCATCTGCCTGTGGACGTAAAGAAAGGCTCGCTGATCCGAGTGGATGTGGAGGGAGTTGGCCCCCACCCACGCGGGGTGTTGAAATGGATGCTGACGCCGCGATTGGCAATTTAACTTACTTAATGTGTGTTAACGGCAACCGAACATAGGACTGATGCATCTATTGGTCCATGCTTCAGGACTGCGCCATGCAGTCTTAGGTGTTCCCGCGTCGCTTCGAAACGGTCATAACCAACTTGCACTGCTCCCCGGCGAAGTGGTGGTGGGCGGGTTTGTGAGATCTCGGATACAGGAGGATTTGGATGAAACAGTCGGTACGCGCTTCGTTGAGTTTGGGCGCGGGTCTTGTAGTCGCGTCGTTGGCGCTGATCGCCAACAATGCAGGAGCTCCGGAAGGGGTTTCGGGTTCGCCCGGCGAGGGCAATTGCACGGAATGTCATTTGGGCAATGTGAACTCGGGGAGCGGAAGGGTGCGGGTGGAGGCGGTGAACGCCACGACGTACAGGCCCGGGGAGACGTTGCGCATCCGGGTGACGGTGGAAGATTCGGCGGCAACGCGGTTTGGATTTCAGGTGAGTGCGCGGGCAGAGAGCAACACGCGAGTGAGTGCGGGGAAGTTTGCGACGGTGAACACGAACGCGCAGATTTTGCCGGGCGGAACACAGGAATGGATCACGCACACGCTGGCAGGATCGCGACAGACTTCGCCCGCGACGTTTGAGTTTGACTGGGCGGCTCCGGCAGCGGATGCGGGTCCGGTGACTTTTTACGCGTCGGGGAACGGGGCGAATGGAAACGGGCAGAACACGGGCGACCGGATTTACACGAGCACGCTGCGGTTGACGGCAGCGACGGCGGCGGGACCGGCGGCGACGTTCACGGCCTCGGGTGTGACGGATGCATGGAACGGACGGCAGGGGATTGCGCCGGGAATGTTGGCGTCGATCAGCGGGACGGACTTGGCGTCGGGAGCGGGGGCGTGGTCGCCGACGACGCTGCGGGCGCTGGATACGACGGTGGGCGGCGTAAAGGTAAAGGTGAATAACGTGGATGCGGCGGTGGTTTCGGTGAGCGCGGAGCGGATTCTGTTCGTTGTGCCGGCGGACACGCCGGAAGGCGATGTGAATGTGATTGTGGAGCGCGACGGGACTCCGTCGCAGGCCGTTTCTGTGCGCAGTTCGGCGGTGCGTCCAGCGATCCTGGGCGTGGCCGATCCGGATAATGCAGGGCGCTACTATGCGACGGCGGCTCCGGCGGGACAGGCTGGATTGCTCGGGTTGATACAGGCTCGCGGTTCGGTGTTGGGCCGGCCTGAGGCGGACACCCGGGCGGTGCGCGGGGTGCTGCCGGGCGAGGAGATCGATCTGATTGTGACTGGGCTTGGCAAGACGGCGGAGAATTTCACGACGTCGCAAGTGATTACGGCTCCGATTGCGTTGGGGGCGACGCCGAAGGTGAATTTCGGTGGGACGAGCGTGGATGCCACATCAGCGGTGCTGGCTGCTCCGGGTGTGTACCTGGTGCGGGTGAAGGTACCGGATGGATTGGCGGCCGGGGACGTGGCGCTGGCGGTGGATCTGAACGGGTCCACGAGCGGCGATAACGTGCGGTTGACTGTGGCCCGCTAGTTAGAGGGATTACAGTTTCGGTTTCGGACAACGAGGGGCGAATCTCCGCCCCTCGTTTTTTCTTTGTGGAAGGCGTTTTGAACCTTGTCATCCGCGCAGGAAGGCGTATACTTCGAGCGGAGAGACCATGCACATGCGGATCCGGAGCGCCTTGTGTTTGGGGCCTGCATTGTTGTTGCTGGCGGCGGAGGCGGTGCACGGGCAGACGTACAGCGGGACTTTTGTGCGGCACGAAGCAGAGATCACCTATTCGCGCCGGTGCGATTCCAGCGGTACACGGAATGATGTGAGCGAGCGGGTATTCCAGGGGACACAGGCAACGATTACGGCCGAAGGAACGCCGCTGACATGCGGGGTGTTCAGTCTACGGGGAGCGGAGTTCACGTTCGGGGCGCCCAATACGGCGTTGACGGTGACCCGGTCTTCCGGTGAGATTGCGATGCTAACGAATCCGGAGAAG
>JAEUQG010000355.1 GCA_016789755.1 Bryobacterales bacterium
CGCCGCTCCGGCTCTTTCCGCAACGCCATCGCCGCGATGCTCTCCAACTCCTTCGCGCCCGTGTTCAGCGGCGGTGCAGGTTCTTCGCAAATCACCCGCTCGATCTCCGTCGCCGACAGCGACTCGAAACGATGCGGCGCACTGCCCCCCAGCAATTCATACAGCACCGCGCCCAACGAGTAAACATCCGTTGACACCGACACCGCCATGCCGCGTACCTGCTCCGGACTGGCGTAGTCCGGAGTGAGCAGCGGCGTCCCCACCATGGTCCGCGGCGCTGTCTCCCCGGAAACGTCCTCGGCGAGCAGCTTGGCAATGCCGAAATCGAGCAGCTTCACATTGCCTTCGCCATTCACCAGAATGTTGCCTGGCTTCAGATCGCGGTGAATCGCCAGATTCCGATGGGCGCAGCTCACGCCCTCGCACACCTGAAGAAACAAACCGAGCTTCTGCGTCACGGACAGCCCCGCCTCGGCGCAGTAGCGCGTGATGGGCTTGCCTTCCACATACTCCATCACCAGGTAGGGCCGGCCGTCACCGGTGGCGCCGCCATCCAGCAGCCGCGCAATATTCGGATGTTCCAGGTTGGCCAAAATCTGCCGCTCCTGGCGGAAGCGGCCGACAATGTGATCGGTGTCCATGCCGCGCTTGACGATCTTGATGGCCACGCGCTTCGAGAAATCGCCCTGGCGATGCGCCAGATACACCGCCCCCATGCCGCCGCGCCCCACTTCACGATCGATGGTGTAGGTCCCTACAGATTTCCCTTCCAGCGAATCGTCGTCGGGCAAGGATTCCACCACCCGCCCCAGCGCCTCGCCGAACATCTGCTCGCCATGACCGTCGGCTTCGAGCAGCGATGCCACCTCCTCGCGTAATTCACCGTCGCCGGCACACGCCTGGTCCAGGTAAGCCGTCCGTTCTCCCGGCGGCAGTTCCGATGCCTGATGGAAGATCCTTTCGATTCGCTCCCAGCGCCCGTCCATATTTGTATAGATGGTACGATAGGCCAATCGATTGGAGGGAAGACCCATTTGGGTGACGTAACGGTGCTGCTGTCGCGCTGGTGCAGCGGCGATAGAGGAGCTCTCGATGCCCTGACTCCTTTGGTCTACGAAGAGCTCCGGGCCATCGCCGAGCATTACCTGGGCAAAGAGCGCAGCAACCACACCCTCGCGCCCACGGCCCTCGTCCATGAGGCCTGGCTCAAGCTGGTGCGCCAGGACCAATCCGAGTTCCCCAATCGCAAGCACTTCTATGCCCTCGCGGCCCGCGTCATGCGCAACATCCTCGTCGATCACGCCCGTGCCCTGCAAACCGGCAAACGCGGCGGCGGCCAGATGACCATCGCCTTTGGCGAGGCGCAGTTCACGCAAACCCAGCACGCCAACCAGTTTCTGGTCCTCAACGACGCCATGGATCGGCTGGCAAAGATGAGTCCGCGTCAGGCCCAGGTCATCGAGTTGCGCTACTTCGCCGGCCTCAACCTGGAAGAGATCTCCGAACTCACCGGTGTCTCCCAATCCACCATCAGCCGCGACCAGCGCGCCGCCGAGGCCTGGCTGGGCCAGGCGATGCAGGAAGGAGTGCGATGACCGGCGGCAGCGAAGAGCGCTGGCGGAAGCTGCAAGCATCGTTCGAGCAGGCCATGGATCTGCCCCCAGGCGATCGCGCGGCCTTCCTTGCCGCGCTCGACGCCGACGAACACCTGAAGCGCGAATTGCACGGCATGATCCGCGTCGCCTCTTCCGGCGGCGTCGATCTCTCCCAGCCCATCGCTGCCTTGGCCGGGACGGCTTCGGCGGCGCCCGCGCACCCGCGCCGCTTCGGCCCCTACCGCATCGTGCGCGAGATCGGCCACGGCGGCATGGGCGTCGTCTACGAAGCCGTGCGCGAAGATGAGTTCCACCAGCGCGTGGCCCTCAAAATCGCGCCCCAGTGGCGCGGCGAAGAGCAACTCCATGCGCGCATCCGCCATGAACGCCAGGTGCTTGCCGGACTCGATCACCCCAACATCGCCCGCCTCATCGATGGCGGCTCGGAGAACGGCGTCCCCTATTTCGCCATGGAGTATGTCGAGGGCATCCCCATTACGGCCTTTCTCCACGATCGCCGGCCGCCGTTGCCCGCCCGCATCGCTCTCTTCCAACAGGTGCTGGCGGCCGTCCATTACGCCCACCTGAATATGGTGGTGCATCGCGATCTGAAGCCGTCCAACATCCTCGTCACTTCCGAAGGCGTACCGAAATTGCTCGACTTCGGCATCGCCAAAATTCTCGATCCGATGGCAGGCCCAGGCGTCACCGGGACAGGCATGCAGTGGACCCCCGACTACGCCAGTCCGGAGCAGGTCCGCGGCCTGCCCGTCACCGCTCAAACCGATGTCTATTCGCTCGCCCTGGTGTTGTTCGAGATGCTCACCGGCCGCCGTGCGCAGACCGCCGACATGTCGTCGCCGCTCGCCCTCGACAAATCCATCTGCGAGACCGAACCCGCGCGGATCGGGACAGAGTTGCTGCACGGCGATCTGCTCACCATCGTCTTCAAGGCGATGTCCAAAGAGCCGTCGCGGCGTTACGAATCGGCTGCGGAGTTCAGCGCCGACCTCACCCGCTGTCTCAACGGCCTTCCGGTCACGGCTCGCCCCAACACGTTCGCCTATCGCGCCTCGAAGTTCCTGCGGCGTCACAAGGGCCTCGCCGCCGGCGCCGCCTTGCTCGCCGCCAGTGTGGTGGCGGGTTTCGTCTCCACACTGCATCAGGCACGGCAGGCCGAGAGCCGCTTTCAACAGGTGCGCTCGCTCGCCAACGCCTTTGTGTTCGATATTCATGACCGTATCCAGTTCCTCCCCGGGTCCACTCCGGCTCGGCAAGCGATCGTCGCTACCGCCCTTCGCTACCTGGAGAATCTGCAGCAGAGTGCCGGCGCAGATGCGGACTTGGCGCGCGAACTGGCCGGCGCCTATCACCGCATCGGGGATGTTCAGGGCAACCCCACCATCAGCAATCTGGGCGACCGCGATGGGGCTCTGGCCAGCTATCGCAAGGCGCAGTCGCTGCTCGCGCCCCTGGTCGCGCAGGGAGACAACGCCTCCAGATTGCCGCTGGCGGGCATCGAAACCGGACTGGCCATGGTGCGCAAGGAGAAGGGGGAAACCAAGGTCGCGCTGAGCCATTACCAACGTGCCTGCGCGCTGGCCGATGACGCCCTCGCCGGCAACCCCGCCGACCGCTCCGCGTTGCACTTCACCGCCAATCTCTACGCCGATTGGACACGCACCCTGATGCAGCTCAACGACCCGCGTGCGCCCGCCGCGGCGGAACGGGCCATGCTCGTGGCCCGCCGGTTGGTGGCCGCCGATCCGTCGCGCCTCGATTCCCTCGCCACCCTCGCTACGGCCCACAACAGCCTCGCGGCAGTGTTCCTCAGCGCTTCCCAGTTGGAGAAAGCCGCCACCGGTTACCGCCAGTCGGTGGAGCTCCGCTCCGAACTGGTGCGCCGCGCCGCGGACAATGTGTCCTACCGCCGCGACCTGGTGGTCGGCTTGGGCACTTTGGGCGAAGTGTTGGGCACGCGCACCGGCGAGAACCTGGGCGACACGGCAGGCGCCATCGCCGCGCTCCGATCGGCCCTTGAGCATACGCGCTGGCTCCGCCGTAATGATGCGGCCGACAAGCGCGCCGTCTTCGACGACTTGAGCGTGCGCATGCGTCTGGGCGCCGCACTGCTCGAAGGCGGAATGGCGCAGGATGCGCTGGGCCTGCTGCGCGCCGCGCTCGAAGAGAACGAAGCGTTGGTGAAAAACGAGCCCGGCAACTACCGCTTCACCGTGGCCAGCGGCTATCTGATGCGCAAGGAAGCCGAAGCGCTGGCGGCGCTCGGGCGTAACCAGGAAGCCGTCGGCGCCTATCGCCGCGCCATGGAGCGCTACGCCCCTTTGACATCGGGGCCGACAGGAAGCTCAGTGGTGTTCAGCATCGTCATTGTCAACGTGCAGATCGCCGGACTGCTCGCCGCTACCAATCCCAAGGCGGCGCTCGAAGCTGCCAACCAGGCCGCGGCTCTCATCGCCAAGTCGCCGCAATCGTTGAGTGTGCCTTGGACGAAAGCGAAGATCCCCGGCGATTTGGGACGCCTCTACCAGCGCTTGGGCGACGCCGCGCGGGCTCGTCCCTGGCTGGAACGCAGCATCGCCGTATGGAAG
The DNA here is from genome assembly GCA_016789755.1 of Bryobacterales bacterium. Lineage (GTDB taxonomy): Bacteria > Acidobacteriota > Terriglobia > Bryobacterales > Bryobacteraceae > CADEFT01. The sequence continues at coordinate 4,205 of JAEUQG010000355.1, forward strand.
CAGTTGCGGCCGCCCAAGGCCCTCGAAGCGGCGCGCCAGAAAGAACAGGCGCTCGTCGAAGCCTCTCTGGCACATCTGGCACAGTCGAAGGTTGTGGAACGCTAGAGCAGGGGATAGAATAAAACTTACGCGATCACGCCCCCAGTTCTGCACATCGAATACGATATGAGCGCTGCTGCCACCGCCCTTACGGGCAAGTCCGCCGAGCGGTTCCGTTTTTGGGATTCTCCGATTGGAAAGAAGGCTGTGATGGCTGCAACAGGTTTCATCCTGTTCGGCTTTGTCACCGGCCACATGCTTGGCAATCTCCAGATCTATCTTGGACCCGAAAAGCTCGATGCCTACGCCGAGTTTCTGCAACAGACCAAAGGCTTGCTGTGGGGAGCGCGCATCACGCTGCTGATTTGCGTCGCTCTGCACGTCACCGCCGCCATCCAACTGGCCTTGCTGCAGAAGAAGGCCCGGCCACAGGCCTATGTGAAGAAAACCAGCGCCGGCTCGTCCTACGCCTCGCGCACCATGTATTGGAGCGGCCCCATCCTGCTCGCCTTTATCGTCTTCCACCTGCTGCACTTCACCACCGGACAGGCGCATCCCGATTTTCAGCACGGCGCCGTGTACCGCAACGTGGTGACAGGATTCCAGAGCGCGCCGGCGTCGTTGTTCTACATCGTCGCCATGCTCCTGCTGGGCGCCCACCTGTACCACGGAATCTGGAGCATGTTCCAAAGCGTGGGCATCAATCATCCTAAGTACACTCCCGTGTTCAAGAAGCTGGCCGCGCTGATGGCTGCTGTCCTCGTGGGCGGCAACGTGTCCATTCCGGTGGCCGTGATGACTGGTCTGATCCGTTAAAACCAATGAAGCTAGATGCACGTATTCCCTCCGGTCCCATTGAGAAGAAATGGGAGAAGTGCCGCTTCGACATGAAGCTGGTGAATCCAGCCAACAAGCGGAAATTCAGCGTGATTGTGGTCGGCACCGGCCTCGCCGGCGGTTCGGCCGCGGCCACTATGGGAGAGCTCGGCTACAACGTCAAGGCGTTCTGCTTTCAGGATTCGCCGCGCCGCGCCCACAGCATTGCGGCGCAGGGCGGCATCAACGCAGCCAAAAATTATCAGAACGACGGCGACAGTATCTACCGCCTCTTCTACGACACGGTCAAGGGCGGCGACTTCCGCGCCCGCGAAGCGAACGTCTACCGGCTCGCCGAAATCAGCGTCAACATCATCGATCAGTGCGTCGCGCAGGGCGTGCCCTTTGCCCGCGAGTACGGCGGCCTGCTCGCCAATCGCTCCTTCGGCGGAGCCCAGGTGTCGCGAACCTTCTACGCGCGTGGCCAGACGGGGCAGCAGTTGCTCCTCGGCTGCTACCAGGCTCTGGAGCGCCAGGTGCAGGCCGGACGCGTGACAATGTATGCGCGCCACGAGATGCTCGAGCTGATTGTCATCGGCGGCAAAGCGCGCGGCATCGTGACCCGCAACCTTGTAACCGGCAAGATCGAATCGCACATCGCCGACGCCGTCGTGCTCGCCACCGGCGGCTACGGCAACGTCTTCTACCTGTCCACCAACGCCAAAGGATCGAACACCACCGCCATCTGGCGCGCCCACCGCAAAGGCGCGCTCTTCGCCAATCCCTGCTTCACGCAGATCCATCCCACCTGCATTCCCGTGTCCGGCGATTACCAGTCGAAGCTCACGCTCATGAGCGAGTCGTTACGCAACGACGGGCGCATCTGGGTCCCGGTGCAGAAAGGCGACAAACGCAAGCCCTCGCAGATTCCCGAAGGCGAGCGCGATTACTACCTCGAACGGCGCTATCCCTCCTTCGGGAACCTGGTGCCTCGTGACGTGGCCTCGCGCGCGGCCAAAGGCGCTTGCGACGAAGGCCGCGGCGTCGGCGAAACCGGCCTCGGTGTCTACCTCGACTTCGGAGACGCCATCCGCCGTCTCGGCAAAGGCGTCGTGGCTGAGCGCTACGGCAACCTGTTCGAAATGTATGAGCGCATCACGGGCGAGGATCCCTACACCGTCCCGATGCGCATCTTCCCGGCCATCCATTACACCATGGGCGGCCTGTGGGTCGATTACCGCCTCATGAGCACCATCCCCGGTCTCTTCGTCATCGGCGAAGCGAACTTCAGCGATCACGGAGCCAACCGCCTCGGCGCCAGCGCACTCATGCAAGGCCTGGCCGATGGCTACTTTGTCCTCCCCTACACCATCGGCGACTACCTCGCCAATACGAAACTGGACATGGTGGATGCCTCCCATGCCGAGGCGCGGCAGGCCGAAGCCGATGCCAACGGGCAGGTGAAAAAACTGCTCGGCATCGGCGGAAAGCGCACCGTCGATTCGTTCCATCGCGAGATGGGAAAGATGATGTGGGACGAATGCGGTATGTCCCGCAACGCGAAGGGCCTGGAGAAAGCCATCGGCCGCATCGCCGAACTGGAGCAGGAATTCTGGAAGAACGTCACCGTCACCGGCGCCGGCGAGGAACTGAATCAATCCCTGGAAAAGGCCGGCCGGCTCGCCGACTTCTTCGAACTGGCCCAGTTGATGTGCCGCGACGCGAAAGAACGCAACGAGTCCTGCGGCGGCCACTTCCGCGAGGAGTTCCAGACGCCCGAAGGCGAAGCGATGCGCAACGACGACGACTATTGCTATGCCGCGGCCTGGGAATACAAGGGGCCGGGAAAGAAACACGAGTTGCATCGGGAAGCGCTTTCCTTTGAGTACGTGCATCTTGCCCAAAGGAGCTACAAGTAACCATGAAGCTGACTCTCCATATCTGGCGCCAGAAGAATGCCTCCTCGCCCGGCAAGATGGTCCGCTACGAGACCGATGCCAACGAGCATATGTCCTTCCTGGAGATGTTGGACGTGTTGAACGAGGGGCTCATCGCAAAGGGCGAAGAGCCGGTGGCATTCGATCACGATTGCCGCGAAGGAATCTGCGGATCCTGCGGGTTCGTCATCAACGGCGTGGCACACGGGCCGCTGCCTTCCACCACCGTCTGCCAGCTTCACATGCGGCACTTTAAGGACGGCGATGAGCTGTACCTGGAGCCCTGGCGTGCGGCTGCCTTCCCCGTGATCAAGGACCTCGTCGTCGACCGCTCAGCTTTCGACCGCATCATCGCCGCCGGCGGCTACATTTCGGTCTCCACCGGATCGGCCGTGGATGCCAACGCGCTGCCGGTGCGCAAGAAAGACTCCGACATGGCGATGGACGCCGCCCAATGCATCGGCTGCGGCGCCTGCGTGGCCGCTTGCCCCAATGCCTCGGCCTCCCTGTTCCTGTCGGCCAAAATGAGCCACCTCGGCCTGCTCCCGCAAGGGCAGCCCGAGCGCATGGAACGCGCTTTGAACATGGTCGCTGCGGCCAACGAAGGACTGTTCGGAAGCTGCACCAACATCGGCGAGTGCGAAGCCGTCTGCCCGAAGGGAATCCGCCTGGAGTTCATCGCCCGGATGAACAGAGATTTCCTCAAAGCGGCCTGGACCTTCCGGCAGGAACGCGTCGAATCGGACTGAGCCCGGCGGCTCAGGCTCAAATTCAAATTCAAATTCAAATAAACAGCCGATAGCGGCACGCCACGCCGCGCTTGCTCGCATTCCGCCATGCGCCGGCCCCTCCTCTGGCAAGGCGAAAAATTAATTCCCGCCCGGGGGTGAAGGAAAAACCAAACGAGCTGCGTTCTGGAGTTGAGGGGGCACACTCCAATGAAACGCAAAATCATGACATGGCTGTTGCTGCCGGTATTGGCGGCGTACGGGCAAACGACGGTTCCGGAAGACGAATGGGAATCGCGGGCGGTGTTCGGTCTGCATCAGGCGGGGGCCAGTTCGGCGCCCTCGACGCAAAACTACTTCTTCGACTTCTTCATCATGCGCGGGTTGGGCAGTAAAGCCAAGGTGCATGAGAACCGCGTGAACCTGTGGGGCAATGTGCGGATTGCCAGTTCCCCGCAACAAATCGACACGCCGATCGGCCAGTTTATCGCCGGCTTCGCAACCACCGCCGGCGAATTGAAGGTCAACGAGATGGCCCAAAGCGGTGAGTTTCTCACCGGCTTGGGGTTCCAATTGGCCCGTTGGGAACAGAAGGTCCTGGCAGACGATGGCGTCACCAAGGTCCCCTCGCGCGTCCGCACCATGGAACTCGTGGGCTTCTGGGGGGCCAACGGGAGCTTTCGCGATCCGGCCTCGCAGGCGAAAGTGTTTCTCACGCCCACCGCCGGGACCCCACAGTATGACCTGTTCAAGGCCCGGTTCCCGGAGGTGGCCAAGACCGGGGCCAAGCACGTCGCCTTCGTGCCTCCGGACCGCGAACGGTTCTACCGCCAGTACGGCTTCGGCCTGCGCGTGGCGACGTTTGAAGAAAAGCGTAAGTATGCTCCTCCGGCCACCTACATGGTCACGCTGGGGCAGGATCAACTGATCACGGAGGGTGGCTACCGGGGGGCGGTGGTGAGAGCGGACGTGTTTTATCCTCTGCCGATCGGGCAGAAAGACGGGAAGTTCGAAATGTTGTTCCTGTTCGCCACGGCGAACATGCGCATCAGCAAACCGCAGAACGGGACGCCGCTGGTGCTGGCTTCGGCGACAGGAGTGCAGCCGTACGAAAACACTGTGGCGATTCACGTCGTCCCCAGTGCCCGCGACACGTACCGCATTGGGGCCGGCATCGATTTCGTCAATTTGTTCAATTCCTGGCGAAATGCGAAGAAGTGAGGAGGAAAAATGGAAAGCGGGCAAGGTTGGGATGCCATTCTGAATGCCGAGAAGGCCGTGCTCGCCAGGCGGCGCGATAAGAACGCGCCGCCGGAGCCGGTGGTCGGTTTGGCGCTTTCCGGTGGCGGCATCCGCAGCGCCACTTTCAATCTGGGCGTGATGCAGGTGCTCGAAAAGGCAGGGATCCTGAAGCTGGTCGATTACCTCTCGACAGTTTCGGGCGGAGGGTACGCGGGGGCGTTCCTGCTGGCGGAACGCTTTCGGGGTAAGCTCCTTTCCGACGACGACAAGGACCCCGCTCTGCGCCATCTGCGAACCTTCAGCAACTACCTCACACCGTCGATGGGTCTACTCAGCATGGATACCTGGTCGATGGTCATGATCTGGTTGCGAAATACCATCACGCTGCAAGCGTTTCTGGTGTGCGTGCTGGCGGCGGTATTGCTGTTGCCCCGATTCTATGCCGTGGCGCTCGACCGTGTAACCCATCGCGAGTGGTTGGAGATCGCAGCCAGCCTGCTGCTGGCCGCCTTAACCATGGTGCTGAGTTACGTCGCCGCTTCCAGTTGGAAAAATGTCGAGTCCGAAACCGATCCGCAGGAACAACGGCGGCAATGGTGCGCCAAGTCCGAAGAGCCGGCGCTGCGCGACAGGATCGGCTATTTCGTTACAGCGATCAACGCCTTGATGGTTGTGTGTGCCGCGCTGTTCGCCATCCGGTTGCATGGCGATATCCACGACCTCCGCGTGGCCTGCCGCTTCGGCGTGCAGATCGGAGACGCGATCTTCGCACTGGCCCTTTTTTCACTGGGCTACTCACGCGGCATTCGCCGCTCGGGCCTCTGGCTGGCCGGGAGCGTGGCCTTTGTCGCGACGAACCCCACATGGCTGCAACTCACACCGTACGACGAGTGGCATTGGTATCTGGCCGTGGTGGAGTTGCATTGGCTCATCCTGCTGGCGATGACGCGTTGGGGCGGGAAGGTGGAAACCGCCGAAGCGCGTAGCGACTTCCTGCGCGCGGCACTCGCCGCCGCGGTCAGCGCCCTTGTCGGCTATGGCGGGATGAGGGCCGTGATGACCGTTTTCGGAGAGCATTCTGTTTGCCTCTGGGTGGACAACGGAAAGTGGTTCTGGCATTACGTAATGTTTGCCGTGCCCGCGCTGCTGGCGGTCTTCGCCTTGACCCTGGTGACAATGATGGCCATGGTCGGCCGGGCGATGCCCGACCTGGTGCGCGAGTCCTGGACCAGGCTCGGCGCCGGATTGGGCATTCTCTCCGCGGGAATTTTTGCAGTCGTGGGCTTTGCCGTCTACAGCCCGCGATGGACGGAACATCTACAGGACGGCTGGACGAACTACGCCGCCGGCGCAGGTGGCAGCGCCGCCGCATTGTTGAGCGTCGTGAGCTTCTTCGCCGCGCGCGGCGGCGACACCAGCGGAAAGAAGGACGGCAACAGCAGAATGGATCTCCTGGCCAGCGTGGCTCCGGTGGGTTTCGTGGTCTTTCTGCTCGGTGCGGTGTCCTACGGAGTGCACCGTCTGGTCACGGCGTTTCTCCCACCGGAGTGGACCGGATGGGGGGAAATGAGGAACTCGGTCGCCGCGCCGGAAGTAATGCTGATGGTATGGATCGCAGCCGCCGCAATCGCGTTTCTCCTCGCGTGGCGCGTGGATATCAACGAATTCTCCTTGAACCGCTTCTACCGCAACCGCTTGGCGCGATGCTTTATCGCCGCCGGACGGGCGGAGCAACGAAGGCCGAACCCGCTGCATGGATTCGATGAGAACGACGACCTCCAGCTATCGCTGCTCGGAAAGTTCCTGCTGGGAGAAATGGAAGCCTGCGGCGACGTCACCCTGCGTCACGAAACGCCGCTGCCCATTCTGAATACGGCTCTCAATGTCGTCGGCGAAGGCGACGCGACCATGACCGAACGAAGGGCGCGGTCGTTGTTCTTCACCCCCTTCCATGTGTATTCGGGCAAAGTGAGCATGGCATTGGATCAGGCATCCACCGGACGGTTTCCCGCCGACGTGACGCTCGGCAGCGTGGTGGCCATCTCCGGTGCCGCGGCCAATCCGAACATGGGCTTTCACAGCTCGCCGGCCATTGCCTTTCTGCTGACCTTCTTTAACGTGCGCTTGGGCTGGTGGCTGAGAAACGTGCATTGCAAGGGATGGGGACAACACTTCACCTTGTTCTATCTCTTCCGTGAGTTGTTCGGGCACGCCGAGGACGACGACGCCTACGTCAATATCTCCGACGGAGGGCACTTCGACAACCTCGGCTTGTATGAACTGGTGCGCCGCGAATGCGACTTGATCCTCGTCGGCGACGGCGAAGCCGACGGAGATTACACGTTCGAGTCCCTCGGCATGGCCATGCGGCGGTGCCGCGCCGACTTCGGCGCCGAAATCGACATTGAGGTGGCGCGCATCCGGCCGGGCGCCGAAGGAGTCTCGGCGACTCACCTCGCCTGGGGGACCGTCAAGTATCGATCCGGAAAAATGGGAAGAATTGTGTACTTCAAATCCTCCGTCACCGGAAAGGAACCGTACGACGTGGAACAGTACCGGCGTCAGAATCTTACTTTTCCCCACCAATCCACGGGAGACCAGTTCTTTTCCGAATCGCAATTTGAAAGCTACCGGCAGGTGGGCAAGAGCGCGGGACGGGAGTTTGTCTCGGCAATCGGCGTCGCCCCGGCCCTCCAAGGCGGGAGAGTGGCGCTCGATACGGCTGTGGCGACGGCCATGTCGAAATAAACTGGAAAAGTTACGAATTAAGTAGTGATTGTTTGGAGCGTATTTGATAGAATTCACGGTACCCGCCGTGGCCATCGAGGATCTGTCGGATGAACAGGTCGTACGACGCTGTTGCGACACCCCGGGCGCTGCATCGTGGGACGAGTTCGTCCGGCGGTTCAGCCCGGTGATCGCCCAGGGCGTGGTGCGCGCTTTGGGGAGGGAAACCGCCGCCGACCGCGTGGAGGAGCATGTGCAGGCGACGCTTGCCAGGTTGTGCGAGCGCGATTATCAAAAGCTGCGCCTGGTACGGGGCGTCAATCCAGCCGCCATCAGGCCCTACCTGCGCACCATGGGCGCCAACGAAGCGGTCAGCGCGTGGCGCGCGGTCAAGCGCGAGGTTCCGTGGGAGGATGCCGCTGAGCCGCGCAATGGCCCGCGGGCGGAACGCCAGATCCTCATCGATCAGGTATTCCGCCACTTGCAGCGCTGCACCGGCGAGAACGCTAAGCGCGATGTCCTCATCTTCGAACTCTATTACCGCATCGGGCTGGCCGCCGTGGCCATCGCCCGGACACCCGGGATTGAGTTGTCGCAGAAGGGCGTGGAGACACGGCTGCTGCGCATGGTGGATTGTCTGCGGCGCGTCTTTGCCCGGCCACTGCCGAAAGGGGACACGGCATGAAGCCGCGCTTGGAACACTTGGCCGACGATGTTCTGTTCCGGCTGGCCGAAGGCGCCGAAGCCGGAATGCACGCCGCGCATTTGGCGGAGTGCCGGGAATGCCGGGAAAGGTTGGAAGGTGTGCGGGCAATGGCGAACGAGTTGCGCAGATTACGGCTGCCTGCGGAAAGAGACGGCGCCGAAGAATGTCCGGACCCTTTGCAGTGGGCGCTGCTGGTGACCGGTGATGCGGATGACCGGCGCGACACCATGCTCGCGCACGCGGCCCGTTGCGGCCACTGCGCTGCCTTACTGCGCGCCGCCTCCGATGAGGATGCGCCCGAATCCAGCGCGAAGGTCGTGCCATTGCCCCGGCCACGCGCGGCGTGGCGCCTCTGGGGCGCGATTGCTGCCGGCGTCGCGTTGCTCAGCCTGCCCCTCTGGTACCGCTTGTTGCGGCCCGATCCACAAGCGCTGCTGGCGAAAGCATACACCGAAGCGCGTCCCTTCCTTCCCCGGATTCCCGGAGCCATGCATGCTCCCCTCGCGCAGGTGCGGGCCGGCGAACCCGCCTTGCAGCGCCCCGCTCTCATCAAAGCTGCGGCAGTGCTCTCGGATCGTGCGGGCGATGAGCGCTACCTCTTGTGGAAAGGCGCCTATGAGCTGCTCACGCTACGCACCGGCGATGCGATCCAAACGCTGCGGCAGGCGCAGGGCATTGCCGGCGACGAGGCGGCGCTGCTGCTCGGGGCTGCCTTGTATCATCGCGGCACGTCCACCGGACGCCGCGAAGATTTGCTCGAAGCGCTCGAGGTGCAGGCCGCTGCCGCGAAAAAGGAAACCGCGGGGCTGGAGGCTCGGTTTAACCTCGCCCTCACCTACGAAGCCTTGCAGATGAACACTCAGGCCCTGGCTGCATGGCGTGATTATGTGAAGCGCGATGGCGCTTCTGCCTGGGGCGCCGAGGCGCGGCGCAGGTTGGAGGCGCTGGAAGAATTATTGCGGCAGCGGCAGGGCTTGGAGGGCAGCCTGCGGGCGGATCCGGCAGGGTTCCTGAAAGCCGGCGGCACTCCGGAGTTGACACTGCCCGCGTTTTGGATGGATTGGTATGTAGCGGACGGAAATGCTAACCAGGCTGCCCGTCTGCTCGCACGCCGCATGCGCGAGGAACACGGCGATGCGATGGTCGCCGATGTCCTCGCCTCTCCCTATCTCCAAAGCGCCGCCAACAAGCTCGCCGCGGCGATGCGGGCCAACCGCGAGGGCGGGCGCGAGGCGAAGGTGCGCGCCGCGCGGCTGGCCGCCGCCGCGGAAAGCGAAGCGGCCCAAAGTGGCAACCGGGCCTTGGCGCTGCGGGCTCGCGCCGAGAAACTCTATGCGCTGCATCTGGACTACCGCGCCGCCGAGTGTCTTCACGAAGCCCGCGCCGTGGCCCATCGATTGGAAACTACCGCGTATCCCTGGATGCGCGCCCAGGTGAAGTTGGAAATGGCTAATTGCCTCGCGATGGAAAACGATTACGGCGCAGCCATCGCCGCCGCGGCCGGGGCGCAGCGCGTGGCAGCCAACGCGCGATTGCCGGAGTTGGACATGCGGGCCGCCGGGCTCGAATCCGGGTTCCGCGTCCAGGCCGGCGATTTGTCGGGAATTTATCGAAAAGACGGCGACTTTCTCGCTCGCTTTTGGCGCGCCCCCTTTGCACCAAACCGCGCCCAGCAGTTCTTCAGCAACGCGGTCCGCGGCGCCGAGGCTCTCGGCTTCGACCGCGCCGCCTATGAACTGGCAAAAGCGCGGCTGCAGGCCATGGCCGGGTCGGGCCCTTCTCTCTTGCAGGCCCGGGGACATGCCCAGTTGGCCCTGCTCGCCGCGAAGGTCGGCGACCCTCAAGAAGCGCTCCGGCAGATGGACCAGGCCTCCCGCCAATTTGCGGAACTGGCGGGCGGCGAAGGGGCCATGCGGCGCGATGCCGAGGTGGACCTCGTGCAGGCCCGCACAATGCTCCGCATAGCCGAACCGGGCGCCAATGCCCTGGCGCTCCTCGAAGGCGTCATGGAATCGCCGCCAACTGCCGATGCCGCCTTGCGCGCCGGCGCTCTGGCCGCCACTCTCGCGCCTGGCGCTGCCGGCGGATATCTGGACCGCGCGATTGCTCACCACAGAACGCGTCTGGCCGGCTTGCACGGATGGGCGCGCAAACAGGCAATGGACCAAGGTGCTGGACTCTATCGCTGGAAGGCGGCCTTGCTCGTCGAGCAGAACCGCTGGAGCGAGGCGCTCGACACATGGCTCGGCCGAAACGGCAACAAAGCGCAGTGGAACGGGGAAACGATCGTCTTCCTCACTCTGGGCGACAGCGTGGCGCGCTGGCGCCAACGAGGCCAGGCATTGGAATGGCAGCGGCTTCCGGCGCGTGCCCCGCAATTAAGACAAATGGTGGCCGGATTACGCAGAATGGCGGCGGACAGTTCCTCGCTCACCGCGGACATTGACACCATGGCGGCCAGGCTGCGAAAAGAATTGTTCAGCGGCTGGACTGGAAATCACAAGCTCCGCATTGTCGCCGACGAAACGTTCGACGGCCTCCCGTGGATCCTCCTCGCCGGTACCGAAACCGGCCTCAGCGTCGAGCGGACATTGCGATTCCGCCCCGATGACGGAGTCCAGTTGCGCGCCGCAACCGTGCTCGCGCCCGCCGCTGGCGAGGATTTCACGGCGCTATATCCCACCATGCCCGACGCACTGGCCGAAAGCGCCGAGGTCGCTGCACGGTTCGCGCATGCGCGGGTCTACCGGGGCGGGGAAGCGACCGCGGCCGCCATTGAGGCCTGGGGCAACGTTCTGCACTATTCCGGACACGCCTCTCCAGCGGGTCTCGTTCTGGCGGGCAAGGACGGTTTTGCTTTGTTAGGAACGGGCCAGGTGGCGGAGAAGGACTGGAGCAACACCGGCCTGGTGTGCTTATCGGCCTGCGCCACCGGCCTCAGCGAACGTGCCAACCGCGGATCCCAATCCCCGGCCGAGGCGTTTCTCGCCGCCGGCGCAAACGCCGCGGTGGCATCCCTATGGAACGTCGACGCCGCCGCCACCCGCGAACTGATGAGAATTTTCTACGCGCGCTTGCAGGCGGGCGACGCGCTCAGCGATGCTCTGCGCAATGCAGCCATTTCGGTGAAGGAAAAACCCGCGTTCCGCCATCCTTACTATTGGGCTGGGTTTCAGGCTTTCTATTAATCCATTTCCGGTGGGCAAGCCGGGAGAGAGGCGAATGTGATCGAAACTAAAGATTGCACCGATACATTGTTGTCCAGGCGGCTGAATGTGATTTTCCACGGGTTGTTCGTGTTTCTGCAGCATCGTGGCAACGGCGGGCGCACCGGCATTACGGCCTTGATGCCGAACGTCGGTCCGTATCACGCCTATTTGGCAGGGAACTGGCTGGCGGAACTGGCGCTCGCCCCCGGCGAATACGATTTGACCGGCGTCGAGCCCGGCGATGGCGAATTCAATCCCATGCACCACGACATGCTGCGCGATTCACGCCGCAGACCGGGTCTTTCCCAACATGAACTCTACGCGCAACTGCATTTGCCGCAACCCTCGTTTATCTGGTCCCTGCGTTCCGTGCAGATGGAGGCCAGAACCAGAAAGGGCGACAAGGTGAAGGTCCAGGCCGCCCACACCCATGTGTTCGTCTACGCGGTCAAGGGAAAGCTCTTCGATATCCGCCTCGGCGACCATCCCTGGGCGCCCGACTCGGACCGTGTGCCGCGGATTGCCAATCTCCACGTCTTTAACAGTCCCGAGACAAGGCCCCGCGTGGCCCATCATCTCGACGAATTCCAAACAGCGACATCCATGATGCACAACGTCGAATTGCGGCTCGACGATCCGCCTCCTCTCCTCCCTGGAATACCGGGCACCAAGGAGTTTCCCGCGGCCGTCCAGGGCGTGGCCCGGGCCGAGTTGGAAGACCTCGCCTCGCGTAACATCCGCATGGCCGAGTTGGGGAGAATCGCCAGAAGGATCCTGCTGCAGCCCGACCGCACCGCTGCCGCCAAATGGCTCGATCTCGGCAGCGTGTGGGAAGTGCTGGATGAGTTGAGCGAGCCCCTTTCGTGCACCACGCCCGGCGGCGATGGCGGAGGCTCAGATGGCGGCGGAGGCACGGGCGGCGACGACGGCGGGGACGACTAATCAGAGGAGGACAACAACCATGCTGCAAGACGAAGTGCGTATCCTACTGGACGATTTGAAACGCAAGCACGACGGGTCCGATGAAACCGGTTGCTTTCTCGAAGCCGACGAGATCGAAGAGTTCGTGCGTATTGCCCCGCGCCTCATCGGCTTTCATGTGGACCACGAGCGCAAGCGCGTTGTCCCGGTGAGCGTGGACTATGGAGCCGAGGCCGTCGAGGACTACCCCTCCGACGCCAAAGCGATGGTGTTCCGTCACTCCTTCCTGAGTCTGGGAGTAGCGGCCGGGCTCCGCCAGCCGGCCGCCAAGCCTGGCAAACCGAACCGCTACCGCATCGGGCTGAATCTCGCCCATCCGTTCCCGCCAAGCGTGGAGGGAACCCTCACCGGCACCGTGTTGAATCACTGCAATCTCAAGCGCTATCACATGAGCGCGAACCACGTCTTGTGGATGAACGGCTGGGCCGTGAAGGGCGCCCGCGTGGTGCTGGATCCCTTCGACGCCGGGCCGCTGCGTGAAGTTGGCCGCGTGCCACCGCGCGCCGAATTGCGCGCCTTGCGTGGCGGCGGGGAAGTGAACACGACGCAGGAGATCTCCTTTGCCGCCCTCACCCGCGAGGTTCACTTCATGAGCGAAAAGGAGCGGGCCTCCGATCCCGTCCGCCAGCCGGTGCCAATCGACAGCAAGCGGGACGTGATCCGCGCCGATAATCGCGCCAATGCCCGCGTGATCAGTGAGGATTTCCGCTTTGGGCTGCGCCTGGAGTTCGGGCGCTTCCTGTTCAAAAAACAATTGCTGCTGCTCAGCAAGGGAGCGTTCGCCGAGCGCGGCGATTCCGGCGCGCTGTTGTTTCAAACCGGCCTTGGCGCAGCCAAAATGGAGCAACAAGTGGCTGTCCACGCCAATCCCGTGGCCATGTTGTGGGCCGGAATGCCCGATCAGCCCGAGCATCCCCATTTGTTCGTCGCCACTCCCCTCTACGATCTGTTCGCCAAGGAGAAGCTCGAGTTCACCGGCTATTTGTCGCCCAAGCAGTTTGCCCGCAACGCAGCGCAAGCAGCGCAGGCCGCGCAGGCCGCTCAGCCTCGGCCCGATCCCGAGGACCCGCCCGAGGAGTAAGTCGGATTCAAGCGGCGAGTCTGGCGGCCAGCTCCCTAATGAGCGCGCCGCCGTCGCCGCGATAAGCGCTTCCATGCTGGCACGCCAGTAGCGCCGGCCGAAGACCGGCCAGACGCTCGAACACCGCGGACGTATCCTTCGCGTGAGCGTAGTAATCCAACATTCCGCGCATCGCTTCGCTTGCGCTCAGCACTTCCGATTCGGTCACCGGCGCAGGGTCGCCTCCAGGCTGCGTGAAAAGATCGCCGCAGAACAGCGTCTGCGTGGAGCAATCGAACAATGTGCCGCAATCCCAGCCGTGCGGAACATGCGGTGTGTCCAGCCATTTCATGCGGCGGCTTCCAATGGAGAATTCCTCACCGCCGTAAAGCCCGCGCGCGGGACGGATCGCGTAGTCGTTAAGAGAGGTGAGAACGCCGATCTGCGCCCCGAAGGCAGTGGCTGCGGGGGCTGCGGCCAGCAGGTCGTTCAAAGCTCCGAACTCGTCGGCCTCGAAGTGCGATCCGCCGATCCACCGTAGCTGCTCCACCGGCAGGACTTTGGCGATCGCTTCCGCCGTAACCGGAAACAGTTTCCGGAACCCGGTATGAAATAGCAACGGCTCGTCGTCGCAGATAAGGTACGAATTGAAGGTAAAACCCTGCGGAATGACATCCAGCCGTGAGCTGATGCGGTAAATTCCAGCCGCTACTTCATCGATACGCGTGTTTGTCTCGTGGTTCGTGATCATGCTGAGTTCCCTGCTGCCGGGCCACCGCCCGATATCTTATCAGGCGGAAGGCCCGCTGAAGACCGCTTACATCTTCTTCGCTTTCACCAGGAAGGTGGTGCCGGGGTCGGTTTCTAGGAACTGCACTTCAGCGCCGTTGTTACTCACGGTGCCGTTGAAGCGGAACCCCACAACCTCGAAGTTCATCGTGAAATTGCAGTCGTTCGTGAATAGATAGCTGCCGGTGAGGTTCAGCGGTTGCGGATCGATGATCCCGTTGGCGCTGCGCACGGCAGTCAGGCGGAAGCGGCCGTTCTCGTCGAAGGCCACAGTCCCGACTCCCGCCAGCGGCCCTGCGGCCGGCGCGGGCACAGTGGGCGGTCCCGCGAAACCTTGCGAGATGAACCCGTACACTCCACGAGTCAGCGCCGCCCGGCAGGCAAAGGGCCGATTGCTCTCCAGTTCAACATTGGGGCCGTTGCCGCGTTGGGACTGCACAGACGCAACGCCGCTCGCTACCACGCCCGGCGTCGTTTGCAGAACATACAGTTCGCGCGCGTTATCCACAATGGACGCGTAAAACGTCGCACCGTTTTCAAGCGCCGAAACAAACGTGCAATCGGGGCTCACCTGGTAGGTTCCCTTCACCGGCGGCAGCGCTTGCGAGAACCCGTTGAACGTCGCCGTGGCCGTCAGCACCACTCCGCCGCGTCCGTCATAAACTGCCGTGCCCAGACTCGCAAACGGCCCTTGCAGGGGCGCGGGCACTGGCGATCCGGCTAGGGTGAAGCCTTGCGCGGAAAAGCCGTAACTGCCGCGCAGCGTCGCGTTCGTGCACCGTTGCGGACCGTTCTGCGCCGCGGCGGCAAGTGCGAACACACTAAGGGTAAGTATGGTTTTGGTAATCATGGATTGATCTCTCCTTGGGAGCCGCCCGCTCGATTGCGGCCGGTTGATAAGGATACGCAGGCCGCGCCGCCATCGGATTCAACGCCATTCCGATATCCGGCTGTAACAAGTGTTTGCTACCATACCTCCTCTAGACTCGTTTCGCTTCGGAGGCTTCATGAGGAATCATGTGCTGGCGGCCGCCGCCGCCGTCGCGTTGTTGTCCGTGAACTTGTATGGGCAGGCCAACTGCACCAGTACCTTCTCGCTCACTACCACTTCATACACGCAGGATTTCAACACCCTCGTCTCTTCCGGCACAGCGCTGCTGACCACACTCCCGCAGGGTTGGAACGTCAACTACCGGCTGAACGGCACTACGCTCGAGGTCATTGCTCCGCCTTCGACGAAAACCACCTACCGGGCCGGGACGGGAAGCGACAACGCCGGTGACTTCTACAGTTTCGGAGCAGCCTCGAACAGCGACCGCGCGTTCGGATCGCTGGCCAGTGGCAATTCCCAAGTGGGGAACGTGGCGCAGTACTTCTGCTTCACCAATAATAGCGGCGCCACCGTGACGTCGCTCCGCGTCGCCTACAGGGGAGAGCAGTACAGGAACGGCGGGAACACCACCGCCCACAAACTGGAGTTCGGCTATTCCGTCAACGGGGGCACGAGTTTCACGCCCCTTACTGCGCTGGATTTCACCGGGCCGGTGGCCACGGCCACCGCAGGCACTGTCGATGGCAACGCAACCGCCGTCAGTTTGAATCACACTATTACCGGCCTGAACGTCCCCGCGGGAACGGTGATCGTGCTCCGTTGGGTGGATCGCGAGGATGCAGGCAACGATCACGGCTTAGCCGTCGACGACTTGACCGTCACCCTGAATCCGCCGTCGCAACCGGTCCTCACCATCAACGATGTCACCGTGACGGAAGGCAACGCGGGAACCACGAACATGCGCTTCACCGTGTCCCTCGATGTCCCGGCCGGGCCCGGTGGCGTGACCTTCGATATCGCCACCGCCAACAACACGGCCCTGGCAACCGAAGATTACCAGGCCCTCAGTTTGACCGGACAAACGATTCCAGCCGGCACTTCGACGTACTTCTTCGATGTGACGATGTTCGGCGACGTGACCGTGGAAGAAAATGAAACGTTCTTTGTGGACGTCACCAACGTGACCGGCGCCGTCGTCGGCGATCCACGAGGCCAGGGCACAATCACGAACGACGATTCCCAGCCCGTCACTTGTACTCCGACGGCCCGTATCGGCGATGTCCAGGGGCCCGGGACACTAAGCCCGCTGGCCGGTCAGGTGGTGACGGTGCGGGCTATCGTCACTGCCAACAAATTCAACGGATTCTTCATGCAGGAAGAGGATGCGGACGCCGACGCCAATCCGCTCACCTCCGAAGGCATCTTCGTGTTTACCGGCAATGCCAATGGTCCCGCGGCGGGCACGCAGGTGTGCGTCACCGGCGCCGTCGTGGAGTTTCCCGCCAGCTTCGGAACCATCACGGAGTTCGCCGCCGGCGCTACCGTGGCGACGCTGAGCACGGGAAATCCCTTGCCCGCCCCAATAACGCTCACCTCCGTCATGCCGGCCCCCGGTGGCGGTCTGCAGCAGTTGGAACCCTATGAGGGGATGCGCGTCACCGCCTCGAGTTTTACCGCCGCATCCGGCACCATCGAGTCGGGCGGCTTCAACAACGCGACTTTCTTCGCCGTCGTGACCGGCGTGCCTCGCCCCTTCCGCGAACCCGGCATCGAAGCGCCGCTCGGCGTGCCCTCAGGCTCGGTGAAAACAATTCCGCCCATCCCGCGCTTCGACGCCAACAGCGAGCTTCTGCGCATCGACCTGCGCGGCCAGAATCAGACCGCCGGCGTCGCAGTAACCGCGGGCCAGACGGTGACGAATGTCATCGGCGTCCTGGATTTCTCCGCAGACGGTTACGAACTGCTCCAGGATGCTTCCACGGCCCCTGTCATCGGCGGCGGCTCGACGTTCACCGCCGTCCCCGCGCCCGCATCGAATCAAATCACCGTGGGTCACATGTCGCTGGAAAATTACACCGGCACATCGGCTCAGCAGGCCAAGGCTCTGCGCGTCATGCGCGATGTGCTGCGCTATCCGGACGTGGTGGGCGTATCGGAAGTCAGCACGCTTCTCGCCCTGCAAAATCTCGCCGCCGCCATCAACGCACAGCAGGCGGGGCTAAACTACACCGCGTTCTTAGGTAGCGGCACCGGTTCCCAGAACGTGGGCTTCCTGGTCAAAACCGCTCGCATCGCCGTGCAAGGGACCCCGGGGCAGGTGCTCGCCTCAGCCATGTATATCGATCCCTTCAACGGAGCGCCTGACTTGCTCCACGACCGTCCTCCCTACGTGCTCAAGGGACGCGCGCAGACCTCCGGCGGCGGCAATTTCGATTTCACTGCTATCGTCGTCCACCTGCGGTCGCTCATCGGAGTGGACAGCGAAGCGGTGTCCGGCGCGACAACCGAAGGCAACCGTGTGCGCACCAAACGGCGCCTCGCGGCGGAAAACTTCGCGGCTTATCTACAGGCCCAGCAACTGGCCAATCCCTCTGAGCGTTTCATCGTCGTGGGCGATTACAACGCTTATGAATTCAACGACGGCTATGTCGATGTGCTCGGAACTCTGACCGGCAATCCGGCCCCCGACCCGCAGGTGGTGCAGGGCAGCGGAGATCTGGTCACACCCAATTTCATCGATCTGGTGACCACCAATAAGATCACCGCTTCCGAGCGCTTTTCCTACATTTTCGGCGGATCGAAGCAGGTGCTCGATCATGTGCTGGTGTCGCAGACCATGGGCCTGTTTGTGAGCGCCCTGCACTATGGCCGTACGAATACAGAATTTCCGGAAGCGTTCCGTTCGGACACCAGCCGTCCGGAGCGCGTTTCCGACCATGACCCGGTGCTTGCGTTTATCAACCTTCCGGGCGGCACCGTCAACGATGTTACGGCGGTCACTCGAGTCACTTCCACCGGCGTGGTCCTGGTGAGCGGAGGCTACAACGGATTCCTGCGCTTGACGAATCTCAGCGGCCAGACCCTCACCGGCCCGCTCCATGTGCTGTTCGACACGCTGCCGGCTGGAATCACCGTAGCCAATGCGTCGGGCACGCTGCTCGGCAAGCCGTATCTGACCACGGCCGGTCCGCTGGCGAATGGAGCGACGGTGAACATTGCGGTGCGCTATTTGAACCCGGGGAATGTGCTGATTCAACCGGCATTTCGTGTCTTACAAGGGAGTTTCTAATTTATGATGAGGGCATTTTTGACCCTGCTGGCGATGGCGGGCGCGCTCGGCGCCGCGCCGGTCGGCTACCGCGTGATTGTCGATACGGCGGCATTCGCCGGAACGGACGCACAAGTCGAGTTTCAATTCAATCCGGGGGGCACCCCCGACGCCGCCACCGCGGAGGTGTCGGCCCTCGCCGGAATCGCCTCCTTCACCAACGGGCCGCGCACCGGAGATGTCACCGGATCCAATCCGTGGCTGTTCGGGAATTCCGTCCTCCCCAACCAACTGTTCCTCAACCTGACCGGACTCGGCGCCCTCTTCTCGTTCCAGGTCGTGTTCTCCGGCGACGCCATCGACAATCCCGCGGAACTCGATGGAACGGCCTTCACCATGACCATGCGCGACACCGGCGGCAATGTCCTCGGCGGGTTCAGTGAGCCGTCTCTCTGGCTCGAGGTTTCCGGCGGTGCGGTGCTCCCTCTCATGCAGGATCAGCAGATCACGTTGTCGGAAATCCCCGAGCCCCGCGCCATGATCCTGATGATGTCCGGATTGCTCCTGCTCGCAGTACGACGCCGATGCTTTCCTGGCTGATATCAGATCCGCTCGAAGTGGGCAGCCACGCGCCTGAGTTTTCGCTGCCCGACGAACGCGGCGCCACTGTGTCGCTGCGCGAGTTGCGCGGACGCAATGTCGTTCTCGTGTGGTACCCCGGCGACGACACCACCGTCTGCCGCAAACAGTTGTGCGAACTGCGCGACGAATGGGCGGAGTTGACCCGCCGCGGCGTGGCGGTCTTCGGAATCAATCCCCAAAGCGCCGAAAGCCACGCCAAATTTCGAGCCAAGTTCGGTTTCCCGTTTCCGCTGCTTGTCGATTCGGGCCAGCGCGTGGGGAAGCTCTACCGCACTCACGGGATCGTCGCCAAACGGACCGTGTACGTAATTGGGCCGGACGGGCGCGTGCGCTACGCCAAACGCGGCAAACCCGCTGTATCCGACGTGCTGGAGTTGCTTGACTAAGCCATGATCACGACAGGCCCGGTGGGCACGCCGAAGGCGCTGACGCAGACGCCCACGCTGCTGTAGTTCAATGTATTCCGGCCCGCGTAGCGAAAGCCGGGATTCGAGATAATCCATTTCACCTTGCGGCACGGGGTCTGGAACCCGCAGCCGGCCACGGCGTAGAAATCGTCCGCCGTCAGAAAAGGGCCGAATCGCGGCGCGGGCATCACCACCGACCCGCCGTGGGAGCACTTCACCACCGATTCCCGCGTAAGAAGATCGGACATGGACGTCTCGCCCCACTTCTCGTCGATCGCCCGGTCCAACGCGTGCAACGTCAGGCACTCCGCGATTCCGTCACAGGCCAGTTGGTGGTCCAACTGGAAGCAGCGAACAGCGTTGTACGTGTCGTGGCTGTAGCAGCCGTCCGCCACGCCCAGCACGGAGGAATGCGGCAGCGGGTAGCCGAGATCCATCAGCGCACGCTGCAGAGCCTGCACCGCGTCTCCCTTCTCATGCAGGCACATCGGTGGCTTGTTGTTGGCCGCCGCCTGCAGGCGCTGAAAGTGTCTGAAGTCCTGTGATTGTAACATGGTGGCTGTTCTCCTTCTGCTGGGGAAGGCGCAGCGCGGCCCCGCGATTCTGTCAGGGTGGGCAGGAAAAATAGCGAAAATGCTGCTACTATAGTAGAAGATGCAGAAAAACCACGCAGCCCTCTCTGCTTACCACTTCCGGCGGAATCAAGCCGACGGGATGATCCATGTGTTGAACGAGACCTCCTACGTGATGGCCGAATACAACCAACGTACCGGGTCGGTGAAATGGATTCGTGTCGTACTGGCTTCCCAACGGGAGATGATCGAAAAATGGCTCGGCGAGCATTATCCGGTGCAAGCTGCGGCGGCGACTCGCTGATCGCGGAGCATCGGCCCATTCGATAAAAACGCGAAATAAGCCCCCACGGTCTGGATGCCGCTAGGGGCTTTCCCTATTTATGGGCCGCGGCATCAGCCGCGGGCGCGCGCAGCCAGCGCCACAAGCACAAAAGCCACCGACGCGGTGACTATGGCGAACGCGAAGCTCGCCCCAAATCCGTAACGGTCCGTAAGTGCCCCGTGAAAGACCGGAGCGAAACTGCTGAACGGCGTGGCCAGCGTGATGATCGCGAAGTTCCGCGTCGATTGCGTCGCCTCTGACAGGCTGCCCACGTAATTGGGCAGGTAGGCGCCGCCCAGTTCCCCCGCGCCGATAAGCGCAAACGCGAACAGATACACCATACCCGGCGTGGTCCACGCCCACACGCTCCCCAATATCAAAAGCGCGATGCAGCCCAGTGCCCCCCCTCGCAATCCCGCACGCACCGCCAGCCATCCCAGCGCGAACCCGCCGATCGCTTTCCCTCCGAACCGGATCGCCATCGTCCACCCCGAGAAATCCGCCGGGTCCCGGTCCAGTGCTTCCTTCGCGTACAGCGCCAGGTTGGCCGTCACCCCCAGCGAAATGTACCACAGCACGTACGCGATCCATGTGGTGGCGAGCCGCCGGTCCCGGAAGTAGCCGCGCGCGCTTTCCATCAGAAACGGAAAGAACGGCTCGCGCCTCCGCGGCTCGATCTCCGGCAACCGGAAGCGGCGGGCGTTGAGTGCAATCCCCAG
Organism: Bryobacterales bacterium; assembly: GCA_016789755.1. Taxonomy (GTDB): domain Bacteria; phylum Acidobacteriota; class Terriglobia; order Bryobacterales; family Bryobacteraceae; genus CADEFT01. Next base: position 25,204 of record JAEUQG010000355.1, read on the forward strand.
CGCGCACGGGATCGCAATCAGGTAAATGATGGCGAAATCGTATGGGTACGGGAAGCCGGGCAGACCGGGATTGAGTAGAAATTGCGCCCCCAGTGATCCACCCACCGCCGCAACCGGCGTGATGCTGAACGTCCGTTGCAACGTACGCGCCACTTCCGCTTCGCTGCATCCCCTCCGCAAGCATTGCTGCATGAAGACGAACGATGTCGACGCCGAAAGCCCTTGCAGCAGACCTTGCAGCACCACGGCCCCGATGCGGACCTCGGCCGGCGCCGGCAGCGCCAGCGTGAGAAACACCATCGTCGAGAACGTCGCCGTCGCCAGGTTCGCCCACACCACCATGTTGCGCTCCAGCCGGTACGGCACCAGCCAGGAGAAAAACAGCGGAGCGATCTGGCCTAGCAAATACGTCGATGCCGGCAGGTTCGCCAGCGTCTTGCTCGCCCCCAGCTTGTCGAAAAGCGCCGCCTGCACAATGCCCACGTAAAAGACCGGCGCGGCCAGGAAGATGAAGAGATAGCAGATGGTGAAAACCCATCCGTTGTGGCGTTCGTTGGGATGCAAGAATCTTATTATGCGCATTGTCGAACAGGGCGTGGTGTGCGCCGGAGTAGCCGGCGGAAATCGGGCCGTAGCCACCTTCCCATCGGTGACCCTGATGGACGACGGTTCGCTCGCCGCGGTCTATCGCGTCGGGCGGTCGAAGGATTCCGATGGCTCAGTGACCGAGGTGCGCCGCTCCACCGACGGGGGGCGCACCTGGAGCGATCCCGCCCAGCCATTCGACGATGGTTTCGCCGGCGTGAGGGGTTCGTTGCAGGTGGTCTATCTCACCCCGGTAGGCAACCGGCACGTAATCGCCTGCGCGCTGTGGGTCAATCGCGAGGCCTATCCCGGCGCCCCCCTCTTTCACCCCGGGACCGAAGGCTGTCTGCCCATGAAGGTCCTGGTGGCCGACTCCTTCGATGCCGGGTTGAGTTTCCGCGAATGGCGCGAAGTGGCCGTAACCGAAGACGTCGGCCCGCCCAGCTTGACCAGTCCCTTGCTGCGCCTGCCCGATGGCCGCCTCGTGGTCAGCATCGAGACCAACAAACCCTACCTGGATCGCAGCACCTGGATGCAGCGCGTGGTCCATTGCGTTTCGGACGACGGGGGACGCACTTGGGAGCCGCCCCGTACGGTCTGCGCCGATCCCCACGGTGCCGTCTTTCATTGGGATCAGCGCCTCGCCGCGGACAGCAACGGCACCCTCGCGGCATTCTCCTGGACCTACGACAAGCCTGCCAACCGCTATCTCCCCATCCGCCGCCATGTGAGCCGGGACGGCGGCAGGGCCTGGGTCACCGATGAACTCGACTTTGCCGATCAACCCTCCCATCCCGCGGTGTTCCCCGGCGGTCGCGTCGTCCTCGCCTGGGTCGATCGCTACGGAACCCGATCCATCCGCGCCCGCTCGGCGGCGTCCCTGGACGCGCAATTCGGCCCCGATACCGAGGTGGTCCTCTACGAGGCCGCCAAAGAGGCCCGGCGCACCGGCAATACCGCCGAAATGCTAACCGACATGGGCCTCTGGACCTTCGGCCTGCCCTATGCCGAAGCCTTGCCCGATGGCGATGCCCTCGTCGTCTACTACGCCGGCGTGGATGGCTGCATGGACGTCCGCTGGGCCCGCTGCGCATTTATTTGATGCTCCGTGTAATAACGGCCTCCCGTTCCAGTCTTTAGTGACGAAAGCGCGAAACGAAGGAGGCCGAAGTTGCTACAGTTAGCTTGGAAACAACCCGTGGAGAGTCCACCCTTAGGTCCAAGCCCGCTCGCTGCCGTCTTTGAGCAGCATCACGGGCTGGTGTTCCGCACGGCGTACCGCGTCACCGGCAACGCGGCCGATGCCGAGGACGTACTCCAAACCGTCTTTCTGCGCCTGCTGCGGCAAGCAAACCCCGACATCCGCCAAGCCGAGTCTTACTTGCGGCGCGCGGCTATCAACGCCTCCCTCGATATCCTCCGCGAACGTGGCGATCAAGCCGCGCTGCCCGCCGATGCGCCTTCTCCGGCCGGCGGCGGCGAATTGCGGCACACACTGCGCCAGGCTTTGGCCAAACTCGATCCGAAGCATGCCGAAATGTTCGCCCTGCGCTACATCGAAGGACACTCGAACGCTGAGATTGCCCGCATGCTGGGCATGTCTTCGTTGCTGGTCGCGGTGACATTGCATCGAGTGCGGGCGCGGTTACAGAAATCGGTCATTGGATAAGGGAGCAGGTGCCATGGATAAATTCAACGAAAGTCTCAACGATATTCGCAACGCCGAGCCCCAGGCCGGCGTGGAAACGGCGGCTGCGGACCGCGTGCGCCGCAATCTGTTCGGCGCCGGAAGCGCCGGCGCCGGTCAATTGAAGGGCTGCGACGATTTCCGGACGCTGTTTCCGTCGTATCTCCAAAAGACCATCTCCGATGCGCGGCGGATGCTGCTCGAAGACCACGTCCGCGAGTGCGTCCATTGCCGCAAGGCGCTCGACATCGCTCGCGGCCACGCGCCGAAAGTCGTCGCGATGCCGGTGAGCACATCGCCCGCCTCGCTTCCGAAGTGGGCCGTGGCGGCCATGCTCCTGGTGGGCGTGGGGGTCGCCGGATTCTCCGCCCGTACTTGGATTCCCCTGTTCGACGGATCGCCGCGCGCCACCGTCTCGGCCATCGACGGCGTCCTCTATCAGCAGACCGCCAACGGCAGCCTCGCCATCCACGAAGGCGCCGGGTTGGAGGATGGCGAAGAGGTCCGTACCCCTGCCAATGCCACCGCCGTCATCCGGCTTTGGGACGGATCCAACGTGGAAATGAACGAGCGCGCCATGCTGTCCGTCAGCCGCACCTGGCGCGGGACCGTCATCCGGCTCGACCGCGGACAGATCATCGTCCGCGCCGCCAAACAAAAACAGGGCAAATTGTTTGTCGCCACCGGCGACAGCGAGGTCTCCGTCGTCGGCACCATCTTCTCCGTGAACAGAGGCACCCTCGGCTCCCGCGTCAGCGTCGTCGAAGGCCGCGTCGAAGTGCGGCACAATGGCCAGATGGCCGCGCTCCAGCCCGGCCAGCAGGCATCCACGCACCGCGCGCTGGCCAAAGTCGCCGTCGCGTCGGAAGTCGCTTGGAGCCGCGATGCCGCCACCTACCTCGCCTTGCTCGGCGAATTGAGCGCCCTGCAAAAGCAACTCGAAACGCTGCCTCCCAACGGCCTGCGCTATCAATCGACGCTGCTCATGTACATGCCCGAAGATACTAAGCTCTTTGCGTCCATCCCCAACTTCGGCGTGACACTGACCGAAGCAAAGAAGATCTTCGACGAACGGCTCGCCTTCAGCGGCGTGCTCCAGCAATGGTGGAACTCCAAGCAGAACGCCCGAGCCAAAGAGGAAGTGGAGCGGTTGATCGATCTCCTCAAGGAACTCAGCTCCTACATTGGCGAAGAGATCGTCGTGTTCGTCACCGGTGACCGCGATGAGAACGCCGTGGTGATGACGGACGTGAAAGATGCCGCCGGATTGCAGGCATTCCTGCATCGCAAACTGCCCGGCCATGAGCGCCTGCCCTTCGCCGTCGAAGCAGGAAAGCTGATCGTCGGCGGCAGCGCCGAACGAGTGGCCAGAGTGAAAGCCACTCTCGCCCGCGGAGCCGCTTCAACCCCCTTCCGCCAGCGCATCGAACATGCCTACGCCGATGGAGCCGGCTGGTTGATGGTGGCAAACATGGAACAAATCTTCGGCGAATCCGTATCCAAATCTGATAAGAGCGAAGAAAGGGCCCTCGGCTTGAATACCGTGCAATACCTGGTGCTGGAACGGCGCGACATCGGCGGCAAGACCGAGAACCGCGCTTCTCTCACCTTCACCGGAGAACGCAAGGGAGTGGCTTCCTGGCTCGCCGCGCCCGCCGCGATGAGCACGCTCGGCTTTGTTTCTCCCGAAGCCGGCGCCGCCGCATCGTTCGTCGTCAAGCAGCCGCGGGCAATGGTCGAAGAGCTCTTCTCCATGATCCGCGCCACCGATCCCGCCTTCGACAACGGACTCGCCAGGCTTCGCCAGGAGACCGGCATCGATCCGCTGGAAGATCTCGCCGCTCCTCTCGGTTCCGAATTTACCTTCGCCATCGACGGGCCGCTGCTGCCCCTGCCCAGTTGGAAGCTGGCAGTGGAAGTGAATCAACCGCAGCGCTTCCAGGCCAGCTTAGAGAAAGTCATCGAAGTGGGCTCCCGCGAAGCAGCCGCGCACAACGTTCCGGTGCCCCAGTTGTCCCAGGAAACCGTGAACGGCCGCGTGTTCTATAAGATCGCCGGTGGGCGCCTGCCGCTGGAAATCCACTACACCTACGTCGACAGCTATCTGCTCGCCGGGGCGGACCGCACTTTGCTCACCCAGGCGATGCAGAACCGCACCAACGGCTTCACTCTGGCCTCGAGCGACCGCTTCCGCTCCCAGTTGCCCTACACCACGAATCCCAATTTCTCCGCGGTGCTCTATCACAACTTCGGCGGAATGCTCGGGCCGGTGGTCGATCAACTCGACGGATTGTTGAAGCTCTCCCCGGACCAGAAGGCTAGCTTGGCCGCCATGAGAACGGCCCAGCCGGGCTTGATTGCGGCCTACGCCGAAAAGGATCGCATTACCGCGGGAACGACAGGAACGTTCTTCGGATTGAATCTGGGTATGCTGGCATCTGGGAATCTTATGCAGTGGCGCGCGGCCATCCCCTCCGCACTGCCGAAATAAACGAACGCATGAACTCTGTGATTGAGCTCGATCAATTGTCGGTGAGGCTGGGGAATCGCGAAATCCTCAAAGGCCTCACCGGCAGCCTGCAAGCCCGCACCATTGGACTCCTCGGTCCCAATGGTGCGGGCAAATCTACGTTGATTAACACGTTGCTCGGCTTTTATCCGCCCGCCAACGGCACCGCCCGCATCTTCGGCCACGATATCCGCACCGGCCGCAATGCCATCCGGTCCGTCGTAGGCTACATGCCCGAGAACGATTGCTTCATCGGCAACATGAGCGCTGTTACCTTCGTCCGCTACATGGCGGAGTTGAGCGGTTTGCCGCCCGAGCAGGCCCTCGAACGCGCTCACGAAGCCCTGTTCTACGTCGGCCTCGGCGAGGCGCGCTACCGCAAAGTCGGCACATATTCGCTCGGCATGAAGCAGATGGCGAAGCTCGCCCAGGCCGTCGTCCACGGCCCCAAGCTCGTCATCCTCGATGAGCCCACCAACGGCCTCGATCCCCCGGCGCGCCTGCGCATGCTCAAACTTATCCAGGAAATGAAAGCCTCCGGCACCATGCATATCATCCTCTGCTCGCACCTGCTGCGCGACGTGGAAGAGACGTGCGAAGAGGTGATGATTCTCAAACAGGGGCGCGTCGTCCATATCAGCAATCTCGAAGAGGAGCGCCGCCTCAACAAGCGCTTCCTCGAACTGGAAACATTCGGCTCGCAAAATGGTTTCTTGGACGCCGCCCGCGGGCTCGGCTGCGAGTGCGCCGACCTCGGCAACGGCCGCATCAAAATGGTGCTCGGCGACGGCGTGGATGTCCGCAATATCTACCAGCTCGCGGCCGAGCGCAATCTGCAATTGCGCCGGCTCAGCAACCGTCGCGATTCGCTGGAGGACATTTTCCTGCGGGCCATGGAGAACTAGATGGCGGTTTACAAACGAAGTTATAAGTCCTACGCAGGTCCGATGACGGCCGAATGGTCCCGTTTTTGGATTATTCCCCGCTTTGCTTGGGCCGGCCTCTTCAAGCAGCGATTGCTCACCATTCTCTACGTGATCTGCTTCTTCTATCCCCTCGGCGCCGCCCTGGTCATCTACTTCAACAGCAACATGAGCTTCCTGCGCCAGTATGTGCCCGTGCCGGACAAACTGCTCGATATCGGCAATTCCTTCTTCTTCGCCTTCACCACCGTGCAATCGGGCCTCGGCTTTATTCTCACCGCCCTCATCGGCCCGGGGCTCATCAGCCCCGACCTCATGAACAACGCCCTCCCGCTCTACTTCTGCCGCCCGTTGTCGCGCACAGGATATGTAGTGGGCAAGATGACCGTCATCGCCGCCTTGCTCTCGCTGATTACCTGGATCCCCGGCCTGATGCTCTTCGGGCTGCAAGCGTCGCTCGCCGACCAGGCTTGGTGGAATGCAAACGCCTATCTGGCCGGCAGCATCTTCTTTTCCAGCCTCCTCTGGATCATGGTCATCAGCGTCATGGCCCTGGCCCTCTCCGCTTGGGTGAAATGGAAAGTCGTGGCCGGCGGATTGATGCTCGTGGTGATGTTTGTCGGCGCCGCGCTCGGCGAGATGGTGCGCGAAATCGCCCGCTCCGACATGGGCCGCTATCTCGACTTGGGCTACAACATGGCCCGCGTCTGGAGTTCCATGTTCCGCATCGTCGAGGACACGGGCTCCATCACCCTCGAAGAGTCCATCGCCGTCGTGCTTGCCTACAGCGCCGTCTGCGTCCTCCTGCTCATGAAGAAGGTGCGTGCCTTCGAGGTGGTTCGATGAGCACGGACCAGATTGTCTTCGAGAACGTCTCCAAGTTCTACGGCGAAGTCCTCGGCGTCAACCGCGTAACGCTCAGCATCCCGCCCGGCATCACCAGCCTGGTTGGGCCGAACGGTTCCGGGAAGACCACCCTCATGAACCTCATGACCGGCCTGCTGCGCCCTTCGCGAGGCCGCATTACCGTCTGCGGCCTCGAACCCTCGGATCCCGAGAAATTCTTCCGCCTCGTGGGCTATTGCTCCCAATTCGACAGTTTCCCCAAAGGATTTACCGGCTTTGAATTCGTCTACTCCTTCCTGCGCCTCTTCGGGCAAACCCACCGGCAGGCAAGCCGCGTGGCCTGGGAAACCATCGAGCGCGTCGGTTTGCAGGAGGCCGCCAATCGCAAGATCGCCGGCTACAGCAAGGGAATGCGCCAGCGGATCCGCCTCGCCCAGGCCATCGCCCACGATCCGCGCGTCCTCATCCTCGATGAGCCGCTCAACGGACTCGACCCGCTCGTGCGCGCCGAAACCATCGCCCTCTTCCGCGATTTCGCCCGCGAAGGACGCCACCTCATCATTTCCAGCCATGTCCTCCACGAAGTCGATATCATCAGCGATCAGGTCATTCTCCTCTCCAGCGGCTACGTCGTCGCCGAGGGCCAGATCAAGGCCGTGCGCGAGGAAATCGAAGAGCATCCGATGCAGATTCTCATCCGTTGCGCCCGCCCCCAGGCCCTCGCCTCGCGCCTCTTCGAACACGAACACGTGGTGGAAGCTAAGGTCCACACCGATGGAGGCGGATTGCTGGTGAAAACGAAGTCTGCCGACCAGTTTTATTTGCTGCTCAACCAGGTGGCCTTAGGGGGATTCGATATCCAGACCGTGGCGCCGGTCGATGACGACGTGAACTCGGTTTACGGCTATTTGATCGGCCAGGAGGAGACCACTCGATGAACCCCGTGTGGATGTCGCAGCTATGGGCCGTGATGCGGCTCGAATTGAAAAAGAGCTTCTTCAACCGGCGCAGTTTCTGGATCTATCTGCTTGCCCTGGCGCCCGTGCTCATCTTCGCCGGCCATGCACTCGAGGTATCGACGAAAAAGGAACGCCGGGCTTCCCTGGCTGCCCGCAACACCGGAGTCACCGCCGAAAAGATGCGCCAGGTGCGCCGCGGCATGACCATGGACGAGGTATCCAAGCTGCTGGGGCCACCGGCAGAGAAGATCGCCACCTCGCGCCGCCAGGGCGTCGAGCGGCAGAACTGGTTGTACAGCGACGGCCGCTCGGAACTGCGCGTCTACTTCGCCGACGAAGAAGTGCGCGGCACAAATTTCCGCGGCGCATGCAGCTTCGGCGAGGACACCATCGTCTTCTCGGCCGTCTACCAGTTCTTCTTCCTGCGCCTCATGGTCTTCTTCGGCTGCGTCTTTGTCTTTATCAACCTCTTCCGCGGCGAAATGCTCGACAAAAGCCTGCACTACTATTTGCTCGCCCCGCTCCGCCGCGAAATCGTGGTCGGCGGCAAGTTTCTCGCCGGCCTGCTCGCCACCAGCGTCATCTTCGCCTCCAGCGTCGCGCTCCAATTCCTCATCCTGAATCTCCACTTCGAGCCGCAGGTCGTGGAACAGTACATGGGGCAGGGAAACGGCTGGCATCACTTGATGTCCTATCTCGGAGTGACCGTGCTGGCCTGTCTCGGATACGGCACCGTCTTCCTCACGGCCGGCATGTTCCTCCGCAATCCCCTCATCCCCGCCGTGGCCATCGAAGTATGGGAGTCGATTAACGGAATCTTACCCGCCATGCTGCGGAAATTCAGCGTGATTTATTATCTGCGTTCCCTCACTCCGGTCGAAGTGCCCATTGACCGCGGAGTCCCTCCCCCCATCGCCATGCTCGCCATGAACGTCGACCCGGCCCCGGGCTGGGCGGCAGTCCTGGGACTGCTCGCCGTCTCCGGCGCGATGCTGTTCATCGCCGCCCGAAGCGCCCGCGGACTACAGATCAATTACGGAGCGGAAGGGTAGAGTCGCCACACTTAGTTGCCGTTATACCGGTCGCAACGAGAATTTTGTTCTCGTTACGGGTTCAGGCCGCGACCTTGAGGCCAACCGCTCGCAGCAGTGCGTCCAGGTCATCGCAGACGTGCTGGTATCAGCGGTCGAGTTCGCAGCGTTTCTCCTCCGCCAGGATGCGATCTCCGCGGAAGGGCTTGAGCAGTCCTGCGGTGAGGGGCGCGTAGATTTTCTCGAACAGTTCGAGGAACGCCACGCAAATGGAGTAGCCCTTGCCCACCAGCCGGTAACGGCGTGAACGCGGAATTCGCTCGACCAATCCCTTGGCGCGTAGTTTTGACAAGAAGCATCGAGTGCCGGGACGTAGAGATCGGCTGCGGTGAACTTGCCGCCGGCGTGCCGGCTCTCGTCCCCGTCGCCATCAGGA
>JAEUQG010000363.1 GCA_016789755.1 Bryobacterales bacterium
CGCAGCAAGGCGGCGAAGAGGAATCCCGCGCTATCGCCGAAATGGCCACCGCCATGGATCACATGCAGCGCGATACCCAGAAAACCGCCGCCGCCGCCGAACAAAGCGCCGCCGCCGCCGAAGAACTCAACTCCCAGGCCAACGTCATGAGCGACACCGCCACCCGTATCCGCGTCCTCTTCGCCGGCTGAGCCCCCCGCTCAGCCCCGCTTTCATAGATAATGGAAACTGAACCACTCGAGCTTCACGTCAACACTATCTATGCGGTTTTTCCGGCGCCTCACCCTATCTTTGCTCGCTGCGAGCGCAATCCTCGCTCCTCTCCACGCGCAGCGCACCTCTTCCGTCAATTGGTCCACCTACGTCACCGGCGATAAAGCCGGCGCCGTCCAGGCCATCGCCATGGACCGCGACGGTGCCTTCTGGGTCGCCGGCTCCACCGCTGCCCAATTCGAATCCCCAGGCCCCAACCAGGCCTTCCAAAGCGCTCCCAAAGGCGGCACCGACGTCTTCATCGCCAAATACCGCCGCCTCTCCGATGGCGTCATCAACCTCGAATACTGGACCTGGATCGGCGGCGCCGCCAACGAAGAAGTCCGCGGCATCGCCCTCGATTCCCTCGGCCGCGTCTACGTCACCGGCATCACCACTTCCACCGATTTCCCCCAGGCCGGCTTCTACGCCCAACTCACCCACGCCGGCGAGCAGGATGCCTTCCTCACCGTCATCGACTCCTCCTTTGCCGGCTCTGACTCCGTCGTTCACTCCTCCCTCTACGGCGGTCTCAACAACGAAAACGTGACCGGCGTCGCCGTCGACTCCCAGTTCAACGTCTACGTCGTCGGCTACTCTACCTCCAAGGAACTCCCCTCCGTCTCCACCGGAGCCCAGACCATCAACCGCGGAGGCTGGGATTCCTTCCTTTACAAAGTCGACCCCTCCAACTCCTCCCCGCTCCGTTACGCCACTTTCTTCGGCGGCAAATCCACCGACATCGCCACCGGCATCGCCGTCGACTCCCGCGGAGTCGTCTGGTTCACCGGCCACACCTCCTCCGACGATTTCCCCGCCTCCGGCACTCCCTATCGCGACTTCCTCGCTTCTTTCTTTGACGGCTTCCTCGTCGCCATCGACACCCGCATCCCCGGCCTCAACGGCATCCAATACGGCAGCTATCTCGGCGGCAACGGCGCCGACCATCCGCGCGCCATGGGCATCGGTCCCGACGGCAAAATCTGGATCGCCGGATACACCTTCTCCGCAGACCTCCCCGTCACCGATACCGCCGTCCAGCGTACCTATTCCGGCAACGCCGATCTCTTCCTCATGGCCATCGATCCCACCGTCACCGGCCAGGGCCAAATCGTCTATTCCACCTATTTCGGCGACGGCGACACCGACATCCCCAACGGTATCTCCATCCTCCGCGACGGCCGTATCGCCATTGCCGGCTACACCGCTTCGAACAACTTCCCCCTCGCCGGCGGCGCTCTCCAGATCTCCCGCGGCGGCTCGTCCATCGACGGCTTCGTCGCCATCGTCAACCCCGCCAGCGCCACTCCCGAGTACTCCAGTTACCTCGGCGGCATCTCCACCGACATCGCCACCGGCATCGCCGTCGACGCCGACAACGGCATCTACGTCACCGGCTACACCAACTCCCGCGACTTCCCCCGCGAAGAGAACGGCCCCACCCTCCCCGGCGGCATCGTCAACACCGGCTTCGTCCTCCGCATCTCCCGCTAACCCACGCCTGCATTCCCGATTGTGCTACGTTAATCGGGAAATGCGAGTGTTCCGTGTCATTCCCTGACTCAAATCCTCCAGGATTTCCGGGAATCGCACACCCCGACGCCCGAGTCCTCGTCGCCAATGCCTACGCCGCCTTGCGCGGCCAGCCCCCAGACCCCGCCGATACCTCTCAATCCGTCACCCTCGAAGCCACTGAGACCGGCGAGTTCCTTAGCCTCCTCAAACACAATCCCCGCATCCATCCCCTGCGCCTCCCCAATCACCCCGAGATCCAAGCCCGCCTCGGCCGGCCCACCTACCCCAACCTCCGCCTGCGCGCCCTCCTCCGTGCCGCCTCCCTCTATGTCTCCGACGCCCTCCGCCGCGAATCGCGTTGGATCACCCAGCCCGTCCAGTCCACCGGCGGAGAACGCTTCTGGCTTGTCCCCGAATCGAAAGGCCTGTTCCGCCTCGAAATCGCGAGGAAACTCCCCAAAGACGACGACGAAATCGCACCCACCCTGCGATCCTGCCACAAAGGCCTCGAAATCATCCCCGAAAAAATCGCCACCTGGACCATCGCCAAATCTCCTCACCGCCTCGACTACGCCGATACCTTGCTCCGCGACCGCACCCGCGGCGGCAACCTCCGCATCGCCGTCTGCCCAATGACCCGCGATGCCTGCTTCTCCATCCGTACGCTCGACGGCTTCCCGGCAGACCAGCCCCGCTTCATCCTCGAAAGCATCGACAACGAGCCGCCTCAACTCGACATGCTCGACCGCGTCCTCCGCCAAGCCCACGACGAAGGCATTTCCATCCTCGTCCTCCCCGAACTCCGCATGCCTCCCGCCCTCCTCCGGCGCCTCTCCCGTTTCCTCAACGACCAAACCCACGCCGATCTCCGCGCCGGAAAGGGCATCCTCGCCGTCGCCGCCGGAAGCTGGCACATCCCCAACCAGCCGGACCAAGGCTGGCTCAATCGCATGAGCATCTACAACCACCGCGGCATGCCCATCCTCCAGCACGACAAACTCGCCCCCTACACTCACCCCGAACACGGCCTCGAAGGAATCGACCCCGGAACCACCCTCCAGTTCCTCGAAACCTCCATCGGCCGCATCGCCGGAGCCATCTGCGTCGGCTTCTTCCACAAACCTCTCGAACAACTCCTCATCGCTTCCCGCGCCGAAATCTTCCTCGTCCCCGCCATGAGTCCCCGCACCACCGACCTGATCGCCCGCGCCGGCGAACTCGTCCGCTCCCAACGCGCCTCCACCTTCGTCGCCGCCTGCGCCACCGTCGGCAACACCCCAGAAGGCGCATCCTTTTACCGCACTCCCCTCGCCAAGCAGCCCACCCTCCATCATTCCGGCGACCTGCTTACATTTCACTTTCAATTCACCGATCCCCATGGACCCCCGCCGGGAAATGAGGTATAAATGAATCGATGGACCTCCTTCTGTCTCCTTGGCCCGATATCGCCGCCGCAGCCGCCAACGCCATCCAAGCCAATGACATAGAAGCACTTCGAGCCGTCGATGCCGCCGTCCACCACCGCCTCTTCAACCAAATCGACGCTGGCGACCCCCACACGCGACATCAATTCGCCCTCGACATGGGCGACCTCACCGAGTCCCTCCCCCCCCGAG
>JAEUQG010000548.1 GCA_016789755.1 Bryobacterales bacterium
CCGGGTCTAACCGCGGCACACGAGTTCCTCAACATGCTGGGGGCACGCCCCGGCCTGTGCGGGCTTTTGAGGTTATTTGCTCCATGCGGGCGAGGCCGAGCCACGGCATGACGGTGTTCAGTTCGGGGCCGGATAACGGCGACACCGCGCTCATCGAGGGCCGGACCGTTCTAAGGCTCGCCCGCACAACGCGCCGGGTCTAACCGCGCACACGAGTTCCTGAACATGCTGGGGGCCACGCCCCGGCCTGTGCGGGCTTCAAGGAAGGGCTCTTCGCCGGCGCACTACCGCAACCACACGCGATGCCACTGACAAGGCCACGAGAAACCCGGAAAATGAGAATGCTGCGGCGAGCAAGAAGCTGGCCGAACCAACGACCGCAATGAGTGCGCCGGACTGATTTGCTTCGGCGAGCAAGCCGCTGATGACAATGCGTGTGGAATAGCCAAGGAGGGCTGACGGTAAGAGCGCCGCAAGTAAGAGCGCTTGTTCAGTGAATCGACGGCGGCTAAACAACCAGCAGGATATGGCCCCCAGGGAGAGGGTAGCAAAACAAAACGCCCCCTGCCAGAGCGACAGGCCGGATTGTTGATGTGCCGGCAACAGCAACATGCCGGCCTCGCGCACGACCGGGGTTCCCAAAAGCGGGAAAACCCATTCCGCGACTCTGACGGCTGCAGTGCAAACCGCGGCTCGGGAGGAGACCCAGGCCAGTGCGAGCGCGAGCAGGACATACGCAGAGGGGGCTTCCCAGCTTCGCAGTCTGAGATTCATCGTTATGGCTCCACAAAGGATGTCTGTCAGATCAGTCCAGCGGCACGGCAACTCTTCGAGCAGTGCGGCGAACTCCACTCCATACCGCTCACGCCAAGTTTGCGGGTACAACGAGATCAGCAGCCTGACGATACGGTTCACGCCTTTTTCATCCTCACCTTGGCGGTTTGCGTGATCCGAGCCAACTGCTGGATCTCCTCGGCGAGGCGGGCATTGCCTTTGGGAGTAATGCTGTATGGCTGGCGCCGATCGGCACTGTGAACGGCACGAATCCACCCCTGCGCTTCCAAGCGTGTGATGGCCCCGTAGAGTGTCCCGGGCCCAAGGCGGACGCCGGCAAATCTTTCGATGTCCTGGATCATGGCGTAGCCGTGCTTTTCTCCACCCGCCAAGCTGGCCAAGATGAGCAATGTGGGTTCGGGCATATTACGTAATACGTAGTATCGTATAACGTAATAGAGGGCTTGGTCAAGAACCTGGGTTTGATTCCGGCCCGGCAGGTTTTCGCAGCGTGACGGATGTGGTTGCGGTCGCAGCGATCACTTTTTGTTTTCGGGGGCGTCGGGGTGGCTGACGACGGCGTTTTCGCCGGGGGGAACGGTGCGCAGTTAGGCTTAGATGGCTTTGTGGCCGGCGGGGTCCATGCGGGCGAGGCCGAGCCACGGCATGACGGTGTTCAGTTCGGGGCGGATGGCGGGGGAGCCCTTTTCGGCGTACTCCTTGTATTGATAGAACTTGTCGAGGAATTGCGCTTCGCTCATGCTGCCGATGCCGGTTTTGGGTTCGGGGGTGAGGTTGACACTGACGGCTCGGATGCCGGGCGCGGTTTCGAACTCGTGGCCGCCGGCGAAGAGCTTCTCCTTAATGGTCTGTCCTTTGACGAAGGGGGTGTGGCAGAACTGGCATCCGGAGATTTTGGTGAGGTAGGCGCCATAGGCGGCGGGATCGGCTTTGGATACGGGGGGGACGGCGGCGACGGGTGAAGGCACGAGGCGCATGATGATGCTCATGGGGAAGGTAATGCGGGAGGCGGGCAGGCTGTTGACGGACGGAGGGATGGTGCGGATATAGGCGACGATGGATTCGACGTCTTCATCGCTCATGTGGGCGTATTCGGAATAGGGCATACCGGGGAAGAGGGGGCGGCCGTCGTGGCCGATGCCCTCACGGATGGCTCGGATGAGGTGGCCGTCGGACCAGCGGCCGGCGCCGGTTGCGGGGTCTGAGGTGAGGTTGGGGGCCACTTGGACGCCTTCACCGCCGGGCGGGAATTGCTTGCCCTTGGCGTAGCCGCCGGGCACGACGGGAAGAGCGAAGCGGGTTGGATCGACGACGGAATGGCAGTCGGCGCAACCGGCGATGACATCGAAGAGATACTTGCCGCGTTCGATGCGGGCAGGGGAGGAGTCGACTTTGCCGGCGCGCGGCTGGGCGGCTTTGGGAAAGGCGAGGTGGACGATGGCGTAGGCGCCGGCGAGGCCGATGACGAGGAGGGCGATCAAGGCAAGGAGGGCTTTTTTCATGCAGATTCTACTGTAAGATATTACGCATGCTTCGATCCGGCAGACGTGAGTTTCTGGCGTTTTCGGCCTTGTCGCCCGCCTTTGCGCGCTTCGCCCAGGCGATGGCGGAAGAAGGGGAACAGATGATTCCTTTTCTCGACAGCCGGCCGTTCAACGCGGAGCGTCCAACGCTCCAATGGGATGAACTGACGTCGTGGATGACTCCGGCGGACCGGCGGTTCCGGGTGGGGCACTACGGGTTTCCCGATGTGGATGTGGCGGCTTGGAAGCTGGAGGTAAGCGGACTGGTGAGCCGGCCGCTGACGCTGTCGCTCGACGAGTTGCGCAAGCGCAAGGCGCGGGAGATGACAGTGACGATGGAGTGTTCGGGCAATGGGGCCAACGGGGGGTTGATCTTCAACACGAAGTGGAAAGGGACTCCTCTGGGGCCGGTGTTGAAGGAAGCCGGGGTGAAACCGGAAGGAACGGAAGTGGTGTTCTATGCGGCGGATGCGGCGACGGAGAAGATACGCGGGGGCGATTATCCGCAGCATTTCGCGCGTTCGCTTGCGTTGCGGGATGCAATGAAGGAGAACGTGCTGTTGTGTTGGGAAATGGACGGGCAGGCGCTGCACAAGAACCATGGGGCTCCGTTGCGGCTGGTGGTTCCTGGCTGGTATGGGGTGGCGTGGGTGAAGTGGCTGACGCGGATCGAGGTGC
>JAEUQG010000424.1 GCA_016789755.1 Bryobacterales bacterium
GTCGTGCAACCGGCACTCAAGAAGGACTGCCAGGGCTGCCACGGCGAAGGCCAGGCGATGGCCAAGCTCGATCTGCGCACGCGCGAAGGGCTGCTCGAAGGCGGTGCGCGCGGCCCCGCGATCGTTCCCGGCGAAGCGTCCGTCAGCCTGCTCTATCAGGCCATCGCCGGCGAGGGCAAGCTGCAGATGCCGCCCGGCGGCGCGGCCAAGCGGCTGCCCACCGCGACCATCGCCGCGGTGAAGGAATGGATCGACGCCGGCGCCCCCTGGACCAGCGAATCGTCCCGCAAGAAGTGGGATTACAAAGCCGAAGACCTGTGGGCCTTCCAGCCGGTGAAGAAGCCCCCCGCGCCCGCCGGCGCAGCCAATGCGGTCGATGCGTTCCTTAACGCCAGAATGCAGGCCAAGGGCGTGAAGCCCCTGCCCGAAGCAGACCGGCGCACGTTGATCCGCAGAGCCAGCATCGATCTCACCGGCCTACCTCCCGCGCCCGAAGAAGTGGACTCCTTCGTCAACGACAAGCGCCCCGGCGCCTACGCGCGGCTGGTGGAGCGCCTCCTCGCATCGCCTCGCTACGGCGAGCGCTGGGGCCGCCACTGGCTCGACGTCGTGCGCTACGCCGATACCAGCGGCTACTCCAACGACTTCGAGCGCCCCAACGCCTGGCGCTACCGCGACTACGTCATCCGCAGCTTCAACAACGACAAGCCCTACGATCAATTCATCCGCGAGCAGATCGCCGGTGACGAGATGGACGCCACGAACGGCGAATACCGCATTGCCACCGGCTTCCTTCGCACCGGCCCCTGGGAGCATACGGCGATGTCGGTCGAAGCGGTCACCCGCCAGATGTTTCTCGATGACGTCACCAACTCCGTCGGGCAGACGTTTCTCGCCCTTACCTTAGGCTGTGCCCGCTGCCACGATCACAAGTTCGATCCCCTGCCCACCAATGAGTACTACCGCATGCAGGCCGTGTTTGCGACCACCGAGTTCGCGCGGCCGAAGGTGCCCTTCCTCGCCGCCGAGAACACCGCCGACATCGAGTTGGGCAAGGCCAACATGCAGGCCATCGCCGGCAAAACGCAAGCCGGATTCGACCGGCTCAAGCCGCGGCAGAATGAGCTCAGCGGCGAGCAGTTCGAGGAGTTCAAGCTCTACCAGAAGCACATGCAGTTGTACCGCGAGTCGCTCGACCGCTTTGAAGCCAAGGCCTTCAGCGTATCGAGCGGGCCGCTGGACGGCTTCACCGATGGCGGCCAGAACATGCGCTATCCGCCCCTGGCCAAGTACACGCCGCCCTCTGTACATGTGCTGCCCGGAGGCAACGTGCAATCGCCCGCCGAAAAGGTGGAGCCCGGCGTCATCGCCGTGGCAGGCAATGCCGTCGAGATCCCGCGCGGCGTCGCCGGGCGGCGGCTGGCCCTGGCCCATTGGATCGCCGATGCGAAGAACCCGTTGACCGCGCGGGTGATGGTGAACCGCATCTGGCAGTATCACTTCGGCAAGGGCATCGCGGGGGATTCGAACAACTTCGGCAAGATGGGCGCCAAGCCCTCGCACCCGGAACTGCTCGACTACCTGGCGGCCACCTTTGTGGAACAAGGCTGGAGCGTGAAGGCCATGCACCGCCTCATCATGAACAGCGACGCCTACCGCAGAGCAAGCGGCGCCGCCGATGAGTTGCTGGCCGCCTTCCCTCCGCGGCGGCTGGAAGCGGAAGTTATCCGCGACAGCATCCTCGCCGTCAGCGGCGAACTGAGCCTGGAGTCCGGCGGCCCGGGCGTGTTTCCCCAGATCAACGAGGACGTGGTGCGGCAGCCGCGGCATGCCATGGGATCGCTGCAGCCCGCCTATCATCCTTCGCCGCTCAAGCGCCAGCGCAACCGGCGAACCATCTACACGTTCCAACAGCGCAGCCTGATCGATCCGATGGTGGATGTGTTCAACGGGCCGAGCCTCGATCTGTCCTGCGAGCGGCGCGAGACATCGACGGTGCCGACGCAGGCCTTCGCCCTGTTCAACGGACAGTTCGTGCACGACATGGCGCTGGCCATGGCCACGCGCCTGGAGCGCGACGCCAAGAGCACGCAGGCGCAGGTGGACCGCGCCTTCCAACTCACCTACGGGCGCGCGGCCACGCCGCAGGAGAAGCAAATGGCGCTGGCTCACCTGGCGCGCCAAACCGAGTATCACAAGGCGACGCCGCCTCCGGCCAAACCCGCGAAGCAGCCGATCGTCCATCAGATCACCAGCGAGTTGACGGGCGAGAAGTCGACCTTCGTGCAGTTGGACGATCCCGCTCCATACGAGGAGAACCTGGCCGCGCGCGATGCCGCTCCATCGACACGGGCGCTGGCCGACCTGGCGCTGGTGCTGCTCAACAGCAATGAGTTCGTCTATGTCTACTGATAGGAGCCGGCCCATGCATCGCAGACACTTCCTCTTCGACAGCGCCGTGGGGCTGGGCTCCATTGCGCTCACCTCGCTGCTGGCAAGAGACGAAGCGCATGCCGGAGTGCTGGCTGCCAGGAAGCCGCACCTTGCGGCCAAGGCCAAGCGTTGCATCTTCCTGCTGATGGAAGGCGGCCCCAGCCACATCGACACCATCGACCCGAAGCCCAAGCTGGCGCAGCTTCACATGACGAAGTTCCAGAAGGAGCGGACGAAGTTCGAGGCCAACATGAACACCGGCGAGCGCTACTACGTGCGCAGCCCGTTCGAGTTCCAGCGCGCCGGCAGGATGGGCATCGAGATCAACAAGCTCTTCGAGCAGTTCTCCACCGTAGTGGACGATGTCTGCTTCTATCGCGGTCTACGGGCGGAAAGCGTCAACCACCCGACGGCGCTCTATCACCTCAACACGGGCACGCAGTTCGGCGGCGATCCGGCGGTCGGCGCATGGATGTCCTACGGGCTTGGGACGGAGAACGAGAACCTGCCGGCATTCGTCGTGCTGCCCGATGTGGCTTATCCGCAAGGCGGCGCGGCCAACTGGTCGAATGGGTATCTGCCGGCCCACTATCAAGGGACTCCGCTGCGGCCGGAAGGGACGCCGATTCTCGACATGACTCCGCCGCCGGGAGTCACCAAGGAGCGGCAGCGGGCCAACCTCGATCTGCTCACCTCGCTTAACAAGGTGCATCAGGCGAGGCACAAGGAGCATGCCGAGTTGGCGGCTCGCATCGAAAGCTACGAACTCGCCTTCCGCATGCAGGCCGAGATGCCGCAGGTAGTGGACCTGTCGAAGGAGAGCAAGCAGACGCTGGAGATGTATGGCATCGGCGGGCCGGACAAGGAAGCGGATGCTTACGGGCGGCGCTGCCTGCTGGCGCGGCGGCTGGTGGAAGCAGGGGTGCGCTTTGTGCAGGTGATCTGCATGGGGTGGGATTCGCACGACTACATCGATAAGGCGCACGGGGCGCGCATCCGGGCCATCGACAAGCCGCTTGCGGCGTTGCTCAAGGACCTCAAGCGCACGGGCTTGCTCGATGAGACGCTGGTGGTCTGCGCCGGCGAGTTCGGACGGAGTCCCGACAACGGCATCCGCCGCGGCGGACAGGCTTGGGGACGCGACCACAACGCCAATGCAATGGCCTGCTGGCTTGCCGGAGGCGGCGTGAAGGCGGGGCACATCATCGGGTCCACCGATGAAACGGGCGGCGCGGCGGTGGAAGCCGTGCATCCGCTGAAGGACTTCCATGTCACCCTGCTACACCTGCTGGGGCTCGACGACAATAAGCTGCGCTTCCTGCATGCGGGGCGCGAGAAGCAGTTGTCGCAGACGGGCGGCGAGCTGATCAAAGAACTGCTGGCCTGACCCCTTGCGCTACACCTTCGATTTGCAGTATCTGTAGTTGGAATTCCTATGAGCAAACGCATCTCCATCGGATCCTGGGCTTACACGATCGGCCCTTACGGGAGCAACCCCATCGACTTCAAGACCGTGTGCACCACGTTGAAGAAACTCGGCTTTGACGGAGTGGAGCTGGGCGCGTTTCCGCCGCATCCGAACCCGGGCAATCCGAACGGGCCGGACGATGCATGGCCGGGGGCGATGCCGGAGAAGTCGCAGCGCGCCGAACTGGCCGCGCAGATGAAGGAGTACGGGTTGAGCTTCTCCGGGATCGCGGCGAACCTGTGGGGCGAGAAGCTGATCAATACCGATGACCAATCGAAGTATGTGGCCGAGTTCAAGAAGAACTCGGAGTTCTGCAAGGACGTGGGTATCAACGGCATTCGTGTCGATTGCGTGCAGCCGCCGACCATTCTGCGGGAAGTGGACTACGCGACGGCGATGGACAGGGTAGTGCGGACATGGAAGCAGTGCGCCGACATCGCGGCCGGCAACGGGCAGTACATCTGCTGGGAGTTCGAGCCGGGCTTCGCCTTCAACAAGCCCTCCGATGTGGTGCGCATTCACGATGCCGTGAACAAGCCGAACTTCGGACTGCAGTACGACACCTGCCACGGACAGATGGTAGGCGTGGTTGGCGCGCGGCAGGAAGGCGAAAAGGAGACGTTCCCGAGCCAGATTGAACTGATCCGCAAGCTGAGCGGGCGCATCAACCACATCCACCTGATCGACTCCGACGACTCGTGCCATAAGGACGCGCAGGGCAACGACGAGACCTCGGCGCATCCGCCGTTCGGGCTGGGCTCGCTCGACTTCGATGCCATCATGCCGGAACTGTTGAAGGCGGCCAACGTCAACCACGACTGGTGGACGATCGACCTTTGCTTCTGGCCCGATGCATGGGCGGCGACCGAGACCTGTAAGAAGTACGTCGACGGCCTGGTGGCGAAGTTCGGCTAAGCGGAGAGGACACGGATGAAACAGCTACGGGTTGGAATGATCGGGTATGGGTTCATGGGCCGCGCCCATTCGAATGCTTATAAGCGGCTGAACGACTTCTTTCCGCTGAACCACCGCATCGTGCTGCAGGTGGCCTGCGCGCGCAACGAGGAGAAGGTAAAGGCCTTTGCCGGTAACTGGGGCTACTCGCGGGTGGAGACGGATTGGAAGAAGGTAGTGGAAGCAGCGGATGTGGATGTCGTGGACATCTGCACGCCGAACGACACGCACCAGGAGATTGCCATTGCCGCGGCCAAGGCAGGGAAGATGATTCTCTGCGAGAAGCCGCTGGCGCGCACGGTGGCCGAAGCCGAACCGATGGTGGAAGCGGTGGAGAAGGCCGGCGTGGCGAACATGGTGTGGTTCAACTACCGGCGCGTTCCGGCGATCACGCTGGCCAAGCAGTTGATCGAGGAAGGCCGCATCGGGCGGCCGTTCCATCTGCGCAGCAACTTCCTGCAGGACTGGACCATTTCGGCGGATCTGCCGCAGGGCGGCGCGGGGCTGTGGCGGCTGGATGCAGCGGCGGCGGGTTCTGGGGTAACGGGCGATCTGCTGGCGCACAACATCGACACCGCGATGTGGCTGAACGGGCCGATTACGCGGGTGACGGCGAAGACGGAGACGTTCATCAAGGAGCGTCCGCATGTGCTGACCGGCAAGGTGGAGAAGGTAGGCATCGACGATGCCTGTCTGTTCCTGTGCGAGTTCGCCAACGGGTCACTGGGGCTGTTCGAGTCGACGCGGTACGCGCGCGGGCACAAGGCGCTGAAGACGTTCGAGCTGAACGGAGCGGACGGCAGTGTGGCGTTCAATCTGGAAGAGATGGAGTATCTCGACTACTTCGAGTACAAGCAGTCTTCGGGCGGCACGGCGGAGTCGCATGTGCGCGGCTGGCGGCGGATCCATGTGACCAATGGGGAGCATCCTTATATGGACCGTTACTGGGTGCCGGGTCTGGTCATCGGCTACGAGCACACGTTCCTCAATGCACTGGCGGATTTCGTGCGCGGGATCGAAACGGGCAAGCATGCGCAGCCGAACTTCCGCGATGCGCTGCAGACGCAGAAGGTTTGCGAGGCTGTGCTGGAGAGCGGCCGGACCGGCCAGTGGGTGAGCACAGGGGTCACGGCGTAAAGGGAGTCAGTAAGTCAGATCGATGCGTTCGACGGGAGCGCCATCGGGCAGATTGCGGACCTGCACAAGCAACTGCCCGGTGACCTCCCAATAGACGTCCATACCGGCGAGGACGAGGTTGTCGACGGCGATGCCGCCGCCCAGGAACACGGGTTGGCGGTAGGCCACGCACTGCTGCCTCGAGGGGGCAGGGGATGTGCTTCGCCACTCCTGCCACAGGCTGAAGCTGAGAGCTTCTTCGGCGTGCTCGACCAGTTCTTCATTGTGGAACCGATCGAGGGATTCGGACACCTCGAACACATCTCCGGCGCCGGGCTGGAACAAATGAACACAGGGGGCGGCGCCACCGCGCCAGGTGAAGAGGTTGCCCTGCCAATCGCGAGCGAAGGCTTCGACCGCGGCGGATTCAGCGGGGAAGAAGCGGCTCACGGTGGCAGTCCAACGCAGAGCTTCGGCGAGATTGAAGATACGGTACAGTCCCTCCTGATAGGAAGCTCCACCGTATTCGAGAATCAGTTGCCGGACCTCGGCATCGCGCACCGCGCCGTGTGGGATGTTCGACTCCGGTTCCTCATCCGTGCGTGTGTAGGCCGCATCGAAGGCAAGCATGGACATAGGTCTATGCTACCGGTGTTTGAGTTCAATTGGCGGGAGTCCTTCTGATACGCTGAACGGAATGTACCGGCGTAGCTTTTTGGCATCGACGGCGGCAGTGGCCGCCGCGGCGCAATCCCCTGGTCCGCGCAAGATCGCGGCGATCATTACGGAGTACCGTCCCAACTCGCATGCAGACGTGATTGTAGGGAAGTATCTGGAGGGGTTCAATCAGGACGGACAGCCTCCGTATCCGCGGAACAAGATCGTCTCGATGTTCACCGAGCAGGCGCCGAAGACGGATATGAGCAGAGGCATGGCTCGCAAGTACAATGTGCCGCTGTACCGCACCGTGTATGAGGCGCTGACGCTGGGCACGGGACGGCTGGCGGTGGATGGCGTGTTGCTGATCGGCGAGCATGGCGACTATCCGATGAACGATAAGGAGCAGAAGCTGTATCCGCGGTTTGAGATGTTCCTGAAGATCACGGATGTGTTCCGGCAGAGCGGACGCGCCGTGCCGGTGTTCAACGATAAGCATCTGTCGTGGAGCTGGGTGCAGGCCAAGCGGATGGTGGAGATCTCACGGGAGTTGAAGTTCCCGATGCTGGCGGGATCGTCGGTGCCGGTGGCGTGGCGGATTCCGGCGATCGATGCGCCGTACGGCGCGGAGCAGACGCATGCGGTGGCGGTGTCGTATAGCGGGTTGGACATCTACGGCTTCCATGTGCTCGAATGCCTGCAATGCCTGACGGAACGGCGCAAGGGCGGAGAGACGGGAGTGCGCTCCGTGCAGTGTTTCGAGCGGGACGGGTGCTGGAGTTTCATGGAGCAGAACGGCTGGGTGAAGCGGTTGTTCGAGAAGGCAGTGACGCATAGCAAGACGCGGAAGGCGGGGGAGGCAAAGCAACTGGTGAAGAACCCGGCGGTGTTCGTGGTGGAGTACAACGACGGGCTGAAGGCGGCGGCCTTTCTGATGACCGGGCTGGTGGAGGACTTCACCGCGGCAGTGGATGTGAAGGGGCAGGCCGAGCCGGTGTCGATGCTGATGCACTTGCAGCCGGGACGGCCGCATCATCACTTCGGGTGTCTGGTGAAGCAGATCGAAACTCTGTTCTCGACGGGGAAGGCTCCGTATCCGGTGGAGCGGACGATGCTGACGAGCGGGATACTGGACTTCGGGCTGGAGTCGAGGATTCAGGGCTACAAGAAGCTGGACACGCCGGAGCTGGCGCAGGTGCGCTATCAGGCGGCGAACGCATCGCACTTCTGCGCGAAGGGTTGGGGGGCGGACGGGAAGCGGATCGACTAGGGAACGGGGCGGAGTTCGATGACCGCTCCGCCGCGGGGTTGGAGGTTGAGGTCGAGAGTCTGCGTGTTGTTGAGGCGGCGCGTTGCCTTGCGGACATCGCGCGGGCCATCGCCGTCGGTGTAGAGTGTGGCCTCGTAGGTGGTGTTGGGTTTGAGGACCGTGAGCGGGATGCTGAGGGTGCGGCCGTCGTTGTTGGTGATAGCGGCGAGGTACCATGTGCCGGCTTTGCGGCGGGCGATGACAGCGTGTTGGCCGGGTGCTCCGGAGAGGACTCGGGTGTCGTCCCAGGTAGTGGGGACACGGGCGAGGAAGTCCATGCCGGGGGTGGTTCCGGTGAATTGCGAAGGACGGTCGTACCAGTAGAGGAATTGGAGCGGGCTGTAGACGACGACGGTCATGGCGAGTTGGTGGGCCCAGGTGTTCTTGAGGCGCTGGTCGAACCAGCAGTAGGTGTAGTCGGCGGCTCCGGCGAGCATGCGGGTGAAGGGGAGCACGGTGCTGTGGTGGGCGTCGGGCATCTCTTCGTTGCCTCGGATGCCCTCTTGGGTGAGGAGGTGAGGCCAGGTGCGGCTGAGTCCCGTGGGACGGAACTCGTCGTGAATATCGAGCAGAAGGCGATGGGTGGCGGCTTTGGCGATGGCGGAGTAGAGCCAGCGGGTCCAATCCTGGGAGTGGACGTTGACGAAGCCGTACTTGACTCCGGCGACGCCCCAGCGGGCGAACAGGGGGAGGAGTGTGTCGATCTGGCGTTCGAGGGCGCGGCGGTTGACGTAGAGCCAGACGCCGATGTTCTTCCGTTTGGCGTAGGCGATGACGCGGGGGAGGTCGAGGCCCTGATATTCGGGCTCTTTGCGGAGGCGGCGGGGATCGATGTTGACGCGGGTGGCGTCGGATTGCTCTTCGTATTCGTGGCCGTACCAGCCGGCGTCGTATTCGATGTATTGGATGCCGTGACGGGCGGCGAAGTCGACGGCTTCGAGGCCTCCCTTGGTGGAGAGAGTGATTTCACGAAGGATCTTGCCGGGTTTGATCCATGCGGTTTCGGTGAGTGACGAGGGAGGGCTGAGGTTGAGGAGGAGGTAGTTGTGTTCGAGGAGTGTGCCGGGGGTGGAGCCGAGGAGGATGACTCGCCAGGGAGTGGAGAAAGGGGCAGCGATGCGGGCGGGGCCATGGAGGCGGGCGGCGAGCGAGTGGGGTTCGGCGCGGATGGTGGAGAGGAACATGGAGGGGTAGTTGTCGACGGCGGCTTCGGCGATGGCGGCCCAGAGTCCGTTGGGGAGTTCGAGGAGGAGCGGGCGCTCGGAGGGTTGTTGGAGGCCGGCGACAGCGGTGCGGCGGTACGGGGTTTGGGCGCGCTCGGTTTCCCAGGCGAAGGCCGCGGGGGCGAGGCGGAACTCAGTGGATTCGGAGGCGATGGTGGCCCGGCTGAGGGAGGGTTGGGGGGAGAGAGAGTAGCGGAAGGCGACGCCTTCGTTGTAGACCCGAAACATAATGGCTAGTTTTCGTTTTGGGGGGATGGATTCGTGGAAGTGCATTCCGGCGGCGTTGTAGCGGTTGGGGACGAGGGAGCGTTCGCCGTAGAGTGGCTTCCAGGAGGTGTCGCGGCTGGTGCGGGCGATGGGGCCGAGGGTGAAGTGGGAATCGAGGCGGGGGGCGCCATCGAGCACGAGGCCGAGGGCGGAGGGGAGTATGGCCGGCTTGCCATCGAAGGAGACGGCGTAGTGGGGGCGGCCATCGGGGAGAGTGACGGAGAGTTGGACGCGGCCATCGGGCGAGGAGACGATGACGGGTTGGGCCTGGAGGACGGAGGCGAGGAAGAAGGCGAGGAAGAGGGCGGTGAACCGCGGGATCATAATCCTATAATGAGGCACATGAGCCGGGGCCGGAGATGGATGGCGGCGTTGTTGTTGTGGGCTTCGTGCGTGCCGGCATGGTGGATGCAGGAGGGCGAGGGGAAGAAGAAGGAGTTTCATTTTGTGCGGCTGGAGTATGTGGACGGGTTCAGTTTGCGGCGGCGGTTCGGGCGCGGGTGGTGGATGCAGGACTGGCCGGAAGCGGACATGCACTTCACGCAGGGGATCCAGCGGTTGACGCGGATTGATACGGGCGAGGCGCGGCATGTGCCGTTGACCGATGACCGGATCTACGAGTATCCGTGGGCGTATGCGACGCAGGTAGGTTACTGGCAGTTGAGCGATGGGGAGGTAGCGCGGCTGAGGGATTACCTGGAGCGGGGCGGGTTTCTGGTGGTGGACGATTTTCACGGGCCGGCGGAGTGGGAGGTGTTCCGGGAGACGATGGCGAGGGTGCTGCCGGGGCAGGCGATTCTGGAGATTGAACCAGGGAACGCGGTGCTGCATGTGCTGTACGACATCGTGGAGCGGGTACAGATTCCGGGCTTGCGTCATTTGCGGCGGGGCGCCGATGGCGGGACGGTGGTACGGGCCGAGCATGTGCCTCCTTATTGGCGGGCGATGTACGACGGGAAGGGGAGGATGGTGGTGGCGATCCATTACAACCAGGATGTCGGGGACGCATGGGAGCATGCGGATATGCCGGAATATCCGGAGGCGATGACGGCGCTGGCGTACCGATTCGGATTAAATCATATTATTTACGCGATGACGCACTGAATGGGAGGTGTCAGGCGGCCTTTGGCCTCATCGCCGGAGAGGGAGGAGGATCCAGCGGGGTCCTGGGGCTCGAATTGGTTTAATGGCCGGGCCGGTGGGAAGGGTGGCGCTGTCTCGATTGGCATCGATTTGGGATTGAGTAGCCATGAGGTATCTTCCTGGACCCGGTAATAACATGCATGTTGGTTGTGTATTTGTTTTGAAATTCCTGATTTAGCGGGTGTTGTTTTGTTTCGATCCGGGGGGCGGAATGGAAACATCGAGGGCCTGGGCCAAGCGCTCGATGGAGAGGCGGCGGAGGATTTCGACGGTGATGGGACGCTTCATATCCCAGAAGATCATTGACGAGAGGAAGTCTTTGGCGAGGCCGGAATTGAGGAGGCCGGCGAGGGAGCGGGCCTCCTCTTCGCCGGAGCAAGGGAGGAAGTAAGCGGTATCGTCGAGCATGACGGGGCGGCCGGCGAGGGGTCCGGCGACTTTGAAATCTAGTCTCTTGTAGAAGCCGGAGATGACGACTTTCCAGGGGGCGAAGGAATAATCGCCGATGCCGAAGATGGAAAAGCGGGGACGATTTTTATAGATGGCGCTGGCTCTGCGGTCGAGGTGGGGGGCGTGACGGAGGAGGTACTGCCAGGTTTTGGGAGCGGAGAGGGCAATGGCGGCGGTGCTATCCCCGACGTTGCGTTGGGTGATGAGGACGCGGCGGACGCCGGATTTTTTCGAGCCGGCGATGGCGGAACTTTTCAAGAGGGGGTAGAGGAGCGCAGGCTCGATGTCGGCGGGTTCGCCGAGGCCGTTGTAGAGGAGGTTGTTGCGTTCGGAGAACTCCATGATTTTGGCGCAATCGTGTTTGACTCCGGAGCGCCAGACGTAGCTGGTCTTGTGGTGGAGGGACTGGTTCCGCTGGTAGGCGTCGACGTCGGCGAGAAGGATGCCGTGGCGGTAGCCCAACTGGCGCGCAGCGGAATCGAACTGGAGGCCGTCGTGGAGGAGGCAGGACTGCGTTTGGCGAGCGCCGGAGAAACTGACGACGAAGAAGCAGGCATCGACGGCGGCGTCGAAGTGCTGCATGGCATCGATGGGGAAGATGTGGCTATCGAACAAATTCAGACCGTTTTTCCAACAAAAGGCGAGCACTCTGCGGGCGACGGAGGTTTTGCAGAGCATGGCGAGGGTGGCGTTTCTGTTCTGGAGGGCCTGGCTGAGGCGGATGAGCATGTATTCGGAGATATCGAAGTTGCTCTTGCCGGTGAGGGCGTCGAGTCCGGCGTACTGGTGGAAGTTCGATTTGGCGGGGAGGTTGGCGCTGCCGGCGACGCTGAGAGCGGCGTTGGTGACCCACGGGGGGTTGCCGATGACGAGGAGTGGTTGGGGGAGGGCGGCGATGACGGAGTGCCAGTCGATGGAGAAGAAGTCGGCCTGTTCGAGGCAGGAGGCGGGGATGTTGGGGATGGCGGCGAGGGTGGCGCGTGCGGCTTCGATGTATTGGGGGGAGATGTCGAATCCTTTAGCGATGTGGGCGTTGGGGAACTGGAGAAGGGCGGCTTGGAGGAAGGTGGCGAGGCCGCAGGTGGGTTCGAGGATGGCGGCGGGTTCGAGGCCGAGGCGTGCGATCAGGCGGCAGGCATCCCGAGCGAGGGGGAGGGGTGTTTGGTAGTCGCCGAATTCGAGCTTCGATCGGTTGGTCATAGGATCGAGCCGATGCCTGGGATTTTGCCGGCTTCGGCGATGACTCTCCTATACTGTAGCCGCCACTGGAGGGCGTTGGAGACTGTCAGGTAGCCTTGGGGGACCGGCGTGCCATCGAGGATCTCCTGTGCGATGATGTGGGCTTCGGCTTCATCGACGGGGAGCATCCTGTCGAGGAGGAAGGCGGCTATGTCATCCTGGTTGCCGTCGTTTTCGAGGATCTGGCGGAGACCTCGCGTGGTTTGAAAATCGGCGGTGCGCGTTTTATCGATGTAGATGGTGTGTTCGATACTGAGGGCGCCGGTTTGCGTTTGCGGGTCGTCCAATTTGCTGTAGACGAACACGATGAGGGAATAGCCGAGTCCGAAGATTTTCTGGCGTGCGGATTTGAAAGGGCAGGAGGATTGCGGCTGGCGCAGACTGGTGACCTTCATATCGACTCCGAGGCTGGGAAAGTCAATGCCGTTGGCGGAATTGCCGGCGGCAAAAGCGTAGCGATCCGCTAAGAACGCGCGGAATTTGTGTTCGAGGTAGGTGCCGACGGCTTTGCCATCGGTGATCCCGTAGAGGCTTGGCTCGGGCCGCCCGGATTCCAGTTTAGAGAACGCTTTTGCTTCCGCGCACAAGGCCTCAATGGTCAGGTCTTGCAATGTAGATTCCTATCTCTCCTGGAGGAGATACACATGATGCCACAAGAGGGTTGGAGCGGGCGCATGGTTCGCATGGTGCGCATGGCGCCAGGCAAAGCGCAAAGCTTGCCGCTACCTGCTATACTGAAAAATCCGCCGGGTGCACACCTGCACCCGTGCGGCTATAGGGTATTACCCCGCCATCCGTTCCCGAGATACATCATCCGAATGGAGCGCGCCAAAGCGTAGGAAGGGTTTCATATGGCCAAAGAGAAATTCGACCGTAGTAAGCCGCACGTAAACATCGGCACGATCGGACACATCGATCATGGCAAG
>JAEUQG010000440.1 GCA_016789755.1 Bryobacterales bacterium
CGTGCGGACTGATTGCGACGAATGCGGTATCGACGGTGTACCAGCAGTTCTCGATCGAGGTGTTGCCGCAGCCGGTGACGACCTTCAGCCCGGCGACGGCGACGTTCAAGGCGGGTGCGGCGAACCGGATCCTGCTGACGGCATCGAAGAACTCGCCGGCGGTAAAGTTCACGGCGCCCTGCACGAACCCATCGTGGCTCGGGTTGACGGACAACGGAGACGGGACGGCATATCTGACGGGCACGCCTCCGGTGGGGACAACCGCTCCGGCAGCCTTCCGGATCGAGGTGGCCTACGTAGCGGCGCCGTTCCAGATCCCGCAATGCAGTTTCATCCAAGGCAACCAGTTGATCCCGAACAACAACTTCACGATCCAGATAGTGCCCTATCCGGAGTTCACCAGCGCGGACACGATCTTCGGGTTGACGGGGACGCAGAACGCATTCCAGATTCAGACGAATCAGCCGGCGGGGGCGATTACGGCCAGCGGAGGAATTCCTCCGGGGATGACGCTGCACAGCAACGGGAACGGGACGGCTGATTTGAACGGAACGCCGGAGGCGGGCTACGGCGGATTCTATCCGCTGACATTGCGCATCGACAATGGAGGGAATGCTGCGGAGCAGCTTTTCTACTGGCACCTGCTGGAGGCTCCGAAGATTCCCTTGCAGGATGCGGTGCTGTTCCACACGGGGATGGTGAACCGGTTCTATGTGAACACGCTCGGCTATCCGAAGACTCCGGTTCCGGACATTCCTTCGCAATGGGGGGACGGGATGAGGCTGACGGTGACGGGGGCTTTGCCGGCGGGGGTGACGTTTGTGGGCAAGACGCCGTCGGGGGCGAACTCCGGGGTGGGGTTGTTCAGCGGTACACCGGCGGCGGGCTCAGAGGGAACGTATCCGTTGACCATCACGGCGATCAACGGAGCGCCGCCGACGGCGACGAAGATGTTGACGCTGATTGTGACGAAGATTGGGGATGTCAATAGCGACACGGCGGTGAACTGCTCCGATGTCCAGGCGGTTCGAGCGGCGATGGGCGGACGGCGCGGCGAGGCATCGTACCAATTCCGGGCGGATGTGAATAATGACGGGGTGGTGGATTTGAAGGATCTGGCGCTGGTGTCGTCACGGCTGGCGGCAGGGACGCGGTGCCAATAACTACGGAGGAATAAGAAGATGATGCGAACCCTTGTATTGGGATGGATGTTGAGCTGCGGCGCGATGCTCGAAGGCGCGGCGATTCTGTCGGTGGATCCTGCTCCGGTGACGGCGGCGGTGGGACAAAGCTTCCAGGTGGGAGTGGTGTTGAGCGGGGCTCCGGATCTGGTGGCATTCCAGTTCGATGTGCTGTTTCCAACGTTTCTGAGTTTGGATAGCGTGGTGGAGGCCGGCTACTTTGCGGCGAACGGGGTGTTCTTCGTCCCCGGAGTGACGGGAGTGGGGACGGTGACAGGGATCTCGGATGTGCTGATTGCGCCGGGTGCGCCGGATCCGGACACGCTGGTGACGCTGCACTTCACGGCGCTGGCGGAAGGGACGGGGACGATCGGGTTCGCCAATGTGCTGCTGCTCGATTCCAACTTTTCGGAGGTGGAGTTAGGGGAGATGGGGACGGGGGATGTGACGGTGGAGACGGCTCCGGTGCAAGTGGTTCCGGAGCCGGGGAGCCTGCTGTTGTTGGGGTGCGGGCTGCTGTTGGGATTACTGAAGCGCTAGTTTGGCTTTGGCGTCTTTGCCGTTGTAGTAGAGTTCGACGGCGTTGATACCGTCGGCTTTGCCGCGGTACTGGAAGAAGAGGAGGCCGGATTGGGGCAGGGGGCGCTCGCCTTCCGGGAAGGCGGATTTCTGGACCCGCTGTTCCATGGCGCGGCGCAGGGCGATGGGCATTTTGGGAGGAGGAGGGGGCGGATCGTTCTGGCCGCCGCCGCTGCCTCCGACGCTGGTTTTGGATTTCTGCTTTTCCGATTCGGTGGGTCCCCATTCGGGGTCTTTGAGGGATTGGAAGGTAAGGCCGAAGTGTGCGGCGGGGAGGAGTTGCTTACGGCCGTTAATGCGGAGGGAGAAGTCGGAAGCGTTGAGGGTGGCTTTGGCTCCGGCGGGGCCGAAGAGGGCGGCCTCGACGACGACGTATTCCTCACTGACGATGCTGTTGGGGTCGGAAGGGATGGAGTGGCCGAGGAATTCGGCGGCGAGGGTGAGGGCGCCGGCTTGGGTGCGGGCTTGATAGTCGGTGGGGGCGGCGCGAGGGGGGATGCCTTGGGTAGGGGACTCGGATTGGGCCAGGAGGTGGAGGGTGGTGAGTGTGGCGGCGAGGAGGATTGGCATGATTTTTTTCATCATATCGCTTTTGAGCTAGGGCTACTGTGGAGAGAGGTTTTGATTAGTCTTTGATTAGTCTTTGAGTACGGTTTGTTCGGGCATCGCCCTCCTTCGCCCGTTGGGCTACGGCGGGCAAACTTCGCCGCAGGCTTTGCCGCAGGCGAAGTTTGGTGGGCGCTGAGGGTCACGATCCCCCGACCTCCTGCTTGTAAGGCAGGCGCTCTAACCAACTGAGCTAAGCGCCCAACATGGGTTGCCAGTTTCCAGGATACGACAACTCGGGGCGTTGAAGAAAATTAATGCGCGGGTGGCTTTCGGGCTGGAGTGGCCGCTGATAGAATAAGAACCGAAACTCACCCCTGGGAGGATAAAGCTCTACATGAAGAAGATGCTGTTTGCGGCTAGTGTGCTTTCGGTCATGCTGGCCTCGATTGTGTGGGCGCTCGACGAGAAGCAGGTGTCGGCGAAGATGAAGTCGGCCGGCGACAATATGGGCGGCCTGCGGAAGGCGATGGGCGCGAAGGATATGGCGGCGGTTTCGACGCATGCCAAGGGCATTGCCGACGCGATGGGCGGCGGCGTGGACGAATTCTGGAAGAGCATGGGCATGGCGAAGGCGGCCGAATGGCAGGTGGCTTCGCACAAGGCAGCAAACGATCTGGCTGCAGCGGCGGCGGCGAATAATGCCGATGGCGTGCGCAGCGCGATGGGCGCGCTCGGTGGGACATGCAAACAGTGCCACGAAGCGCATCGCGAGAAGCTGGCCGACGGTTCGTACAAGATCAAGAAGTAAGACATTTCTCCTCCGGCCACAGGCCGGACTTTCCAAGCAGGCGCGCGCGGGACTCAAGGGTCCGGCGCGCGTTTTGTTTGGCGGTCACAAGCCGGGTCATTGGTTGCGGCGGCGGAACTCGATGCGGGCTTGCTCGGCCTCGCGCTGGGCGTTTTCGAGCTGTTGCTGGGTGAGCATTTCAAAGCCGGAAGGAAGCGGTTGGCTTTGTTTTGTAAATTTCTGATAGCTGGCCAGACCGGGATAGCCGGCAAGGCTGATGCCTGGGAATTTTTCCGCGGCGGCAAAGAGGATGGCGCGGCGTTGGAGGTCGGCGGTCTGAAGATCTTTGAGTTGACGCAAGGAACGGTTGAAGGCGCGGTCGATGTCGGCTTTGTGACGGAGGAGCTTGCGGAGGCGGTCTGAGGGCACGTCGTCGAAGAGGGCTTCGGTGGTTCCGGCGGCTTCGGCGAGGAGACGGTTGACGACGTTGCGCTTCCAGGCGGCGGCGGCAAGTTCGAGGAAGAGGGATTCCTGCAGGGCTCCGGAGGGATTGAGCTCGGCGCGGAGCGCGTCTTCGAGCTCCTGGTAGAGCGGGCGCTCGGCAGCGGAGAGGGGGAGGTTTCCGGAGGAGAGTCCGTGACGAGTGGCGTTTTGGGAGACGGTGGCCTTGCCGGATTCGGACTTCGGTCCGGTGGAAGATTGGGCGTTGAGGCGATTGGCGGCGATTTGAGCGGCCGATGACATGGGGAAAACTCCTTTCGCTGACCCGAGGATAGCAGCGGGGGGAGGATGAAAAGAGGTGGGGATTTTTGTAAACGTCTGATAATTCTAGCGAAATAAATCTGACTAGCGTGTCATTTCACGCAAGGTTGTGCCGGTGCGCGGGCGGCCCTACATGTCGAGGACGTGGAATTCGAAGCGTTCCGGGGGGAGGGCGCTGACGGGGGCGGGGTTGCGGCTGGCCCAGGCCTGGAAGGCGGAGGCGGCGACGGTTTCGTTGAGATAGAAGAGGAACTGGTTGGAGAAGCAGGAGATGGGTGGAGGCTGGCGGAAGGTGAGGCGGAGGCCGACGGCGCGTTCCATGTCGACGCCGCCGGTTGGGACGGACTTATCCTCGAGGAGATGGACGAAGCTGGCGCGGCCGGCGTGAGGCCAGACGTCGCCGCGGAGGAGGTGGCGGAGGTCGGGGCGAAGCTCGAAGGTGGTTTCGCACTGGCGGATCCATTCGAGGATATCGTTGCCCCAGCGCCAATGGAGGAGGAGTCCTTTGTACTGTTCGACGAGGTTGATGGCGAGGTCGAAGCGGCGTTGTTGAAGGGCGAGGGGCTCTTCGGGGAAGGGGGATGGAGGGAGCATTTCCTCGGATTCGACGATGCGTTCCGCCATGCCGACGACTTTGGCGGGGCGGTCGAGTTCGACGCGGCGGTGGACGAGGAGCGGGGGTAGTTCGTGCATCCGGTTGCCGGGGATTTCCACGAATTTGCGATTGCCGACGATTTCCATAGTGCACCTCGGAAGGGCCAGAATTCACTACCTACTTACTACCATCGACCTAAGCGGGGAAAACTTAACCTTCATTGCATTGGACGTTCGGAAGCGTGGGCGGTTCCATCGACAGAGATTGCTGTTTGACGGCTGTGGTGGGAATGTATGCGGTTTACGTGTGAGTTGACAAGTTTTGCATTTATATCCGATGAGGACGGTGAGGTCCGGAATTGAGGAAATTTTTCCGGACACAAGGGTAGGGCATTTTCGATGGAAGCGTCAAGAAGTGGCGGGCGGGCGGCGCAGGGCGATGTGGAGATGATGGAGGAGATGAAGGTGTCGGTGGACATTGCGGAGTTGGCGATGCAAGCCGATGAAGTGTTGCAGAAGCACATAGAGAGCACGCATCAGCAGATGCGGCGGTATGCGCGGGACTTGAATGAAGTGATCCGGCGGGAGCGGATGAAGTCGTTGGCGCTGGAGGAGGCGAACCAGCGGCTGATGACGTTTGCCGAGCAATTACAGGCGAGCATAGACCGGGAGCAGTCGCGGGCGAAGGATTTGGAGGACGCGTATCTGGAGATGGTGAAGCGGCTGATGAATGCGTCGGCGTATAAGGATCGGGAGACTGGGGAGCACATACGGCGGATGGGGCACTATTCGCGGTTGCTGGCGCTGGAGGTTGGGATGACGGATGGGGAGGCGAACCTATTGTTCAGGGCGGCGCCGATGCATGATTTGGGGAAGATCGGGATACCGGACCGGGTGTTGTGCAAGGAGGGGCCGCTGGACGCGGAGGAATGGGCGATCATGAAGACGCATCCGGAGATAGGGGCGCGGCTGCGGGAGGGGTCGCAATCGGCGCTGATCGAACTGGCGAGGCAGGTGGCGCTAGGGCATCATGAGCGGTGGGACGGGACGGGGTATCCGCAGGGGCTGAAGGGGGACGAGATTCCGATGGAGGCGCGGATTGTGGCGATTGTGGACTGCTACGATGCGCTGCGCAGCCGGCGGCCGTACAAGAGGGAGATGACGCACGAGACGGCGGTGGATGTGATCCTGCATGGAGACGGGCGGACGAAGCCGGAGCACTTCGATCCGATGGTGCTGGAGGCGTTCGCGCGGGCGCATGGGGAGATGGCACGGATATGGGAGACGATTCGGGATCCGGAGTGGAGGGCGGGGAGTTGTTAGGTGTTTGGGCCACGGATGAATGGGATTAACGCGGATGTGGGTGGTTGTTGTGTGGGGTTGGGGCTTGGTGTTTGGGCCACGGATGAATGGGATTAACGCGGATGTGGGTGGTTGTGGT
>JAEUQG010000493.1 GCA_016789755.1 Bryobacterales bacterium
ACACGGGCACACGCCGATGCTGGTCGATCTGGAAGCCGTGCGCGATGACGATCATGTGCTGGCCGTGTTTCGCGAGCGCGGACATTGGGGCTCGATCGCGAAATCGAACTATGCGAGTCTGCGCTATCGCGAACCGGTGTACCGCACGGTTCGCGAACTGGTGATGTCGTATTTTGAGCACTACCACAACCTGGCCGGCGAGAAATCGCTGCGGCGTTACTCACGGCCGGTGCGCATGTCGCGCTTCGGGTCCGACTGGATGACGGGAGAAGAGGATGTTTGGTACGTGCCGGAGCATCTTTGCCGGATACCTCACATTGCTCTCATCACGCATGACATGGAGCGGCATCTGAACCGGTTGGACGGCCGGCTGCGCGCCTCCGAGCAGGTAGGGATGAAGAAGTGATTCATTCTCCGCCGTAGCCGTTGCGCTTACGTTGCTGGACGTATTGGCGCGTTCGCTCGAAGATCTGCATTTCACCGGTAATGCGCGGATCCCGCGTGCGGCGTTGCAGGGTTTCCAGTTGATTCTTCAGCCGGGCCTTGATGGCGGCGTGTGGCGGCGAACCGGCGAGATTGCGCAACTGCCAGGGATCTTCGCGGCAATCGTACAACTCCTCGCGCGGCCGCGGATCGGCCAGCAGGGGGATGAAGCGGCTGACGGCCGGATGCCCCGGATGCTTTTCCAACAGAGCGTTGAGCGTCGCCGAGGCGGCCGTTTTCTCGAACTCGGTATCGGGCAGGCGTTTCGTGGGATCGAGGGTCATGCGAGGCTCGCCGCCGTAGTTCACGATGTAGTGATAGCGCTCATCGCGGATCATGCGCGCGGCGAGGCTCACCGGATCGAATTCGCCGTGCCATTCGAGACCGGCTGCGACCCAACCGCGCGCCGGGTCGATACGGCCCGAGCGCTTGGAGGTGAGAATGGGCAGGATGCTCCTTCCACTCATTCCCCGCGGAACGGGGATTCCGGCAGCCTCAAGAATGGTTGGGGCGAGGTCGGCGAAGTTCACGAAATCATCCACGCGGCGGGCGGGAGGCACGCGTGCGGGCCACATCATCGCCATCGGGACGTGGACTCCCCAATCCTGAAGATTGGTTTTCGATCGTGGCAACGCGGTGCCGTTGTCGGCGGTGACAATGAGCAGCGTGTTCTCCAGCGCGCCGTGCCGTTCCAACACCTTCAGCACTTGCCCCAGGTCATCGTCGGCATGGCAGACTTCATAGGCGAAGTTCGCTCTCTCGCGCTGCACTCCGGGCGTATCGGGAAGGAACCCGGGCACCTTCACATCGGCTACGGACAGGCCGTATTTCGAGAGGTTGCGGTGATTGTCGCGTCCATAAGGGCCATGTGGCTCGGTGACTCCCACCCAGAACCAGAACGGCTTGTCCTTGGGCTTGCGGGTGAGGAAGTCATCCAGGTTGGCGGCGTAGTCGATGTCATTGATGGCGTCTTCACGGGTTGTGCGGCGCAATTTCTGATAGGCGTCGCCTGCGGGATTGCGCTTGCGGCCGGCAGGTTCCAGTACACCGGGCCCCCAGCCTTTGCCGGTGTATCCGGCAGCGTAGCCGGCGGACTCCATGAGATCGGGGAGCACTGGGAACTTGGTGGGCAGCCATGCCTGGATGAAGGCGCCCTCTTCCAGTTCCCAGAAGTGGCGGCCGGTGAGCAGCGTGGCGCGCGAAGGAGCGCAGGACGGCGCGGACGTGTATCCGCGGGTGAAGAGCACGCCTTGCTTTGCCACGCGGTCGAAGTGCGGGGTAGGCAGCCGCGACCAGCCGTAGGCGCTGCGTTCGAGCCAGCTTTCATCGTCGGTGAGGTAGATGAGGATGTTCGGACGGGCCGCGGGCGCCGCCTGAGTGGGGATGGATGCGGTAAGAAGCGCGCAGAGATCACGCCGCCGCAACTTCCGGTTCTCGCGGGAATGCATTTGCTAAGAAGATACAATTTTCTCTCAACGCTATGCCGGTGAGATACGTTTCATCGACAGGAAAGGATGATCAACGCGGCACTCATGACCGGAATCCCGCGGGCGGTGGAATCGGCCTTCGATGAAGTGGTTCGCCGTCGCGAAGCACAGGTGCTGCGTACGGCTTACCGCATTCTGGGCAACTGGGCCGATGCCGAAGACGTCGCGCAGGAAACCTTCGTGCGGCTGCACCGGCACGGCCTGGATTTCGCCGCCGATGCGGCGCTGGGTTCGTGGCTGTACCGGGTGACCGTCAACCTGTGCATGGACCGGATGCGATCGGCGCGGCCTTTGGAAGAGTTGGCCGAGCACGCCGATGGAGCAGCGTCGGCGGAAGCCTCCGTGCTGCGCGAAGAGAAGAAGCGGCGGCTGATGGCGGCCTTGGCGCGGCTGCCGGTGAAGGAGCGGGCGGCCGTAGTGCTGCGGGAGATCGAAGGGTTGGACACGGCGGAAGTCGCGGCCATCCTGGGATCGAGTGAAACGACGGTGCGGAGCCAGATTTCCCGGGCGCTGGACCGGATGCGCGGATGGATGGAGGAGCGATGAACGAACACGATATGCGGAATTTGTTTCGGGATATGCGGGATGAGCCGCTGCCTGCGGACTCACTGGCTCGTGTTCGGATGGGAGTGGAAGAGAAGATTGCGCGGGGCTCGCGCCGGCCCTTCTCTTTGCGCTGGCCTGTGCTGGTTGCCGGCCTGGCGGCGGTATTTCTGCTGGCCGTTCTGGTCACCAGGCCTGGTTCGGTGGATACGGTTCCTCCGGCCGTGATTGCCAAGAAGGAACCTGCCGCCCCCGCCCCGCCGGCGCCGCGCCGGATGCCTGTGGAAGTCAAGCCCGCTCCGCGGCGTGGCCCGGATCAAGTGAAGGCGCGTCCGAGTGCGCCGAAACAGGAACCATTGATGCGTTTGGAAACGCCGGACCCGAATGTGGTGATCTTCCTGGTCGCCGAAGGGGCTGGAGAATAAGGAGAACTTTATGCGATTCGCGATGCTGTTAGCGATGATGACTTGTCTGCTGAGCGGCCAGGAGAAAGCGGCTCCACCGAAACCCGACAAGTCCAGCTACGAGACGGCCATCATCCCGGTGAAGACCCTCACGGGCGACTCTTTTCAGCGGCTCGCCAGCATTCTGCACATCTTCGGCGAGAAGTACGCCGCCGACGAGAAACTGCGCACCATCGTTGTCTATGCACCTCGCGATGTGATTGCACACATGAGGAAAGTAGTGGAGGCGATGGATCGCCCGGGTAGCGAAGCGGCCATCGGGCGCAACATCGAAATGAACCTGACCTATCTCCTCTGCCCCTCGAAACCGGTGGAGGGGCACCAACCGGTCCCGGCCGACATGGAGCAGGTGGCGAAGCAACTCAAGGCTGCTTCCCTCTGCAAGGAGGTCTACCTCTGGGATGTCCTGCCGCTGCGATTGCAGGAAGGGAAACGAACGGAAAGCAAGACACGCTTGCCGCTGCCGCCGGGCTCGGCCCAGGCGGAAACATCGTTGCGCATCCTGCCGCTGAACGTGATTCGCAAGGATACGGGGCGCTTTGTCCGGTTCGAGGAGATTAACCTCTACATCCAATACTCCGGGGCCATGGTGAATACTTCCACTTCGCTGGTCACCGCCGGCGAGTACAAGGAGGGCCAGAAGTCGGTGATCGGAAAGACGTCGGCCTCGGGGATCGAAGGCGCTGTATTCGCGGTGATTGAACTGAAGGTGCTCGATTAGCCCACTCTGCGCAGCTTGGTGACGCGTCCCACTTCCACCCACTCGACGACGTAGATGTTTCCCTCGTGGTCGAAACAGGCGGCGTGGGGCGCGATGAATTTTCCATCGGTGAATGTCTCTCTGCCTTGCGTACGGATCCCCTCGTAGGTTTTTCCATCGGGTTGGCGCCCATCGCCCAGTTGGGCCACGGGTTTGTTGTTGCGGTCGAACAAGGTGACCACTGCCTTCAAATCGGGCATCAGCAGCAATCCGTTGCGAAACTCGAACGTGCTGGGCCAGCGCACGCCGTCCTTGACCGAATGCAGCGGTTCGCCGTTGAGCCGGAAATACTGGATGCGGCTGTTGGCGCCGCGTTCGCCCACCATCAGCAACGGCTCCGGGCCGCGCTCATCGATGGCGATGGCATGCGGCCAGATGGTGGTGCCCGGTGCTGTCTCCGCGTTCGGATTCCGGTTCATCAAGTCGCGCGATCCTCCGAAGGTGCGAACCCACCGGGTCTTCGAATCGAATTGATGGATGTAGAATTTGCCGTAGCCGTCCGCCACGTAGATGTCGCCGTTGGGAGCAATGGCCAGGTTCGATGGACGGTATTCGGTCGCCTTTCGATAATGGCCGCACATGAACGGGCAGTGCATGATCCATACAACTTCCCCGTCGAGCGTGGTCTTGCGCACGAAGCCTTTGACGTTGTCGCAGTGATAGAGGAATTCCTCGCTGCCTTCTTTGCGAACCAATAGGCCGTGCGCTCCGCCGCGCATATCCGCGCCCCAGCTCTTGACGAACTTGCCGGTGTTATCGAAGACCGCGATGGCATCGCCGCTTTGGCTCGATTTGTGCACGGTGTGGGCGACGATTACTCTGCCTTGCGCATCGACGGCGACTCCGTGCGTGTTGCCGAACTGGATGTGCGATGGCAGCGTGGCCCAGTCATGAGTGACCTCATAGGTGTGCTCGCCGCTGCCGGTCACGGGCTTTTTCTGCGCGCCTTTGGCCGTCGTTGCAATGGCGATGGAAAGCAGGTTGCGTCGGGTCATTCTTTCCAGGTTACGACGGAGAAGCCACGCGGAACGACGGCGCACGGTAATTCGCTGAGCGGTTCTCTTGCGGAAGGGTAACCGTATTGCCATCGCGCGGCGCGAGGTAAGTGGGCGACATGATTTCCAATCCGGCGCGTTGAAAAGCCTCCTGGATGTTCGTGTTCAGTTGGGAGTGAATCTCGGCCATCCGGTTCGCTTCGCGTGTGTAGGCGTTGATCTGATAGCTGACGTGGAAATCGTTGAGGCTCGTTTGGATCACGAACGGTTTGGGATCCGTCAGGATGTACTCTGTTTCGAGCGCCGCCTGGATCAGCAGTTCATGCACCTTGCGCCAGGGCGTGTCGTAGCCGATGGTGATGGTCACATGAGTAATCAGGCCCTGATTCAATGCTTTGAGGAACTCGCCCGCACAACGCGCCGGGTCTACCCGCGGCACACGAGTTCCTGAACCTGCTGGGGGCCACGCCCCGGCCTGTGCGGGCTTCTGCGCTGAAGTTCGAAATGTGCGCGCCGAGGATGGAACTGTTCGGCACGATGACTTCGACGTTCTTGATGGTGCGCACGCGGTCGCCTACCCGAAAAGGCCGCATGTAGGTGAGAATCACTCCGGCGATGATGTTGCCCATCGCCGATCCGGAGCCGAGAGACACCAGCACCCCGATGAAGATCGATGCGCCGCGCAAGGCTGGCGTGCCGCCCCCGGGAAGGTAAGGAAACCGAACATGATCAGCAGGATTCTTACCATGTCGTGCGTGGGAGCAGCCCAGTCCTTATGAAAGCCTTCAAAGGACAAGGTTCCGCTGCCGATGGCCTGCGACAACGCGCGGCTCACTCTGATCAGCATGTAGGTGAACGTCCACACGATGGCCAGCACAACCAGATTTGGCAAATAGGCCGGGATACGCCTGGCAAAGCCGGCGCCGGTGTCGGCCTGCACGTCCGCGGCTCTTTCCCGCGGCGACTTGGCGCCGATGGGGGGTGCGCACCGTCCATAACTCCCGGCCGTCGAAAACCACGGGGGCAGCGTTCTGCGCCACGGCGCACTGCACTGACAGAATGGCCAACGCGATGCGGAAAGAGTTTTTTCATGCAGCGGCTCCTCTCTTCTGCGAAACTATTTTCGATGAGTTCTATCCCCTCAAGTCTGACACCCTCTGTTCTCATTCATATCTCGAAGTTGATTGAAGTTCCGTTGAAGGGCCTAACCTCCACCATCGAACTGCTGGACGAAGGCGCCACGGTTCCCTTCATCGCCCGCTACCGCAAGGAAGTAACCGGCAACCTGGATGAAGTCCAGATCCGGAACGTGCAGGAGAAGCTCGAATACTTCCGCGAACTGGAAGAGCGCCGCGCCACCGTGTTGCAGTCGATTCAGGAGCAGGGCAAGCTGACCGATGAACTGCGCAAGAAGATCGAAGCGACGCTGGAAAAAACAGAACTGGAAGATTTGTATCTTCCCTACAAACCGAAGCGCCGCACCAAGGCTTCCATTGCCCGCGACAAGGGCCTGGAGCCGCTGGCCAACTTCCTGTGGGAGCAGCAACCGGGCCTGGCGGAGTTCGCCGCCACCTTCGTCAACCCGGAAAAGGAAGTGAACTCCATCGAGGAGGCGCTGGAAGGCGCGCGGCACATCATCGCCGAGACGGTGAGCGAGAACGCCGACTTCCGCAAGAAGGTGCGGCAGATGATGACCGAGCAGGGCAACGTGGTCAGCCGCCGTATCGAAGGCGTCGAGGATCCGGAAGCGAAGTACTCGCAATACTACGAATTCAGCGAACCGGCTGCGAAGATCCCATCGCATCGCATGCTGGCCATCCGCCGCGGCGCCAAAGAAGGCATCCTCCATTTCGAGATCGATGTGCCCGCACAAGGGCCCATCTCGTGGCTGCAATCGCAGGTCGTCAAGAGCAACGGCGAAGCGCGGCCGCATTTGGAAGAGGCGGTTACGGACTCCTATGAGCGCCTGTTGAATCCATCGATTCAAACCGAGGTGCGGCTGGAATTGAAGGACCGCAGCGATGAGGAAGCGATCAAGGTTTTTCGCGAGAATCTGGAGAACTTGCTGCTGGCTCCTCCCGCGGGCATGCTCGCCGTGATCGGCGTCGACCCGGGCATTCGCACCGGATGTAAGGTGGCGGTTGTCGACAACACGGGCAAGTTTCTCGAGCACTCCGTCATCTATCCGCATGAGCCGAAGAACGACGTCATCGGCTCCGTGCGCGTGCTGGCCGGCTTGATCGCCAAGTACAACGTGCAGGCCATCGCTATCGGCAACGGCACGGCGTCGCGCGAAACCTCAGCGTTCGTGAACGATTTTCTACGGCAGGCGAATCTGGCGAAGACCTTCAGCGTCGTGGTGAACGAAGCCGGCGCCAGCGTCTATTCCGCGAGCGATATCGCACGGCAGGAATTTCCCGACCTCGATCTCACCGTGCGCGGCGCCATCTCCATCGCACGGCGGTTGCAGGATCCGCTGGCGGAATTGGTGAAAGTGGATCCGAAGTCGATCGGTGTCGGCCAGTATCAGCATGACGTCGATCAGAAGCGTTTGAAGCAAAGCCTGGAGGCGACGGTGGAAAGCTGCGTCAATCGGGTCGGCGTGGATCTGAACACCGCTTCTGCGCCGCTGCTGCGCCATGTCAGCGGACTGAACGAGCGCACCGCTTGGGGCATTGTGGAATACCGCAACCAGAACGGCCGCTTTCAGAACCGCAGCCAATTGATGAGGGTGCCCGGCCTTGGCCCGAAGACCTTCCAACTAGCCGCGGGCTTCCTGCGCATTCGCGGCGGCGAAAACCCGCTGGACGTGACCGCTGTGCACCCCGAATCCTATCCCATCGTGGAGCGCATTGCCGGTTCGCTGCAGGTTTCGCTGCACGATCTGATCGCCAACCCCAAACTGATCGAAAACGTGGATATGCAGGCGTTCCAAACGGCTGAGGCGGGCTCTTACACGCTGGCCGATATCAAAGAGGAGTTGCGCAAACCGGGGCGCGATCCGCGCGATACGTTCGTGCGCCCTTCCTTCCGCGAAGACGTGAAAGAGATCTCGGACCTCAAGCCGGGAATGCAACTGGAGGGCGTCGTCACCAACGTGACGCGCTTCGGAGCGTTCGTCGATATCGGCGTTCACCAGGATGGATTGGTGCACGTCAGCGAGATCAGCAACCGTTTCATCAAGGACCCCAGCGAGGCGGTGAAGGTGGGTCAACTGGTAAAGGTGCAGGTGCTCAGCGCCGATGCCAAGGCCAAGCGCGTCGGCTTGTCGATGAAAGCCTGCGAGCCGAAGCCGCAAGGCGGAGCGCCGAAGCGGCCCGCGCCGAAGCAAGTGAGCCTGGAAGACAAGCTGGCTGCGCTGAACTCGCGGTTCCGCACACGTTAGTAATTGCCGCGGCGGCGCCACCCGGAGTTGTTGCTCGGGGCAAAGGCGCCGCGCCATTCCAAGTCGAACGTGTAGCCTTCGCGCCCGCCTTTGGGATCGTAGATGCGGACCACGGCGACGCCGCGATTCGAGCGTGGATCGCGCACCAATTCCACACGCCCTCTGCCGTCGATGCCGCGGAAACGGAACTCCGCGGGGTTCAATGGCATCGGCCGGTTGCATTGAAAGCGCCGCCAATGCGCCCTTTGCCCGGAGAGCGTGTGGATGCGGCCCATATCTTCTCGAATTTCGATATCGGCGGCATCGTCGACCTCCACTTCGATGGTGCATTTTCCCGAATCGCCTCCGCGTCCGGAAATCGCCGCGCGCATGACGGAATCCGCAGAGCCCACCGCCGCAACCGTCAGAAAGCCCGCCGCCAGCAA
The DNA here is from genome assembly GCA_016789755.1 of Bryobacterales bacterium. GTDB lineage: Bacteria > Acidobacteriota > Terriglobia > Bryobacterales > Bryobacteraceae > CADEFT01. Next base: position 8,543 of record JAEUQG010000493.1, read on the forward strand.
CATGGTTCGATGAAGTTTCATTTATCTTTTTCTTTACCGTTTGGCAAAGCTCCTCAACGGGTTGGATACGCCGAAGAGGAAACGGGTTTCACTCTTCCGTAGGCAACCGCCGCGGGTTTTGTGGACAATAACGGGAAGGACTTTCATGCGCCTTTTCCTTTTGATGTGCCTTGGGGCCGCACTGCAGGGGCAAGTGCGGCGGCCGCAGCCGGTTGCCTACAGCGCGCCGCCGCTCGCCGCCATGGTCGCCAAGGGTGGCGATCTTCGCGAGGTTGTCGCCTATTATTCGAGCGACGAAAGGAGCCTCGCACGCTTCCACACTCTACCCGGTTCCGCCGCGCGCATGCAGGCAATGACCGGTTTCTACCGGTCGTGGCTCGATGCGCTGGCCAAGCTTGATTTCGATGCCCTCGGGTTGGAAGGCAAGATCGATTACACGTTGTTCCGCAACAGACTGCGCTACGAACTGCGGCAACTGGTGGAAGTGAAGCGCCGCTACGATGAGATGGCGCATTTGCTCCCCTTCGCGGCTGCGGTCAACGAACTCCATGAGGCCCGTGTGCGGGTCGATCCCATCGATCCGGCGAAGATCGCCGCACGCCTGGACTCCGTGGCGAAGGAACTGGCGAAGCCGGTCACCGATTGCCGCGCCAAGCCCTCAGCGTGCCCTGAAAAGAGGACCGTGGCCGCTCGCGCCGCCCGCGCCACGGCGGAGTATCGCACGGTTCTCAAGAACTGGTTCGAGTTCTATAACCAGTACGATCCGTTGTTCACCTGGTGGGTTGCCGAACCCTACAAGCGGGTAGACGCGGCCCTGGAGCGCTATGCGGCGGATTTGCGCGAGAAGCGCGCCGGCGTTGCCAAGGGAGACCGCGACACCATTGTCGGCGATCCCATTGGACGCGAGGCCCTGCTGCTGGAACTGGAAAACGAAATGATCCCTTACACGCCGGAGCAACTGCTGGAAATCGCCCGCCAGGAGTTCGCCTGGTGCGACCGCGAGATGTTGAAGGCTTCGCGCGAACTCGGCTTCGGCGACGATTGGCGAAAGGCCCTCGAGCATGTGAAGACGCTGCACGTGGAGCCCGGCAAGCAGACCGCCTTGATAGTCGAGCAGGCGGTGGAGGCCATCGAGTTTCTGGAGAAGAACAATCTGTTGACCGTGCCGCCGCTTGCCCGCGACGTGTGGCGGATGGAGATGATGTCGCCCGAACGGCAACGCCTCAATCCGTTCTTTCTCGGCGGCGAGAGCATCATCGTTTCGTTCCCCACCGGCACCATGACACACGAACAAAAGATGATGAGCATGCGCGGGAACAATATCCACTTCTCGCATGCCACCGTGTTCCATGAACTCATCCCCGGGCACAATCTGCAAATGTTCATGGGGCAGCGCTACCGGCCGTACCGGCGGGCCTTCAGCACGCCCTTCTGGATGGAGGGCTGGGCGTTGTATTGGGAGTTCCTGCTCTGGGACATGGGCTTTCAGAAAACGCCGGAAAACCGCGTCGGGGCGCTGTTCTGGCGCATGCATCGCTGCGCGCGTATCATCTTCTCTCTCAGCTTTCACCTGGAGAAGATGACGGCAACCGAAGCGGTGAACTTCCTGGTGGAACGCGTCGGCCATGAGCGCGAGAACGCCGCCGCCGAAGTGCGCCGCTCGTTCGAAAGCGACTATTCACCGCTCTACCAGATCGCCTACATGATGGGTGGTTTGCAGATTCGCGCCCTGCATGAGGAACTGGTGAAAAGCGGCAAGATGACGAACCGCGAATTTCACGACCGGATTCTGCAGGGTAATTCGATGCCGATCGCGCTGGTGCGCGCGTCGTTGACGGGGCAGCCGCCCGCGAAGGACGATCGGCCACAATGGAGATTTTATGGAGGCCTTCAATGAAAGTGAACTGGCACGGTGTCTATCCCGCGTTAACGACGCAGTTTCGCGCGGATGAGTCGATCGACGTGGCGGCCACCGCCGCGCATCTGGAGAAGATGCTCGCCGCCGGAATCCACGGCGTGATCCTGCTGGGTAGCGTGGGTGAGAACACTGCTCTCGATTACGAGGAGAAACTCACCGTTCTGCGCGAACTGAGGAGCGTTGTGGCCGGCCGTGTTCCCGTCCTCAGCGGAGTGGCGGAGAACACCACGCGCACGGCAGTGCGTTACGCGCGCGATTGCGAGCGCATCGGGATCGATGGCCTAATGGTGCTGCCGGCCATGATCTACAAAGCCGACGCGCGCGAAGCCATCGCTCATTTCCGCGCCGTGGCGCAAGGTTGCGGACTGCCCATCATGATCTACAACAATCCGCCCGCCTATTACGTGGACGTGACGCCGCAGATGTTCGGCGAACTGGCGGCCGAGCCCACCATCGTCGCCATCAAGGAGTCCTCCGATAATCCGCGGCGCATTACCGACATCGTGAACCTGCATGGCGACCGCTTTATTCTCTTCAGCGGCGTTGATGATTTGGTGCTCGAAAGCGCGATGTTGGGGGCGCAGGGATGGGTCTCGGGTCTGGTCAACGCCTTTCCCGAGGAAAACCGCGTGCTCTGGGATCTGGCCATGGCGGGACGCTGGCAAGAGGCTCGGGAGCTTTACCGCTGGTACACTCCGCTGCTGCATCTGGACACGAAGATCAAGCTCGTGCAATACATCAAGCTGTGCATGGCGGAAGTGGGTTTGGGCTCGGAGAAAACACGCGCTCCACGCCTCGCCATCGAGGGCGCCGAGCGGGAGGAAGTGCTCGCTGTGATCCGCAAAGCGCTTGCGGCAAGACCCGCGCCGGCGAGTCTGGCATGCGCAAAGTAAAGGTTGTCGATTCGCACACCGGCGGCGAACCCACGCGGGTGGTGATCGAGGGCGGGCCCGATCTTGGCAGCGGATCGATGGCGGAGCGGCTGGCCGTTTTTCGCGACGATCACGACCGCTTTCGCAGCGCGGTGGTCAATGAGCCGCGCGGATCGGATGTGCTTGTCGGAGCGCTGCTGTGCCCGCCCGCCGATCCGTCTTGCGCGGCCGGTGTCATCTTCTTCAATAACGTCGGATACCTGGGAATGTGCGGGCACGGCGCCATCGGATTGGTGGCCACGCTTGCGCACCTGGGCCGTATCGCACCCGGCGAGCATGGGATTGAAACTCCTGTCGGCAAAGTGATGGCAACGCTCCACGAGTCGGGCGAAGTGAGCATCGCCAATGTCGCCAGCTACCGGGCCGCCGCGAATGTCTCAGTAGACGTGGATGGCTACGGGAACATGACGGGCGATGTTGCCTGGGGCGGCAACTGGTTCTTCCTGGTCAATGATCATCGCCAGCGCATCGCGTTCCACAACATCGAACAACTCACCGATTGCACGTGGCGCATCCGCCAAGCTCTGGAGCGCGACGGAATCACCGGAGACAACGGCGGCGTCATCGACCACATCGAGCTTTTCGGCGCTGCCGGCGCGCCCGGCGCTCACAGCAAAAACTTCGTATTGTGCCCGGGCAAGGCCTACGACCGTTCTCCGTGCGGCACTGGAACTTCGGCCAAGCTCGCTTGCCTGGCCGCCGATGGCAAGTTGGTGGAAGGCGAAATCTGGCGGCAGGAAAGCATTGTCGGCAGCTTTTTCGACGGTTACTATACGTGGTTGGAGAACGGGCGGATTCTGCCGCGTATTCGCGGTTCGGCTTTCGTCAACGCCGAAAGCACGCTGCTCTTTCATCCGCGCGATCCGTTCTGTTGGGGGATCGGAACTTGATTGAAACCGCCGATGTGGTCATCGTCGGAGCCGGCATCGTAGGCGCCTGTTGCGCGCATCTGCTGCAACGGGAAGGCCTGCGAGTGTTGGTGGTGGAAAGCGGTGTGATTGCCGGCGGCGCCACCGGATCGGGTATGGGGCACATCGTCGTGATGGACGACAATCCGCCCGAATACGCACTGACGCTCTATTCGCAACAGCTCTGGAATCGCCTGCTGCCGGAACTTCCCGCGCCTGTCGAGTACGACGCCTGCGGAACGATTTGGGTGGCCGCGGACGAGGAAGAGATGCGCGGCGTTCATTCTAAGTTTGCGTCCTACACGATGCGCGGAGTGCGCGCCGATATCCTCGATTCGCGGCAGATTGCCGAGGCCGAACCGGCTCTGCGCGAAGGGCTCGCCGGCGGACTGCTGGTGCGCGACGACAGCGTGATCTATGCGCCCTGCGCGGCGTCGTGGTTCCTGCAAGGCGCGTCCGTGCGGCGGGCGCGGGCCGTCTCTGTCGCCGCGGAAGGCGTGCGGCTCGACGATGGATCCATGCTCGCCTGCGGCGCCGTCGTATGCGCGGCCGGAGCGAAGACTGCTGAGCTGTTTCCGCAACTGGACGTGCGTCCGCGCAAAGGGCATCTCGCTATCACCGATCGCTATCCCGGTTTCGCCCGCCACCAATTGGTGGAGCTCGGCTATCTGAAAAGCGCACATGGGCACACCACCGAGTCGGTAGCATTCAATGTGCAGCCACGCCGCACAGGGCAGGTGCTGATCGGTTCCTCGCGCCAATACGGCGTCGACAGTACGTCCATCGATCGCCCACTGCTGCGGCGAATGCTGCAGCGAGCTATCGAATACATGCCCCGCCTGGCGACACTTTCCATCCTTCGCACCTGGACGGGCTTCCGCCCTTCGACTCCGGACAACATGCCGGCCATCGGCCTCAGCCCGGCTCACGCGAACGTCTGGTTTGCAACGGGGCATGAAGGCTTGGGTATTACCACATCGCTGGGAACGGCGCATCTGTTGGTGGATCTGATGGCGCATCGAACGCCGCGGATCGATGCCTCGCCGTTCGCGCCGGAAAGGCTGTGGCGCGATGCCTGAGAAGTTTCTCATTCGCATCAACGGCACGGGGTTCCAGGCAGCCCGCGGAATGACTGTGGCCGCCGCCGTCCTGATGGCCGGCGTTGCTTGCTTTCGCCGCAGCGTCAGCGGCGAGCCCCGCGCCCCTCTGTGCGGCATGGGTATTTGCATGGAGTGCCGCGTGACCATCGACGGTGTCCCGCACTCCCGCGCCTGCCAGACCCTTTGCGCGCCGGGAATGGAGATCCGCACCGATGCCTGACGTGGTCGTAGTCGGGGCCGGCCCGGCGGGCATCGCCGCCGCCCGCGCGGTGCGCGAATGCGGCAAGACAGTCGCGGTGCTCGACGACAACTTCGCCGCCGGAGGCCAGATCTGGCGCGGCGAGCCAGTGTCCTTGGAAGGTTTGCGGGCCGGCACGCGCGTGCTTGGCCCCTGGCAACTGGGAAGCGAACGCATCGTGCTCGCTACCGGCGCGCGGGAACTGTTTCTTCCCTTTCCCGGCTGGACCTTGCCTAACGTCGTCGGGGCGGGCGGACTGCAGGCGCTGGTCAAAGGCGGCCTCGCCGTGCGCGGCAAACGCATCATCGTGGCGGGCAGCGGTCCTCTGCTGCTGGTGGTCGCCTTGTATCTGCAAAAACAAGGAGCACAGGTTCTGTTTGTAGCCGAGCAAGCCTCCACGCGCCAGATGATGGCGCTGGCCCGTCATCCGCTCAAGCTCGTCGAAGGGCTGCGGCTGCGCGCTGGACTGCTCGGCGTGCCTTATCGCACTGAATGTTGGCCTGTCAGCGCGGAAGGTCCCGGTCAACTGCTCTCCGTCACCCTGCGGCAGCGCGGCGAAACCTGGACGGAACGCTGCGATTACCTCGCCTGTGGCTTCGGTCTTGTGCCGAACGCCGAACTAGCCGCGCTGTTCGGGTGCGAACTTCGCGATGGCTTCGTCGTGGTCGATGAGAAACAGCGCACCAGCATCCCCAACGTGTTCGCCGCCGGAGAAATCACCGGCATCGGCGGCGTGGAGAAAGCGTCGGAGGAAGGTCGCGTCGCCGGTTTGACGGCTGCCGGCCGCGATGCCCGCTGCTCACGTCAGGTGTTCCCCGATACGCTCCGCCGGGCCTTTGCCCTTCGCGACGAACTGCGCCATCTGGCAACGCGCGACACCATCGTCTGCCGCTGTGAAGACGTGCCGCTCGCGGCGATCCGTCCCGCCGCATCGTGGCGCGAATCGAAGCTGCAGACGCGCTGTGGGATGGGGCCTTGCCAGGGGCGGGTCTGCGGCCCCGCGCTCCAGTTTCTGTGCGGATGGCGGGACGAGTCCGTGCGCCCGCCCTTGTATCCCGCCCCGGTGGAAGAGTTACTCAGCGAGAAGCTTCTCGATGAGTGACTTCATCTCCTCGCGCAGACGCTGATGCAGCAAGCCCGTCGATGGGCCGTCGAAGCCCGCATGGATGGCCCGAACCTGCCCGTCGCGTCCGATGAAGATGGTTGTCGGATAGGCGCCGAAGTTTTCCAGTTGGGGCAGCTTCTCCTCGGCTTCCTCCGTCGTTCCCGCCAGCAGCACCGGGTAAGCAATGCGATGCTTCCCGGCGAAGCGGCGCAATTGGCGCAAGTCGCGGTCCCGCTCCCCTGTGTACTCAAAGCCGAGTGCGACGATCTCCAAACCGCGCGGCTTGTATCGTTCGTAGAGTTCGCCAAGCAGGGGCGCTTCTTCATGGCAGTTCGGGCACCAGCTTCCAGTGATGGTGAGCAGGAGCACCTTGCCCTGGAAGCGCGCATCCTCGTTGCTGACGATGTTGCCGTTCAGATCGGGGAAGGAGAAGCGGAATGGTTCCCCCGGCGTTCGCAGCCTGGTGTAGTGCAGGGCGTCGGGCGTTTCCACCGCGGATTGAGAATGCCTCCGCCCGGTTACGGGATACATCGAGTTCAGCGTCCCCTTCAGCAGCCCATCGGGTTCGATGCTCGCCTCCAGCAGCAAGGCCCGGATTCCATCGAAACGTGAAAGCGTGATTTTGTTTTGGCGCACCGTGCCCGCCATCGCGCCCCAATCGCCGCTCACCGGCGCCAGCGTGCCCTCCAACCGGGCCCCGCTCTGCCGCAACAGCGCGCGGTAAACAATGGTCTTGCCCTCCTCCATGGCGCTCAGCATCCACTCGCCCGACACTTCCACGGTGGGCCGTTCCGCCTGCTCCGCAGCCGCGCGCGACGCGAAAAACTCCCGCACCAGAGTCCGCTTCCGGTAGCGGCGAATAAAGCTGCCGCGCAGCTTACCCTCATCGAGACGCGCCTCCAGCACTCCATCCCAATCGCGAAAACTGAGCAGCAGCCGCCCCTGCCGGAAGTACCCGGCGGTGGAGGGAATCCGATCCGCACCGTTCACCAGATCGCCGTGCAAGCCCCCGGCGCCGCTCCGCAGAGAAAGCGTGAATCCGACTTCGCCACCCGCTGGATTCTTCACCGCCGCCTGCCACAATCCGTCAACGCCCTGCGCCTGCAGGCCGGACACGGCGGCGGCAAGCACGCAAATACGGACCAGCGCACCGGCGCCGGAATCGCCATTGCATCGGGACATCGGAAACGAGCTAACCAATGATTCCGATTGTACCCACGAACGGTGCGCCGCCGGTTGGAATAGCATAGGAGGAATACGATTCCGATGATGCGCACTCTCTTCCTTCTCGCGATCCCGATTGCCTGCGCCGCCGCGCCTTTCGACGAGGCAGGGCGCGTGCTGCAGGAGCGTTGCGCAAAGTGCCACAATCCGCAGGCCAGGATGAGCGGCCTCGATTTGTCCACGCGCGAGAGCATCGTTCGCGGCGGCGCCCAAGGTCCGGCCATCGTGCCCGGCAAATCGGCGGAAAGCCGCCTCTGGCAGTACGTGGAGCAGGCGAAAATGCCTCCCGGGCAGAAGCTGGATGAGGCTTCGCGCAACGCGATCCGTGCCTGGATCGACGGCGGCGCACCGGCATTCAGCAGCGCGGCAAAGAAGCCCTTCTGGGCCTTTCAGCCTCCCGTTCTGCACGCGCCTCCGTTCGGGCAACCCAATCCGATCGATGCCTTCCTGCTCGAAAAATTACGCGAAAAAGGGCTCGATTTCAATCCCTCCGCCGATCACCGCACGCTGATCCGCCGCCTCTATTTCGACATGACGGGGCTTCCTCCTTCCGCCGAAGATTACCGCCAGACCTACGAACAGGCCGTGGAAAACGTACTGGCCTCGCCGCGTTACGGCGAGCGCTGGGGACGGCACTGGCTGGATGTCGTGCGTTACGGCGAAACCGACGGAGGCGAACACAACTTCGAGCGTTTTCACGCCTGGCACTACCGCGATTGGGTCATCGATGCTCTCAACAGCGACAAGCCTTACGACCGCTTCATCCGCGAACAGATCGCCGGCGATTTGCTGCATCCCGGCGATCCGAAGATGGTCGCCGCCACCGGGTTTCTGGTCGCCGGGCCATGGGATTCGGTGAGCGCCGTACTGAACAAGGACGAGACCTTGCGTCAGCAGGCGCGCATGGATGAACTCGACGACATGGTGACCACCACGGCGCATAGCTTCCTGGCGCTCACCGTCAATTGCGCCCGTTGTCACGACCACAAGTTCGATCCCATCTCCGCGCGCGAGTATTACGGCATGACGGCTTTCTTCAGCGCCGTGGGCTTCGGCGACCGCGAAGTGGGCTCGGATGCCGAGCGCAAAGCGCGCGATGAGTATCTGCGTCCCATCCGCAAAGAGATGGATGCCGCGCGGGCGGAACTGTCGGCGGTGGAGGATCCGGTGCGCGCCCGCTTGTTGCTGGCACGCTATCAGGCGTTCGATCGCGAGCGCGCCGCCGAACCGCGCCGCATCCCCATCAACCCCATCTGGAACCGCAACCGGTTTCCCGCCGTCAAGACCGGCAAGCTTCGTTTCGTCGTGTTGAGCCACGCCGGAAAACGGCCCGCGTTACGGTATCTGGAACTGCTGCCCGGCGGTCAGCGCATCGAGCGTTGGACCGGGGCCGAAGCCGCGGCCGCCGACAAGCCGGTGATCGTTTCTGTCGATGTGCCCGCCGGAACCGTGGTCTCGGGAATCCGTTTCGCCGCCGATCCGGAGCGCGGCCAGCGCGACGGCATGATCTCCAACTACCGCCTGGAAGGCCTGGTGGAAGGCCAGTGGAAAGAGCTCTGCACCTCGCTCGATCATGTCGGCCGCAACGAACTCGATCTCCCGGAGCTGAGCGACGGCGAGTTTCTCTCTGCCCTGAACCAACAACAGCAATCGCAGCGCGCCACTCTCATGGCGCGGATCGCGGAACTCCAGAAAAGCATCGATGCCGCGCCCTCCATCGCCAAGCTCTATGCCGCCAAGCCGAAGGAACTGGAGAAAGCCTTCCTGCTCGAGCGAGGTAATGTGAAGCGTCCGCTCGAAGAGGTTGGTCCCACCGCGCTTTCCGCCGTCGGTATCCCGCTTCCGCAAGTGGACATGAACGATGCCGCCGCCCGCCGTCTGGCTCTGGCCAACTGGATCGCCGATCCCGCCAATCCGCTCACCGCGCGCGTGATGGTGAATCGCATCTGGTTCCATCACTTCGGCAACGGAATCGTCAACACACCCAGCGATTTCGGCGTCAACGGCGACCGTCCTTCGCACCCGGAATTGCTCGACTGGCTGGCCGTTCAATGGCAGCGCAACGGCTGGAGCATGAAGTGGCTGCACCGCCGGATTCTGCTTTCCCGCGCCTACCGCCAATCGTCCGCCATGAACGAAAAAGCATTCGCCGCCGATGCCGGCAATCGTCTGCTGTGGCGCATGCCGCTGAAGCGCATGGATGCCGAAACGGTGCGCGATACGCTGCTTGCCGTCGCCGGCAACCTCGATCTGAAGATGGGCGGACCCAGTTACCTGTTGCAGAAGAAAGGAGGGCGCGGATCGTACATTTACAGCGCTGTCGGCAATGGGCCGGAAACATGGCGCCGCGCCGTCTACCGCTTCGTCGTGCGCGGTGGCGAACGCATCATGATGGACAGCTTCGATTGCCCCGATCCTTCGGTCGCCACGCCGCAGCGCCCCGTCTCGAACACGCCGGTGCAAGCGCTGACGTTGATGAACAACGATTTCGTGATCAGCCAGTCGGCCCGTCTCGCCGGGCGGCTCCAGCGCCAGGCGCCCGATGGCCGTGAAGCGCAGATCCGCCTCGCCTACCGCCTGCTTTTCGGCCGCGACCCCTCGCCCGAGGAACAGCAACGCGACGATGCTTTCGCTGCCCGGCACTCTCTTTCGGCCTGGTGCCGCGCCTTGCTCAACTCCAATGAGTTCGCCTACGTCCCCTAGCCGCATCTGGCGAACGCAGGCGAATGCCTCGCAGACTATGCTCTAATCGCCTTCATGTGGAAAATCGCACTGGCGATAGCGCTGCTCGATGGGGCCGAGAAGCAGCCTGTCACAACCACCGACATACTCAAGATCCGCAAGGTGACGGAGGTGAAGGTTTCGCCCGATGGAGCATTCGCTGTCTACGCCGTGCAATCCATCCATTCCGAAAAAGAGAATCACACCTACCGCACGCACCTCTGGTTTATCGACCTCAACAGCCGCGATGCAAAGCCTCGCCAACTCACCTTCGGCGAGCGCAGCGACAGCGGAATCGCGCTCAGCCCCGATGGCAAGATGCTGGCCTTCGTGCGCGCCGGCGAGAAGCGTACCGCGCAGGTCTGGGTCATGCCCGCCTCCGCATCGGGCGAAGCGCGTCCAGTCACCTCGCTTGAGCACGGCGCGGCCAATCCGGTGTGGCATCCCAGCCGGCGCCGGTTGCTGGTGAGCAGCCGCACTCCTCTCTCCAAGCTCGACGCTGCGCCTGGGTTCGATTCCGAACGTCCACGCCGCCAGTGGCTCGATGCCGACCCCAAGGCCGCCGGCAATCCCGACGGAGACCGCAAGGCCATCCGCGATTGGCTGGAGAAAAACTCCGCCGCCGGCGATCCACTGACCATTCATCGCCTCGCCTATCAGGGTGAGATGGGGATTGAAAACGAGATGCGCATCGCTCATCTTTATACCGTCGATCTGGACGGCGAGCAGAAGACCACGCAATTGACCAAAGCCTCCACCGGTCTGGAGCGCTGCCGCTATTCGCCAACCGGCGAATCCCTTGTCTGCACCGGTAATCCCGCCGGCACGCAACATCCCGACCGCGAACGGCGCACCGCCATCTGGATGCTGAACGCCGATGGTTCCAACCTGCGCCCCGTGCTGGACGATGCGGAGGAAAGCTACAGCGACGCTTCTTTCTATCCCGATGGCAAGCACCTCTTAGTCACCGCGCAACGCCAGGATGAGCCGATGTTCCGCCAATCGCGCCTCGGCCGCTATGACCTCGCGGCAAAGAAAATGGAATGGATCGGCGCTGAATGGAAATCGAATACGGAGGATGCGCTCATCGCCTCCGACGGCGCCGTGCTCTTCACGTCGCCCTGGCATGGAGGCTCGCCGCTGCTGCGCTCCAAGGGCGCGAAGTTGGAGCGAATCGTCGATGGCCCGGTGGGCGTCGGCGTGTTCGACGAGAGCGCCGGCCGCACCGTCTATTCCCTGATCAGCGTGCCCAATCCCAACGAACTCTACCTGCGCGACAAGAACGGCGCCACGCGCCAACTCACCGAACTCAACTCGACCTGGCTCGCCGGCCGTATCCTTTCCATCCCGCGCGAGAAGTGGATTACCCGCCCCGATGGCGTGAAGGTGCAGACCTGGGTCATGGACCCCGTGCGCGCGCAGAACGGAAAGAAGTATCCCTGGGTGCTCGACATTCACGGCGGTCCCACCGCCATGTGGGGACCCGGCGAACTCAGCATGTGGCACGAGTTCCAACTGCTCTGCTCCTGGGGCTACGGCGTGGTCTACTCGAATCCGCGCGGCAGCGGCGGCTACGGTTATGAACATCAGAAGGGCAACTACCGCGATTGGGGCCATGGCCCCGCCGGCGATGTTCTGGCTGCGCTCGACGATGCCGCCGCCGCCAATCCGCTGCTGGACAAAGACCGGCTCTTCATCACCGGCGGATCCTACGCCGGCTATCTCACGGCCTGGATCATCGCTCACGATCACCGCTTCAAGGCAGCCGCGGCGCAGCGCGGCGTCTACGATCTCACCACCTTCTACGGCGAAGGCAATGCGTTCCGCCTGGTGAAGAACGCGTTCGGCGGCAGGCCCTACCAGCCCGAAGTGCGGCGTATCCTCGACGCGCAGTCGCCGTTCACCCACGTCGCCAACATCCGCACCCCGTTTCTCATCCTTCACGGAAGCCAGGATCTGCGCACCGGCGTCTCGCAAAGCGAGATGATGTATCGCGCTCTCAAGGACCTCGGCCGCGAAGTGGAGTATGTGCGCTATCCCGGCGTGGGGCATGAACTGACGCGCTCCGGAGCGCCGCGCCAGCGCATGGATCACATGCTCCGCATCATCGAGTTCTTCGAGCGCTACGCAGCCAATGACGCGCCCGCGCCTGTGAGCCAGTAAACGGGGGTTCGCCACCGCGCCGCAACCCGCGCATAATGGAGCTGTGCTCATCGTCACCACCAACACATTAGAGGGACGGAAAATCCGTCAGTACCTCGGCATTGTCTCCGGCGAAGCGATTCTCGGCGCCAATTTGTTCAAGGATTTCTTTGCCGGCATTCGCGATATCGTCGGCGGACGTTCCGCCGCCTATGAAGGCGAATTGCGCAAGGCGAAGGATATCGCCATCGCCGAGATGGCCGAGCAGGCCCGGCAGTTAGGCGCCAATGCCGTCATCGCCGTCGATCTCGATTTCGAGGAGATCTCGCCCGGCGGTGGAACCATGCTGATGGTCAGCGCCAGCGGCACCGCCGTGCAGATCGAATAGCGGTGCGATCGTCACCGGCCCTCTCGACGCCAACAACAAAGTGCTCGCGTTCCGCCAGCTCAAAGCCGGCGGCGATGTGTTCGGCATCGTTTCCCCAGAGTGCGCCGGCGTGGATAGTGCTCAGCCCGCTTCCAATTGAGGATGCGCGCGGTCGACTTTTGCAAGGCCGCTCGCAAAGTGGCGGACAAGCAGCGCAAGAGACTGGCAGACGTTGTGAAGGAAGCGTCAGGCGGCAACCTCAGTCTTGAACGGCTCCGCAATCCAAAGCCTGCCGACATGGCCTCAGTGGAAGCGGCTACGGCGGCACTCACGTCCGGAGCGGAGAGATAACGTGCGCAAATTCGGGCACTGTCGTTCGTAGAATCCCGGCGAGTTGAATCAACGAACGGCGCCGGTCCTCGGCTTGCTGCCGTACCTTCTCGCGGACAAGTTCGGGCTCCTGCGCATGCAGAGAGACCAGGAAGCGGTCCGGGTGCACAGCAGTGATGCCCCACGGAAGCAGATGCTCCTCTCTGAAGTGGCGCAGGTTAAGGGTGACGATCACTGGCGTGCTCGAATGCACCGCGGCTGCGAGGACATGCCGGTCCTTCGACTCGTTGCCGACGGAGGCGATCAGGTGGTCGCAGCCCTCGACCCAGGCGTCCAGGAAATGTGCGCGCAACTCAGATTCGAAGTGCGCCACAAGATGGCGGGGCCAGTTCAGCTTGGCTTCGAGTGCGCGAGTGGTTTCGCCGATAATCTGCTGGCTCCACCTGGGCTCGTACAGCCGTGGTGGCTCGGCCAAACGCAGCAAAGTGTCACAGAGTGAGAAGTTGACCAAGACGCACGCGTCGAGGAGTACCGGCGGCTGACCCGTCATTGGTGGTCAGGCAGAATGACGCGCTCGTACAGCCCTGCGTCATCCACGGCTTGACCAATACGGCGCAAGGCCTCCAACCTTTCCGTGCCACGTTGCTGCTCCGTCAAGAAACGGCGGAGAGCTTGCTCGATCAGCGTGCTGGCGCTGGGATAGCGGCCCGCCGCAACTTCGGCCTGCAGTTGCTGCGTCAAGTCGGCTGGCAAGTTCACTTCCATATGCGCTCCTGTCCCCATTCTAGCTGCCCTAGCTCGGTGCAAGCCATGGAGGTTGCAAGCCCCCCTCACCGTGCTGCGCGACCGCACCCTCATCCCATCGCTCCATCTGAAACAGAACCCGCCAAGTGAGCGGCACGGCTGCTGAGCGGCGGGTTGCACGGAGCGTGCCTTTCCGCGGCCCTACTACCTGCGCGCCGCAATCAAATACCTTGAGGTCTCTGTGTCTGGCCATAGGGGATCGACGGTCTCCAGGATCGTAAACCCAGCCGCACGCAACTCTGCCTCGACGCGGTCCAGCGAGATTTCATGTTCTTTTGCCTGCGCCATCTGCGAATGCTTCCGAAGTTTCGCACTAATCGATTCAAAGATAAGGAGACGGCCGCGTGGCTTCAGCGCGGCGCGGAGTTTCGATAGCATCTCGACGACATCGCCAAATTCGTGGTAGGTGAGTGCTATAAGTATTGCGTCCACCTGTGATGCGGGCAGTTTGGGGTCGCTTTGATCCCCCAAGAGGACCTTGATGTTCTTGATCGCCTTCGCCGCTACCAGCTTTCGCAACTTCTCGACAGCTTGCCGGTCACGCGTTTCTCCTCATCGCCCGTCTGTGCGAAGAGCGTTCCGGCGGCGATGGCTAACACGCCGCTCACCCACCGCATTCGTCTTTTCTTCATCAATTACTAGACGCAGGGCCGCCTGAAAAGTTGCACGGTTCCCCGACTCGCGATGCAGGGTGCTGGCTGTGGGCGGGGACGGAGGAAGCGGACGCGACTTGCCGGCAGTGATCGTCCCGGGCGAGATTCGGATTGGCAGTGCGATTCGGGACGGGGCCTCGGTGGTAACCGCCATCCAACTCCCCATGACCCGGCAGAAGACCCCGGGAATGTCTGGCACGATGACAATCTGAGGCCTGCGGGTACCGCGTTCGGGGCTTTTGAGTACCGCTCCCCGGCCGCGGGGGGACGAAAGTCACAAGCGTTCATCACCTTTACTATCAATTACTTACACCCAACAAGGAGACACCGCGGGGCAGTGGTACTGCGCAGCCGGATGGCATTGGACTAGTACCAAACCGAACTCGGTTTGTGTCTATCGGTTCATGGCGAAAGCGGGCCGGAGCAAGCATACTCACTTTGTAGCGGGACAAGCCTGTGCCCGTTTCAATAAAAATTGGAGGAACTATGCGAGAATTCTTGTTGAAGGCTCTCGGGCGTACGGCACTTGCGGTCTCGGCAATGGCCCTGCTCGGAGTAACGGCTTCGGCCGCACCAATCTATGGCGTTTTGAAAATCGGCGGAAACGTTCAGGTCAATCTGAGCACGATCAACTTCCAGCCCTTCGCGAACGTGGTGTCCGGCACCGCGACCGTGCAGGACGGCACCGGCTATTTCGCCGGCGCCCAAGGTGGTTTCCCTGGAGCTCCGATCGAGAACGTCACCATTCTGGATCTCGTGGATCCGACCCCGCCCCCCACGCCTGGTCCTCTCTCTGTTCCGAACTTCCTGAGCGGTTTCACGGCGCCTGGCTTCGGTACGCTTGCGTTTAACCTGCTCGGTATCGTGGCTCCTGCCGCCAACAGCGGCGCCTGCACGGTAGCTGGCGTGACTGCCGGCAATTCCTGCTCCCTGGGTGTGTTCTCCCTGCAGCAGAATGGCGATGGCAGCACGACCGTTACTCTTGTGGTAACCGGCGAATTCGTGGATGGCGTGAATGGCCCAACCCACGCACGTGGCCGCTTCACGACGCAGGTTGACGTCTCTTCCGGTTCGATCTACAACACCATCGTGAACCAGAATGGCAGCATCACCGAGAACTACTCGGCCAACTTCAACTCCGTTCCGGAGCCTGCCACCTTCGGTTTGATCGGCGCCGCTCTGGTTGCCGCCGGCGTGATGCGCCGCCGCAGCTAACGCAACCCGACGCAGCAAACAAACGTTGTAGTAGTTCAACAAGGGCAGACCGATGAACATTCATCGGTCTGCCTTTTTCAATTGGTTTCCGGGCTCGCTGAAGTGCCCCGCCTTGAAACGGGTTGTGACGCGCAGACCAACTGGCGGCAGATCCCCCTTCCCCTCGCGCACGCTCACCAGAACCTCGAGCACGTCCCGATCCGCCTTCTCCGATGGATCTCCGCTGCGCACTCTCTTCCTCCCCATGGAGTTGTAAATCATCTCTACCGCACCGCTCCACCGGCATCCGCGATAGCCTTCGGCACAGATCTCCGCCTGTTTGCCCAGTTCGATCTTAGCCACGTCTTGCTCATCGATTTCGGCGCGCACGCGACGGGACGACAAGTCTGCCATGGTGACGATGGGGCGGGGGTTGATGGTGCTGAACGATTCGCCGGGCTTGAGCATGACGCGGAGAATCGTGCCGTCGGCGGGCGCGCCCACTCCGCATTTGTAGATGCGGCGGTTGACCAGATCCACGCGCTGCCGGGCGGCAAGGATCTCGGCATCCGCCTTGGCGATGTCTTCGGGGAGGGCCGGGGCCTTGACCAGTTCCTCGGCTCGAATGGCTTCGTTCAGCCGGGCGGTGGCGACGTCGTGATCGCGGATGGCGCGGTCGAGCTGGTTTTGCGCCAGCGCGCCGTGACCTACCAGATACTTCATGCGGTCGAGGTGGACTTTGGCTTCGGCCAAAGTGGCGCGGGCGGCGGCCACCTTCTGCTCAGAGACGCGGCGCTCCTCCTCACGGCTGCCGCGCTCGACACGAGTTCGGGCCTGGCGGGATTGCTCGACCAGGGCTTCGGCGTGGGCGAGTTCGGCGGGGAGTTCCGGGCAGTGCATTTCGGCGACGCGCTGGCCCTTCTTCACCAGTTGGCCCTCTGTGACGAGAATGGTGCGGACCACTCCGTCCATCTGGGCGCCGACTTC
>JAEUQG010000544.1 GCA_016789755.1 Bryobacterales bacterium
GTCCGCATGTAGTGGGTCGCTACCTGGCCGACGGAGCCAATGCGCAGAGAGCAGCAAAGAAGTGCGGCAAGGGCCGTGGAAAAGCCGGGCCCGTGGAAGCCGTGGAAAACCAAAAGACGGTTTCCCCCCGCGCCCCCCGCCCCATGGAAATACCGCAAAGCAGGGATTACCAATTTCCCACCGCCCCGGCTGCAGCTTCCCTATATCCCAAAAAGAAAACACGCAAACCACCTTCGGCAAGCCGAAGAGGACCTGCGAACCAAATAACCTGAACCGGACAGATCGTGTGTGAATAAAAGCGGACAGATTGACAAACTACGAACAGCCTTTTTCAGTTGCTTTTTCAGTAGCCCGGCTGCACCTCCCCCCACCGCAATCTCACTCCCCCACCACAAACAACCGCCCATCGTTCATCGTATAAATCCGCCCATCCGGCCCGATCGACAGCGGAGTATACGCCGCCCCCAACGCCAGATTCAAAAAGAACCGCCCCACCTCCTTGCCCCCCTGCCCGATCACATACAAATTCCCGTCCTCGCTATTGGCATACACATTCCCCAGCGCATCCACCGCCGGCGCATTGATGCACCACTCGAATCCCCCCGGCGCCGCCGGCACGCACGACAAACTCCCATCCGCACGCCGGAAACATTCCTGCGGATTCGTGTTCTGGAACCGCCACTCCACTTTCAACTCCTGATTCAACTGCGTGATGTAATAAGGCCCGTTCTCCCGGCTCGGACAAAACCGCGGATCGAAACAATACGACCCGATCCCGTAGTTGTTCTCCTTAATCACCACATGCCATCCATCGCTCCGCGCAAACACCGCCGGCGTCGTATCCCATCCGAAATCGTGCGCCGCCCGAAACTCCCCAGCCGCCGAAAAGTGGAACAAATGCCCCCGCAGATAGTTGTACGTCGTGAACGCCCCATACAACACGCCTCCATCCGGAGTCACCACCGGCGAAGACGTCGATAGATCCGAAACCTGTCCCGCCGGCAGTTCATTCGTCGCCGGATCCACTCCATTCGCCGCCGTCCCCGCACGGCATCCCCCAGCTCCGCCCACCGGCAGCCCAACCCCGCATCCATCGCGCAAATGTCCGCGCAGCGACGCCGCCCATTTCACCGTCAGATCCGGATTCACCGCGATCACATAGGAATACCGCGCCCCCGCCTGCGAATGCCCCCGGCTCACCGTGTACACCGTCCCGTCCTTGGCCACCGCCGGAGCCACATTCACCCCCGGCCGCTGGCTCAAGCACGGCACGCTCGCCGGCGCCGCCGACGGCGACGGAGGCCATGGCAATTGCTCATTCCCAAACGTTCCCCGGCACGTCGCCGGAGCATCCTTCACCAACTCCCGGTAACTCACCATGCTCGTCTCGCCGCGCCGGTTCACCTTCACCAGCCACGCCCCCTTCACATCGGTCCCGCGCCGGTTTCCCCAAGGATCCTCGGCATCCAACTCCAACACGTTGTAGTAAAGGTTCCCCGCATCGTCCAACGTCAGCGGACTCACCACATACTTGTTCGCATCCACCGTCTCCCCGAAGGGCTGAATCCGCCGCGCCTGCCGCCCGTTGTTCCGCCGCAACACCACGACATCGCCGCCCGCCGCGGGCATCGCCACCAGTTGATCCGACACCACCCCGTGAAACACCGGTTCCCAGCGCAGCACGCCCGCATTCGGCGCCGGCTTCCAGTCCGATTCCACCGCCCACCGCTCCCGCAGTTCGTCCCCCACCCACCGCAGTTGCTTCATGCCCCAGGTCTGCGTATCCCACGCCGCGAACCCGCATGGCGCCGGGAATCCCGATCCCGCCGGCTGGCAGGAAACGTAACGACCGCCCTTGTAGGTCAGAAACACATCGCGCCCATCCACCAGCGCCGGTTGATAGTGCGCGAACAGATCCCCGCCTCCCTCGGCTTGGATCGACTGCGACCAGCGGTCGTGCACCGCCTCCGCCAAGAGCCGCGACGGGCTCTGCGCCGCCACCCGCACGGTCCCGTTGTGCTGCGCGTTCATCCCCCATTGCGTCCAGCTCTGGCCTTGCAGCAGGCCCGCCCACATCATCCCGATCAGCGCCCTGGAAATCATGCTCCCAGTATGCCACCCCGCGCCGCGGCCCCCCACTTCCAAACACTTTCAACTTTTTTTGTTCCAAACAAAAAACTACTTGAATGTTTTATACGCATCTGCCACAATGCGTAAAACGCCAGCAGTTGTGTTGTACCGAATGCGTCGACTTCGTCAGTCCATTGCTTCCGCCGCAGCCGCCGGGACTCCTGTCTCCAGCGGCTTTTGTGCTTTCAAGCTCACTGGCGCAAACCGGCTCTTCCAACCGCCGCTGTGTACGGCGTTTTGCACAACGGCCCTTCCGGGTCCGAAGACACAATAGGAGAAGATTTGTGTTACGGGAAAAAGGCACTGTGAAATGGTTCAACTCAGCCAAAGGGTACGGCTTTATCCAGCGGCATACCGGTGAAGATGTTTTCGTTCACCATTCGACGATTCAGATGTCCGGGTATCGCACCCTGAACAACGGATCCATTGTAGAGTTCGAAGTTCGGGAGGGTCCAAAAGGGCTTCACGCCGAGAACGTGACCGCCAACTAAGTTCAACTACCCCGCTTGCGGCCCGTCCGAATCCGAGAGCGGACGGGCCGCAAGCGGGCTTTTCACCCACAGCCTTGCGAAACTTGCCCCAGACCGGTCACCGCCTCCGGTCTACTTCACTCCCTGCCAGCAGATACGCCCCTGTCCCCCACGTCTCCGTTCCAGCCGGCAGCTTCCGGTAATACTCCCGCCCCTTTGGCACCGTCCCCGCCGATACGCCGGTAACCAGCCCGTCCTTCACGTACCGCTCGTTTACCGCCTTCCATGCCTTCATCGCCATTGCCGCCTTCTCCTTCGGCAACACCCCCAGCCGCACCAGCTTCAACACGCCGTACACCACCATCGATGTCGCCGAACACTCCGGATAGCTTCCCCCATCGTCCATCACCGTGCGCCAGAAACCCTCCCCATCCTGCGTCTTTTCGAGCCCGCGCATCTGCGCCTCCAGCACCTTCTTCAGCCCGTCATGCTTGCCGCCCAACGCCTCCATCGCATCCGCAATCGACATGATCACCCACCCGTTGCCCCGCCCCCATGGCCCCGGCGTCCGCTTGCCCGTCTCCCAATCCCACATGTGATAAAAGAGCCCTGAGTCCGCATCCTGCAGATGCTTCGCGTATACGGTAATCTGCGCCGCCGAATCGGCAGCAAGGTCTTTCCGCCCTTTCATCCGCCCCAGTTCCGACAGCAGCGGACAAGCCATGTACAACGTGTCCACCCACAACTGATGGCTCCCCTTCCAATGCCCCAAACCTCCTTCCGGACTGCGCTCGGCCTGCTTCATGATGAACTCCGCCGTCGCCTCGGCAATCTCCAGATAGCGCGCCTTCGGCGCCGCCTGATGCAGCAGCAGAATCGCCGTCGCCGGGCTCCAATGCCCGCAATAGGCCGAATGCTCGCCGCCCCAGGGCTTCTCCAGAATGTTCAGCAACTCGCGGTTGTCTTTGCCTTCATACAACGCCGTCCAGCGCTTCATCCAGTCCAGATACTTCGCATTCTTCGTCCGTTCATAAGTCTTCATCAGCCCGATCTGCTGCACTCCCTCCCCCCAGTTGTAGGGGAACGTCTCGGGAGCCAGCGTCACCAGCCGGTCGGCGACCGACACCCACTTCTCCCGATAAGGATCCGCGGCCATCAAAATGCTAAGCGATAAGTACAACCCAAGTAGGAGCCGGAGCATGTTCAGCCCTGTTGCACGTTGTCTGCCAACCTTGGCCGTTCTCACCGCCCTCCACGCGGCCGGACCGGCCCCCCATCGTCTCTACGTCTGCGGCATGGAATCCAAAGGCTATGTCGTCGGCGCCAAACTGCCGCCCAGCGGACTGTTTACCTTCGAGAACCCCAAGTGGGTCCAACTCGGGTTCAATCATCCCACTATCAACGCCGTCACTTACAACCCGCGCGACCCTCGCACTCTCTACATCGCCGCCGGCAACGGTTGCATCCGTTCCGCCGACGCCGGGAAAACCTGGCGCATCCTCACCGGCCATTCGATGACCGAAGTGCAGGATGTCGCCCTCGATTCCCTCAACCCGACGCAGATCCTCATCGCCCTGCCCGACGGCATCGGCTTCAGCGAGGACGACGGCCGTACCTGGACCCGCCGCGATCAAGGACTCCCGCGCAAGTTCGTTCAGTCCGTCACCGCCGACCGCACGCGCGAGCGGCGCTTCCTCGCTGGAACAGAAACGGGCATTTATGTTTCCGAGGATCTCGGCCTGCATTGGATCCCCGCCGGCGCCTCCGGCTCCATGATCACCCACATCGAGCAGTCCCTCGCCAATCCCCGCCTGTGGATGGCCACC
>JAEUQG010000546.1 GCA_016789755.1 Bryobacterales bacterium
GCGCTGATTACTATTAAAGGACTGAAATGACCGAGTTGGAGAATCTCCTCGAACGCTTCCGCCGCGGAGGCGAATTGATTGCCGTCGTCACCACCGGAGTCGCCGGTGCCGAACTCGATTTCCGCCCCGAACCCGGCAAATGGAGTATCCGCCAGATCGTCTGCCATCTCGCCGACACCGAACTCGTCCTCGCTACTCGCTGCCGCGGCATCCTCGCCGAACACGAACCCCAGCTCATTCGCTTCGATCAGAATGCCTGGGCCGGTAACCTCGATTACCAACGCCGCAAGATCTCGCACGCTGTGGAATCCTTCCGCCGTCTCCGCGCTGAAAACTTCGATCTCCTGAAAGAACAACCCACGGAAGCCTTCGACCGCGCCGGCATCCACAATGAAAAGGGCCGCATCACCCTGCTCAGTATCCTTTCCACCTACGCCGCCCACGTCGAATCGCACGCCCGCCAGATCCAATCCGCCCGCCAAGCCTACAAACAATCGAAGGCCTGAATGTTTTCCCTCCTCCTGCTGCTCCTCGGCCTGCCCGGCGCCCTGCCTGCCGAATCCGCCGCTGCCCGCCGCTGGTGGGCTCACGTCGAATACCTCGCCGGCGACAAACTCCAGGGCCGCGACACCGGCAGCGATGGCCACAAACAAGCTGCCCGCTACGTAGCGCAGGAATTCGAACGCGCCGGACTCCGCCCCGCCTCCGCCAGCGGCTATTTCCAACCCGTCCCTTTCCGCTCCCTCACCTTGGATGAGCCCGCCTCCAGCCTCGAACTCCGCTTCCCCTCCCGCGGCGAAAAACTCACCCTGGGCATCGATGCCTACTTTGGACTACGCGGCAACCCCGTCCCGCAAATAGATGCCGAAATGGTCTTCGTCGGCTACGGCTTCGCCGTCCCGGAGCATCGGTACGACGAACTCGCCGGCCTCGATCTCAACGGCAAAGTCGCGGTCTACCTCACCGGCAGCCCCAAGCATCTTCCCCCCAGCCTCGTCAGCCATTACCAGTCGGCCGAGCAGCGCTGGCGCCGCCTGAAAGAAGCCGGAGCAGTCGGCGTCGCCATCCTTTCCAATCCCACAGCAACCGACACTTCCTTTGAGCGTTCCCGCTCCGCCCGCTTCGTCCCCGCCATGAGATTGGCCGGCGTCGAAACCGAAGGCCCCGGCTGCACCGTCACCATCAATCCAGCACAGGCCAACCGCTGGCTCGACGGCGCCGGACATACCTTTGAAGAAATCCTGTCTCTCGCCGCCGCCAACAAGCCGCTGCCGAAGTTCCCGCTCCATGCCCGCCTCGCCGCCCGCATGAAGATCAACACCGCCGAATTGCTATCGGACAACATCGCCGGGCTCAAAGAGGGAACTCATCCTCGACTCAAAAACGAACTGCTCGTGCTCAGCGCTCATGTCGATCACGTAGGCGTAAGCCGCACCCTCACCGGAGACAAAATCTACAACGGCGCCATGGACAACGCCTCCGGCATCGCCTCCCTCATCGAAATCGCCAAAGCCCTCAAAGGCAAGAAACTCAAACGCTCGGTGCTTTTTCTCGCCCTCACCGGCGAAGAAAAAGGCTTACTCGGCTCGCAGTATTTCGTGCACTCACCCACCGCCCCGCGCGACACCATCGTCGCCAATCTCAACTTCGACATGTTCCTGCCCTTGTTTCCCCTCGAACGGGTCATCATGTACGGATTGGAAGAATCCACTCTCGCCGACACCGTGACGCGCGTCGCAGCCAAAGCGGGCATTGAAGTCATACCCGATCCCGAACCGCAGCGCAACCGCTTCATCCGCAGCGACCAGTACAGCTTCATCCGCCGCGGCATCCCCGCCGCTGCCTTCAAACTGGGCTACAAGCCCGCAAGCCCAGAGGAACGTATTTTTCAAACCTGGATGAAGGAGCGTTATCACGCCGTCAGTGACGACCTGCAGCAACCCGTAGACAAAGAAGCCGCCGTCCGCTTCAACAAACTGATGCAGGCCGTCGCCGCCGCACTGGCCAACGCCTCGCAGCGCCCCGCATGGAAGCAGGACAGTTTCTTCAAGCGCTTCGCGCGCCCTTGAGCCGCGCCGCACTCGCCAGAAAACACACAAACGCCGCCGCCAGAAACGTTGTCGGCGCCAGAAACCAGTAGCGCAAAGAGATCCCCAGCAGGATGCCTACCCACCCGCAGTGCGCAAGCGCCAGCGTCCCAAGCAACCGCGCATCCGAACTGCGCGCCAGCATCAACCCCATTAGCCCCGCCCCGATCATGAACACCGAAATCGCCAGGCTGAACCCGTCCAGGATCTCTCCCTGGCTCCGCATCGACCCCATCAAATCGGCCTTGTAGCCGTAAAGCAATTCCTTCAACTGGCGCTCTTGCTCGTTCTGCGGAGCAGCGCCCTGTCCTGCGATATGTCCCGCCAAATGCGCTATCCCGAACAACAGCAGAAGAATCGCGCCGGCCCGAAAAAAATTCACCCCTGGCATCAGCGATGCAGTCTACCAGAATCCGCTGCCATTACGTTACCCTATCCAGGTAACATGTCGCGGGTCATCCTGTTCTACAAGCCCTACGGCGTGTTGAGCCAGTTCACACCCGAACCCGGCACATCCCACCGCACCTTGAAAGACTTCATCCCCTTGCCTGGTCTCTACCCCGCCGGACGCTTGGACCACGACAGCGAAGGGCTGCTCATCCTCACCTCCGATGGCCGCCTGCAGCACATGCTCACCGATCCCCGCTTCCACCACAAACGCACTTACTGGGCCCAGGTGGAGGGCATCCCCTCCGCCGGTGCGTTGGCCGCCCTCCGTGACGGCGTCCTCATCAAGGATTACGTCTCCAAACCCGCCCATGTGCGCCTGCTCGAAGCCCCGCCGGACCTGCCCCCGCGCGACCCTCCCATCCGCTTCCGCAAATCGGTCCCCACCGCTTGGCTCGAAATCACCCTCACCGAAGGGCGCAACCGCCAGGTGCGGCACATGACTGCCGCCGTCGGTCATCCCACGTTACGGCTCGTACGGGTCCGCTCCGGCGACTGGTCCATCGAAGGCCTGCAACCCGGTCTATGGCGTGAGATCACAGTCGAGCGCGTTCCGCCAGCAGGTAATCCACCACGCGATCGAAAGGATCGAACCCGAAAGCCTCCCCGATCGGCCCGCGCAAATTAGAGTTGGCGTTCACGTCGTAAAAGATCCGTCGTCCATCCGCCGCTTCCAGATACTCGATTCCCCCGACATCCAAACCGCCAGCGGCCATTATCCGCTCTCCATCGGCAACAGCCTCCGCCGGCACTTCCGGAAAAGGATAGAACTCCACCGGCTTGGCCGGCGCTGCCCCGGGAAGCGCACAATGCGAGTCCCCGCCCGCCTCTGGATTGCAGGCCTCCGACGGGCACAAGTTGAACGCCCCGTGCGAAACCACGCGCATCGCGTACAACAACTTGCCTCCCACAAACTCCATCCGCACGATTCCCTTCCCCGCCTCCACAGGAAAGTACTCCTGCAACAGCAGCAGATTGTCCGGCAACCACAGCGACGGCTGTTCGCGCAGCAGCCGTATCAATTCCTCGGGCGAGTGCAGCAGGAACATCCGCGCCCCGCTCCCGCCTTGCTCAGGCTTCACCAGCGCCGGCCACCCGCCGCCCCAGCGCTCAATGGCAACCTCCGCGTCGTTGAACGCCAGCGATCGCGGATGTGCAATCCCCAACCCGGCCAGCATCGCCGCCTGCGCCGATTTGCTCAGTTCCAGCAGAAACGCACGCGATCCATTCAGCACCCGAGCCCCTCCCGCCTCCAGAGACCGCATCAGGGAAAGCGCCAAAGGCACCGCCCGCGTATTGCCTCGCACATACGCGCTCGGGCTCGCCTGATTGAAGTACAATCGCGCCCCCGGCAGCGCTTCCGGATCGAATGCGGCCCGCTTCAGATCGATCGCCCCATACGCCACACCACGCTTCTCCAGCGCTGCCCATAATGGCTTCTGCCATTCCGGATGCTCGAACAAAACCACTACATCGTGCCCCATTTTCTTCCTCGAGTGCTCATCATAGCGGACCCTGTGGCAACGCCGCTCCGCGTTGACGCATCTTCCCCCGCACGATACGATAAGCACTATACGAAATGCATGAGTCACCGCATGCGGTAACCGGCCTGCTCAAACGCGGCCGGGAGGGGGACCCGAAGGCCATCAGCGAGTTGTTGCCGCTCGTTTATGACCAGTTGCGTTCGCTCGCCGACAAGTACATGCACTCCGAACGCCAGGGACACACCCTCCAGGCCACCGCGTTAGTCCACGAAGCCTACATGCGTTTGGCAGGCGCCGATGTCGACTACCAGAACCGCGTTCACTTCTTCGCCGTCGCCGCCGGAGTCATGCGCCGCATTCTCGTCGATCACGCCAAAAGCCGCGGCCGGCAAAAACGCGGCGCTGGCGCGGCCAGAGTGACTCTCAATGAAGCCGTACACGTCGGCAGCGATCCCAATTCCCCCATCGCCGATATCGACGAGGCCCTCACCGCCCTCGCCAAAGTCGACGAACGGAAAGCCCGCATCGTCGAATTGATCTACTTCGGCGGACTCACCTACGACGAAACTGCCGAAGCCGTCGGAGTCTCCCCCGTCACCGTTCATCGCGAACTCAAGTTCGCCAGAGCCTGGCTGCAACAGCAGTTGGCCGGCGGAGCATGAACGCCGACCGCTGGCTCCGGATGCAGGAACTTTTTCACGCCGCATCCGAACTGCCCGCCCCACATCGCGCCGCCTACCTGGATCAATGGTGCCCCGACGACCCCGAATTGCGCCTCCAGGTCGAAGACCTCCTCGCATCCGACGAGCAGGAAGATCTGGTCCGGAAGTCCGTTCAACAAGCCGCCGGCCACATCCTCGAAGACCGCGACTCCGCCGGCGAGCGCATCGGCCCCTTCCGCATCCTCCACAAACTCGCCTCCGGCGGCATGGGCTCCGTCTTCCTCGCCGAACGCGATGACGATCAGTACCGCCAGCAGGTCGCCATCAAACTCATCCGCTATGGCCTCAATCGCGAGGATATCCTCCGCCGTTTCCGCGCCGAACGCCAGATCCTCGCCAACCTCACTCATGCCAACATCGCCCGCCTGCTCGATGGTGGAGTCACCTCCGAAGGCCTCCCCTACCTCGTCATGGAGTTCGTCGATGGCGCCTCCATCGACGCCTATTGCGCCCAAAAACACCTCACCGTCCGCGGCCGCCTCAGCCTCTTCCTCACGGTTTGCGAAGCCGTCCAGAGCGCCCACGCAAGCCTCGTCGTGCATCGCGACATTAAACCCGCCAACATCCTCGTCACCTCCGATGGCCACGTGAAATTGCTCGATTTCGGCATCGCCAAAATCCTCCACCAAGGCGCCCACGCCGACGAACCCGCCCTCACCCGCGCTACCGATCGCGTCATGACCCCGGAATACGCCAGCCCCGAACAGGTGCGCGGCGAACCCGTCACCACCGCCACCGATGTCTACGCACTCGGCGTCCTCCTCTACGAATTGCTCACCGGACGGCGCCCCTTCCGCTTGGAGAACACCTCCGCCGCCGAAGCCGAACGCATCATCTGCGAATCCGAACCCGACAAGCCCAGCACCGCCGCCGGCAAAGCTTCCGGCACCGAAGGACACACCCTCAGCAAACAACTCTCCGGCGATCTCGACAATATCGTCCGCATGGCGATGCGCAAAGAAGCCTCGCGCCGCTATCCCTCCGCCGGAGCCCTCGCCGAGGACATTCGGCGCTACCTCGATGGCTTCCCCGTGGTCGCCGCCCCGGACTCCTGGAGCTACCGCGCCGACAAATTCTCCCGCCGCCACAAGGCCGCCGTCGCCATGGCCGCCCTCGTCGCTTTGCTCATCATCGCCTTCGGCATCGGCATGGCCGTGCTCGCCTCGCGCGCCCAACGCGAACGCGACACCGCGCAACAGGTATCTCAGTTTATGATGGACCTGTTTTCCGTCGCCGACCCCGAACGCGCCCGCGGCCGCGAAATCACCGCCCGCGAGGTGTTGGACCGCAGCGCCGCCAAACTCAAGGCCCTCGATAACCAGCCCGCCATCCAGGCCCGCCTGCTCGACCATATGGGCAAGATCTACGAAAACATCGGGCTCTTTGATCAGTCCGCTTCCCTCCTCGCCCAGGCCGTCGACCTCCGCCGCAAACTCCCCGGCAAAGACGATCCCGCCCTCGCCGCCTCCCTCAAAGCCCTGGCCGAACTGCGGCGCCGCAAAACAGATTACGCCTCCGCGGAAAAGCTCGCCCGCGAATCCCTCGCCATCCGTACCCGCCTCCATGGCGAACGCCATTTCAATGTCGCCGAATCGCTCAATACTCTCGCCCTCACACTCGACGAGTCCGGCCGCCCCAAGGACGCCGAAGTCTACTTCCGCCGCCTCTTGGCGATGCGCGATATCCTCCGCGTCAACGACCCCAATCAGCACCTCGAAACCGCCGTGCTCAGCAATCTCGGCGGCTCATTGCGCGCCCAGAACCGCTTCGATGAGGCCGAAAAGTATCTCCGCGAATGTCTCCTCATCCGCCGCCAAACGCTCAAAGGCGACCACCCGCGCCTCGCCCTCATCCTCGCCAAACTCGGCGGAGTCCTCACCGACGCCGCGCGCTACACAGAGGCCGAACCCCTTCTGCGCGAAGCCCTCGCCATGCGCCGCCGCGTCTATTCGGGAAATCACCCCGATATCACCGGCTCCTTGAGTTCCCTCGCCCATGCCCTCGCCGGACTCGGCCAGTTCGACGAGGCCGAACGCCTGTATCGCGAAGCACTCGACATGGGCCGCAAACTGTTCGGCCCCCAGCACCGCAACGTCGGTGTCGAGCTGCGCAACCTCGCCGGCATGCTGCGCCGGACCGGTAGAAACACCGAAGCCGAAGCCTTGCTGCGCGAAAGTTTGCGCATTGCCCGTCAACTCCCCGCCGGCCACCCCCACACCGCCACCGCTCTCCTCCAGCTCGGCGCCCTTCTCAACGATACAGCCCGCTCCAAAGAGGCTGAGCCGTTGCTCCGCGAAGCAGCGCAAATCCGCCGCAAGCACTTCCCCGAATCCTCCTGGATGGTGGCCGTTGCCGACGCCGAAATCGCCGGCGCTCTCATCCGCTCCGGACGCGATGCCCAAGGCGCCCCCCTCCTCGAAGACAGCCTCAACCGCATGAGATCTTCCCGCGGCCCCGATGCCGTCGAAACCCGCAACGCCGCCCGCTTCTTGCCCCGCAAAGAATAGCCGCGGCAAACCGGATGGTAGAATACCATTTCGATCTCCATGGTTTCCCGCCGCGGCTTCCTTACCCTGGCGTCCTCACTTCCGGCAGCCCCGCAGGCCCCGCGCCCTGCGGCACGCCGCCGTCCCAACATCCTCTTCTTCTTCCCCGATCAACTGCGCCCCGATTGGTTCCTCGCCCGGAAAAACTTGCCGCTCGAAACGCCCAACCTGGCATCCCTCGCCAAGTCCGGCATGCAGTTCACCCGCACCCTCGTATCCTCCCCGCTTTGCGCCCCATCCCGCGCTTGCCTCGCCACCGGCAAGGACTACGCCCGCGCCGGAGTGCGGAACAACGGCCAGGACCTTCCCCTCGATCAACCCACTTTCTACCAGGTCCTCCGCGAATCCGGCTATCACGTCATGGGCTGCGGCAAGTTCGATCTCCACAAAGCCACCCCGGATTGGGGCATCGATGGCCGCCGCTTCCTCCCCGAATGGGGCTTCTCCGACGGAGTCGATAGCGCCGGCAAAATGGACGCCATCGCCAGCGG
The DNA here is from genome assembly GCA_016789755.1 of Bryobacterales bacterium. GTDB lineage: Bacteria > Acidobacteriota > Terriglobia > Bryobacterales > Bryobacteraceae > CADEFT01. The sequence goes on from JAEUQG010000546.1 coordinate 7,778, forward strand.
CGCCGCCGAACCTCGCGACCCCTACATGGCCTACCTCCACCGCCGCGGACTCGCCACCGCCCACGTCGAGGATTTCCGCCGCCGCACCGGCAACAACAGTTATCTCAACACCGAGCCTTCCCCGCTCCCCGAAGAAGCTTACTGCGACAACTGGATCGCCGCCCGCGGCCTCGACCTGCTCCGCCGCGCCCCGTCCGCCAAACCCTGGTTCCTCCAAATCAATTTCGCCGGCCCACACAACCCCGTCGATATCACCCGCCGCATGGAGCGCACCGTCCGCCGCCGCCAGTTCCCCGAACCGGAAGACTACGAAGAACACTCCGTCGAACGCCACAACGCCGTCCGCCAGAACTACACCGCCATGGTCGAAAACATCGACCGCTGGCTCGGCATCTACACGGAAGAACTACGCAAACGCGGCGAGTTGGACAACACTCTCATCTTCTTCAGCAGCGATCACGGCGAAATGCTCGGCGATCACGACCGCTGGGGAAAAAGCGTGCCCTATCAGCCCTCCGTCGCCGTTCCCCTCCTCGTCGCCGGACCCGGCGTCTCGCAAGCCTTCTCCTCCGACGCCCTCATCGCCCATTACGACTTGGCCGCCACTTTTCTCGACTTCGCCTCCGCCCCGCGCCTCGCCGATAGCTCCAGCCTCTCCATCCGCCCTCTCCTCCAACGCAAAGCCACAACCCACCGCGAATACTTGCTCTCCGCCCTCGACCGCTGGCAGATGGTCTTCGACGGCCGTTACAAACTCATCCGGGGCTTCGATACCGAACCGCCCGCCAAGGGCAAGCCTCGCACCGAACCACGCCCCATGCTCTTCGACCTCAAACTCGACCCCAATGAAACTTCCAATATCGCCCGCGAAGCTCCCCACCAGGTCGAACGGCTCTCGAAGCTTCTCCTCTAGCCGCCCAGCGCCGCTGAAATAGCTGTCGTCGCACGCAGCAGATCCGGCAGAAATCCTTTCGCCCTCGTACTGGTCATCCGCGGAAGCGGGCCGGAAATGCTCAGCGCCGCAACCACCGCCCGGTCAGGCCCGAACACCGGAGCCGCAATGCAGCGCCCGTCATCCTCATTCTCACGGTTGTCGACCGCCCACCCTTGTGCCCGCACCTTCACCAGTTCCACCACCAGCGCATCCGCCGACACGATCGTCCGGTCGGTGAAAGCCGGCATGCCCAGCGAGCGGATCACCCTCCGCACTTCCTTGTCGTGCAGCCCCGCCAATAGCACCTTCCCTAATGCCGTCGAATGCGGATACCGCCGGTTGCCGATCTTCGACGACATGCGCACTGCCTGCGGGCTTTCCAGCGTCCCCACCACCAACACTTCACCCCCGTCCAGCACCCCCAGATTCAATGTCTCTTTGCACAATCCAAGCAGCGCCTCCATATGCGGCCGCGCCGCCCGCGTTACCTCCGCCTGCCCCGGAGCCCCGGACACGCTCGCTCCCGTCAGTTTCCGCCCGATCCGGTACCGGCTGTCCCCCGTACGGTCAAGATAAGCGCGCGACTCCAGCGTCGCCAGTATCCGGTACACCGTCGCTTTCGGCATTCGCAGCCGCGCCGTCAGATCCGTCAGCGCCAGTCCCGACGGCGCCGACCGCAGCGCCTCAATGACATCGAGAGCCTTGTGAAGAACCCGTACCCCCGCCGCTGCCGCCGTCGTCTTCCGCATACGTTTCACATTGTAAACCGATCCTCTCCGCAAAGTGAACCCCTTCTTGACAATCGCCGGCAGAGGCCGATATAGTTGGCGTTTCGGAGAAGCCAATACGCCGGTTTCACAATGCGAAACAGATAAACCGGAGCAAGGAGACCCTGCCTCATGTCCAAATCCACTCTGCGGGCAATCGCCATCCTGATTTCCGCGGCCATCCTCGCGCCCGCCCAGGAAGTGCGCAGCGCCATTTTCGGCCGCGTCCTCGATCCCTCCCAGGCAGCCGTCAGCGGCGCCTCGGTGGTCGTCACCAATACCGGCACCAATGTCTCCGTGACCCTCACCTCCAATGACACCGGCTACTACGAGGCCAACTTCCTCGTCGCCGGACTCTACAAAATCCGCGTCGAAGCCAATGGCTTCAAACAGGCCCTCTTCGATTCCATCGACCTCCCCGTCGGCTCCCGCCTGGAGGTCGGATTCCGGCTCGAACTCGGCAGCGTCACGGAGTCCGTCAAAGTCACCGCCGACACCCCCTTGCTCGAAACCGCCAGCGTCTCCTCCGGCCGCGTCATGGACAACCGCAACGTCACTGACCTGCCCACATTCAACAACAGCCCGCTCCTGTTGATGAAACTCGTCCCCGGCGTCCAATCCGGCAACAGCCGACGCTACAATGGCGTCAACGCCCTCGGCGGCGTCAACGAAGCGAACAACGGTTCACGCGTCGGCGGCACTGAGTACGCTCTCGACGGCGCCCCCAACGTCGGCCAGAACTACAGCGCCAACTACCTGCCCTACTCCACTACCATCCAGGAATTCAAAGTAGATACCTCCAACTTCGATGCCTCCGTCGGCCATGGCTCTGGCTTAAGCGTCTCCATCATGACCAAAGCCGGCGGCAACGAAACACACGGCAATCTCACCTGGCAGCATTGGCAGGAACGTTGGAACGGAGCCCGCTTCTTCGTCAAACAGGCTTACTACCGCCAAATCTCCGCCGCCGAAACCGCCGGCAACACTGCCCTGGCAAGCGACCTGCGCAATCGGCCCATGATTGCCTCTGGCCGGTCGAACAACTACGGCGTCACCGTCGGTGGCCCCATCCGCATCCCCAAAATCATCGACGGCCGCAACAAGCTCTTCTACTTCGCCAGCATGGACGGCTTCGAGGATCGCAAAAACGCCGAAACCGGCTTCATCCGCACCCTCCCCACCCTGGCTAATCGCAACGGCGACTTCAGCGATCTCCAACGCATCGACCCCGTCCGTTACACCATCTACGATCCACTGTCCGTGCGTCCCGATCCAAGCCGGCCTCGCAACTTCATCCGCGATCCCCTCCCCTCCAACATCCTTCCCCAGAACCGCATCGTTAATCCCGCCTATCGCGCCTATGCCGGCTTCCTCCCCACACCCAACACTCCGCCCCTCAATCCCCGTGACGAGCCCCTCAACAACTACACCGGCTCCGCTGAGCCCTTCAACTGGAGCTACAAGTCCGTTTCCAACCGCATCGACTACAACCTCTCCGACCGCCACCGCCTCTTCGGACGCTGGACCTGGATGAAATACCGCGAGGACCGGCAGGACTGGACTTACGAGACCGTCCGCGGCCTCCATACCAACGGCGTCAACCGCAACCTCAAGAGCGCCATGCTGGACTACGTATTCACTCAGTCCGGATCCACCGTCTACGACATCCTCGCCTCGATGAGCGACTTCGAAGAGGGCTCCGCATTTCGCGTCCCCTTCGATTTCCCACCCTCCAAACTCGGCCTCCCCGCCTACCTCGATCAGAAGGCCGCCGCCAACGCCGTCCTCCCCATCATGACCGCCAACGGCTATCAGACGATGGGTCAGCCCGTCGCGGCGTTTGCCCAAAATCAACTGCTCAGCGTCAACAGCACCGTCATGCACATCCGCGGTGCGCACACCATCCGCGCAGGCATCAGCGCACGCCGCTATCAGAAATACAACGGACAGCCCGGCATCACCTCGGGCAGCTTTACCTTCAACAATCAGTTCACCCGCCGCGAGGATGACAACCTCACCCCCGCCGGCAACCTCGGACACAGTTGGGCGGCCTTCATGATGGGCTTGCCCACCAACCTCCGCATCGACACCAACGACTCCCACGCCACCGCCAGCTATTCCACCGGCTGGTTCCTTCAGGACCAGTGGCGTATCGACAACAAGCTCACCCTCAACGTCGGACTCCGCTTGGAATACGAGTTGGGACTCCGCGAACGCTTCAACCGCGCCCTCACCTACTTCGACCCGTCCCTCACCCTCCCCATCACCGAAGGCGCTCAGGCCGCCTATGCCCGCAGCCCTGTCGCCGAACTCGCCGCCTCTTCCTTCCAGGTCCGTGGCGGCTCGCGCTACGCCGGCGTCAATGGCGCGCCCGAACGCCTGAACCAGAATGAACTCGTCTGGATGCCGCGCATCGGCGTTGCCTACAGCCTCAACTCATCTACCGTGTTGCGCGCCGGCTACGGCGCCTACTTCGACACCATCAACGCTACCATCCGCGAGCCCGATCTGTTCGGCTTCAGCCGTACCACCGAAAGCAACCCCACCGACAACTTCGGAGTCGATTGGCTGCTCGGCAATCCGCGCGCCGGCGTTTCCCCCATGGCCGACCCATTCCCCGTGCGCCGCGACGGCAGCCGCTTCGATACTCCCGTCGGCGCCGCGCTCGGCCCACTCGCCCGCGCGGGCAACGGCTGGACCTTCATGCCCTTCGACACCCGCCGCGCCCGTCAGCACCGCTGGAGAGTCGACCTCCAAAAACAAATCGGCCAGAACGTGTTCAGCATCGGCTATGCCGGCTCCTACTCCGACCGCGTCCGTGTCACCCAGCGCCTCGATGCCCTCCCTGAGCAGTTCTGGGCCTCCGGCAATACCCGCAATGACAGCGCCGCCAACAACCTCAACCAGAACATCGCCAATCCCTTCCGCCTTGCCAATTTCCCCAGCCTCCAGCAAAGCGACCCGGCGGCCTTCCAGCAGCTATCCACGCAAAGCTACTTCACCGCCGCCCTCATCCGCAAAAACAGCCTCCTTCGCCCATTCCCCCAAATGAACGGATTGAACCAGACTTTCGCTCCGCTCGGCCGCGTCCGTACCGATTCCATCGAAGCCGTCTATCAGCGCCGCTTCGCCCGCGGACTCAGCCTCAACTTCAGCTACGTCGCCATGCGTGGGCGCGAAGCAAACGAATTCTTCAATGAATTCGACCCCAAACCGATGTATCTCATCTCCAACGACAGCTTCCCCCATCGTTTCTCCGGAACCGGTGTGTGGGAATTGCCCTTCGGCAAAGGCCGCCAGCATCTGCAGTCCGGCGTGCTCTCCCACATTGCCGGAGGCTGGCAGTTAGCCGCCACCTACGAATGGCAGCAGGGCGAACCGCTGAATTGGCCAAGCCTGTTCTATAACGGCGATCCGGCAAACATTTCCTCCACCGGACGCACACTCGACCGCTGGTTCAACACCGACGGCTTCGAACGCCTCGCCGCCCGTGGTCCGGCCGCCTTCCAAAAGCGTGTCTTCCCCATCCGGCTCGGCAATGTGCGCGCCGACGGACTCGACCGCATGGACACCAACGTCCAACGCGACTTCCGCTTTAATGAACGTGCCGCTCTGCAATTGCGCCTCGACGTACTCAACGTCTTCAACCGCTCGCAGTTTGCTGCGCCCGTCGTCGATCCCTTCTCCACCAACTTCGGCCGCGTCACTAATCACACCGCAACCACGATGCGCTTCCTGCTGGTGCAGGCCCGCATCAAGTTTTAGGCTGATTACATGTGGCGAACCTTCTTCCTGGCCGCGCTCGCAACCGCTGCGATGGCGCAATCCCCCATCGTCCTCCTCGACGGCTGGCACAACAACGAGGAGCGGCCTCACTACCGCTGGGACGGCAAATACATGGGCGGCTTCTCCGAACTCGATAAACTCCTCGCCGAACTCGGAGCCGATAGAAGAACCGCAACCGGGCCGCTTACCGCCGCTGTTCTCGCGCCTGCCCGCTGCCTCATCATTGTCGATCCCGATACCCCTCAGGAAACCAAAACGCCTAACTACATTCAGCCCGCCGAAATCGACGCCATCGGCAATTGGGTCAAGCAGGGCGGCCGCTTGATCCTCCTCGGCAACGATCCCGGCAACGCCGAATTCCATCACTTCAACCGCCTCGCACAGCAATTCGGCATCCGCTTCCGGGAATCGAAGCACGCCGATGAACAGGGCCGCACCAAGCTCACTCTCCACGTCCCCACCAACCAGAACATCCTCACCGGCGGCGGCGCCTTCTACGCCGTCGACGTTGCGCCGCTCGAAATAACGGCGCAAAGCGCGCAAATACTCGTCGCCGAGCGTGAGACGCCGATCATGGCCCTCGTCCGCTACGGCAAGGGCGAAGTGGTCGCGCTGGGCGATCCCTGGATCTACGATGAATACATCAACACCCGCGACAACCGCAAGCTCGCCGCAAGCCTCTTCCGCTACCTGTTACACACCACCCTCGCCGCAAACCGCCTGTTCCCGAATCCTGCCTGGAGGCAGTAGCCATGAACACCCGAAGAGATCTCCTCCGCTTGGGCGCACTCTCCGCCCTCGCCGCCTCAGCCCCCGCCGCCGAAGGCGATGTCGCCATCGACCCTAAACCCCTGTTCGATTTCTCCCCCATGTTCTACATGCAGTTCATGGAACCCCTCGGCGTGGCCGACAGCTCCGTCGAAGCCTCCTGGGACTATGAAAAGGACGACTGGCGTAAAGACTTCGTCGATGTCACACGCGACCTCGCGCCCGACGTCATGCGCTGGGGAGGCCTCTACAGCCGTTACTACAAGTGGCGCGAAGGTCTCGGCCCTGCCCGCAAGCGCCCCCCCATGTACAACTACGTTTGGAGCGGTTGGGAAACACACCGCGTCGGCACCCATGAGTTCGTCGATTTCTGCCGCCGCGTCCAGGCCGAGCCGCTCTACTGCGTCAATTTCTCCGGCGACGGCGTCGAGCGCTACCGCAAAGACGGCCGCTGGGGCGATGCCGCCGAAGCCGCCGATTGGGTCTCCTACTGCAACGATCCCGATCACCCCGAGCGCAAACGCAACGGCGCCGCCCAACCCTTCAACATCAAACTCTGGCAACTCGGCAACGAGACTTCCTACGGCAAAGAGGTCTTCACCCGTGACGCCAGCATCAAAACCACCATCGAGTTCTCCAAAGCCATGCGCCGGCGCGACCGTTCTATCCAATTGCTCGGCTGGGGCGACTGGGGAGGCAGCGGCCCCGATCGCCACCTGTGGGCTCCGGAGTTGCTCAAACAAGCCGGTGAGCACTTCGATTACCTCGCCTTCCACATGATGGGCATGAGCCCCCGCCGCCCCCAAACCTGGCTCCGTGGCAATCGCTATCAGAAGGACCCCGCCGCCGCCTGGGAGGAATTACTCGAACTGACCCATGTCGTCGAAAAGCGAGTCATCGAATTCGAACAGGTCCTCACCGCCCAACGCGCAAAGCACCTGCTCACCATCACCGAAGGCCATCTCAGCCTCGTCCCCCACAACGCCAATCCCATCCTGCTCGAATGGCTCTCCGCCGCCTATCATGCCCGCACTCTCAACATCTATCACCGTCACGGCGCCAAGGTCCGCATGACCACCGGCGCCGATTTCGCCGGCAACCGCTGGACCGTCAACGCCGTCATGCTCCAAACCCCCAGAGGCATCAGCTATCTCACCCCTGTCGGCGCCATCATGCGGCTGTTCAAACAACACAACGGCAAACAGGGCATCGCCGTCGCCTCCGGTAATCCCGATCTCGACGTCGCCGCCAGCCGCACTGGCGATACCGTCTTCCTGCACGTGCTCAACAAAAGCTTCACCAGATCGGTAGAAACAGCCTTCCAAGTCACCGGCCGGCGCATCGCCTCGGCGCGCATCATCGAAATCGCCCCGCCCGACCCACGCACCGCCGTAGGCCTGGACCAGCCCGCCATCTTCACCCCAAAAGAACACACCACAACCAACGGCCGCTGGCGCTTCCCCGCCACC
>JAEUQG010000561.1 GCA_016789755.1 Bryobacterales bacterium
GCCGACGCGTTTCGGATCGACTCCGTGCTGCTGGACGGCCCAACGGACGGCGTCCACGTGGTCATCGAGATCCTTGCCGCCCATGTGGCGGTAAATGGCCGTGCGCCAATCGCGGCCGTATCCGGCCGAGGCGCGGTAGTCGACATCGAGCACCATGTAGCCGCGCTCCATCAGCAGATGATGAAACATGTACTCGCGGGCGTAGGGAGACCACTTGCGGTGGACATTCTGCAGATAGCCCGCGCCGTGGACGAACAGAACGAGCGGGCCTCCGCGTTGGAAGGCGGGACCCTTATAGAGCCGCGCCGGGACTGAGGCGCCGTCGCGCGCGGGGATGTGGACGATGGGAACATCGAGCCAGGGAAATGTTTTGAAGTCGGGAGCGGGGGAATCGGTGATTTGTACGGGTTTGGCGGCGCGGTTTCGCAGATCCAGCAGGTAAAGCTCGGGTGGCCGGTTGACGTAGGAGTAGACGCTGGCAAGGGCGCCGCCGTCGGGCGCGAGCTTGGCGTCGTGTGCGCCTGGCATCGAGGTGAGTCTGGTGCGGGGGCCTCCGTCGAGACTCATGGAGTAGAGATGCTCCTCGCCGGGATGGACCTCTGAAGTAGTAAGCAGGAAGTGCCCTTTGCCGGCAGCGAGTGAGACATCGCGCACCTCCCACTTTCCGGAGGTGAGTTGCTTTGGCTCGCCGCCGGCAAAGGGGACGGTGTACAGGTGCGACCAACCGTCTCGTTCCCAGGTAAAGTACAGGCGCTGATTGCCGGGCAGCCAGCCGCAGGCGAGTGGCGCAGGGCCGCCGATCCAGGCATCGTCGTGCATGGCGACGATGGTGCGGGCCTTGCCGGTCTTGGGGTCGGCGGCAAGAATCCAGGCATCCTTGTGATCGGCCGACCTGGCCACTGCGGCCAGTTTCGAGCCATCGTCGCTCCACAGGAAGCGGGAGAAGCGCAGGTCGCGATCGCGCTTCTTGCCGTCCTTGCCTTCTTCCTGAATGCCGGCATCGAGCCAGCGGGGTTCGCCGGTGGCGGCATCGAGGAAGAGGACTCGCGTGCGCGCTTGCGCATCGCCGGCTTTGGCGCGCGCCGGGAGTTCCGCGGTGTAGGCCGATTCGGTGATGAAGGCGGGCACGGCTGTCTGCTTGGCCGATTCGGGACGTTCGACGACAATCGCCGCTACGGTGGTCTCATCCAGGGAAAGCTGCATGCCGCGGAGCGACTGGCGGGCGGTGAGCCGAAAGCTCTTGCGGGGATTTTCTTTCTTCCGTTTGGCGCGGTCCTCTTCGGTTTTCCTGGCGCGTTCACGGACGTAGTCGAGCAGATCTTTCTCTTCCTTCTTGAGAAATTCCTGGCTATCGGTGCCCTTCTTCTCTTCGTCGTCGCGGCCGCCAGTGCGGATATCCGTGAGTTGCTCCATGGAGCCATCGGCGGGCGACAGCACATAGAGGTTGTTCCCGCGCACGAAAGCGATGCGTTTCTGATCCAGCGTGAAGCGTGGGGACGATTCGATGTCTGCGGTGTGCGTGAGGCGGCGCCGGCGTCCGGAGATCTGATCGTAAAGGAAGATGTCTCCGTCCTCGGCATAGACGGAGAGCTTCCAGTCCAGCGTGTCGTCGCTAGCGGTGGGCGGTGCTTGCCTAGCCTCTTCCTCGCTGAGTTTTTTCAGGCCGCTGCCATCGCGGTGGACGACATAGGTGGAGTACTCCGCCGTGGCGGGTTCGTCGTGGCGTTTCCAGCGGAAGTAGATCCGGCTGCTGTCGCCGGACCAGCGCACGGACTGCGGAGAGTAGCCATACAATCCCGGTCCGCGCATGACGGTATCGACGGAAAGGGTGAGGCGCGGTTGGGCGGTGAGGAACAGGAGGCAGCAGAGCAATGCCGCGAAACATCGAAGGAACATCTACACCAGGATACCCCTGGTCACTTTGCCGGGCAGGCAGGAAGGCTAGCGCGGGCCGCAGGCGGCCGCTTCGCGCTCTATTCTGGCGGCCGGCAGGACGGAGTCTCCCCCTTCTGTGCTTGCCGGCAGATACTGTTTCGCGCCGCGCCAATAGCGGCAGGCTTCCACCGGGTTGTTCGCGGCAACGGCAGCGGCGGCGAGCAACGCCAGCAGGTCCGGCATGGAGCGCGAACCGATGCCGAGAGCATGAATCGTCTCGCGGATGGCCACGGCCTCGCGCAGCACCTTCCGGGCTTCGGCCGGTTGAGAGACCAGCAGGTAGGCGTTTCCCAGTTCCCCCAATATCCAGGCGAGCCGTTCCTGCACGAATTTGTTCTGTGGATCGTCCGCGGCAGCGGCGCGGCGAATGGCGACGGACTTGTGCAGGTAGGCGATTCCGCCGTTGGGACGGCCGGAAAACACCAGATCCTGCCCGAGCCTGCCGTAGTCGAAGGAGAGGTCCATCGAGACCGCGGTGGAGTGCGGTTCCAGCCGTTGCCGTTCCTCATCGAGAGCGAGCGCTTTGCGGTCTTCCTGCAAAGCCCGCTCATAGTTCTTCGCATCGGTAAAGATGCTGGCCAGGCTCTTGTGCACCAGGGCGAGGTTGCGGATGCGGTTGGGATCCTCTTTCTTTTCGCTGAGCCGCTCACGGTAGTAGCCTTCCAGTTTGGCCCACAGGTCCAGCCTTTGCGCGGCGGGACGCACCAGGTTCGACGCCTGTCTGAACCAAACGCGGGCGAGCAGATCCCGGTCGTTCTTCGCACCGCTTTGCGCCAGGGGGGCGGCAATCGCCGCGGCGCGGTCTTCGAGTGCGATGGCCTCGGCATTGCGACGCAAGGCCAGGTACGGGCGATCGATGTAGTTCTGGACCAGTTCGGCTTGGGTGTCGCGCTGACGGGAGCGGAAGCGCTCCAGCAGCGCCGCTCCCATCTCCAGACTTTTGGCGGCGCTTACCGGATCGTTGAGATTCGGAACGTTGGTGTTGTACTGCTGGAACGCCAACTGGCGGTAGCCGCGGGCGACATCGAGAGCGAAGTCTTCGTCATTGCCGGCATCGGCCGCGAGTTGTTCCAGATAGCGTGTGGCCTGCTGCGCCATCCACCGGCGCGTATCGATGGTACCGGGAATCGAGCCGAGCCGCTGCGGCCCTTCCATCACCAGCATCTGAGAAAGCTGCCGGGCGGCGGCAAAGCGGCGCTCGGCAATTCCGCGGTGGCGCTGCGCTTCGCCATACTGCACGATGAAGGCAGCCAGCGCCAGCGTTGCGGCTGCCAGTCCCAAGGCTCCGGCGAATACCGCGCCGCGGTTGCGCTCCGCGAACTTGCGCAGGCGGTAAGGGGTGGAGGGAGGGTGAGCGGCGATGGGATAGCCCATGCGGAACCGCCTCACATCCTCTCCGAGGTCTTTGGCGCTTGGATAGCGGCGCGACGGATCTTTGGCCGCGGCCATCCGGATGATGGCATCCAGATCCCGGTGGATGCCGTGAGCCTTTGCGGGCTCCTTTGTGGCGATGGCTGCGATTGCCTCGTCGAGCGGCAAGCCTTCGACGGGTTGCGCCACGGCTCCCGTGACCAGTTCATAGAGAATCAAGCCGAGCGAGTAAACATCGCTGGGGGTGGCAGGCTTGAGCCCGCGGGCCTGCTCGGGACTGGCGTAGCTCAAGGTCAAGGCTCGCAGGACGGTGTGCGTGGAGCCGGGCAAGTCGCCGGCGAGATCGATCAGCCGGGCAATGCCGAAATCGAGCAACTTGGGCTGCCCGCCGGCGGCGACAATGACGTTCGATGGCTTGAGGTCGCAGTGGACGATGAGGCTCTGGTGCGCGGCTTGCACGGCATCGCAGATCTGCTCGAAAATCAGCAGCTTTTCGGATATGCCCGCGGTGCACGCCCAATCGCCCAGGCGCTGGCCGTGAACCCACTCCATTACCAGATACTGGCGGCCTTCGCAGACGCCCCCATCGAGCAGACGGACGATATGGGGATGAGAGAGTTGAGCGAGGATCTGGCGCTCGCGGGCGAAGAGGCGTTCGGCGTCGGGGAGGGCGAAGGCTGGTCCGAGCACTTTGATCGCCACCTGTTGCGTGAAGCCGGAATCGCGCTGGGCTTTGTAGACTTCGCCCATTCCTCCGCGGGCGACCAGCGACTCGACGACATAGCGGCCGATGTGCGTACCTTCCCGCGGCCAGGGAACATAGGCGGATTCGAGGAAATCGCTTGCCTCGGCATCGGCGGCAAGGAGGGCAGCCGTCTCCCGCGAAACTTCGTCCGGAAGGGAGGCGAGAAAGGCGGAGCGCTCGTCGCCGCCCATCGCGGCGGCTTGTTCGAAGGCCTCTTGCACCAACTTCCAAAGACGGGTTTCCATTTGTGCGTCTTCGTCCCGAATCGAATCCCCACAAGATATCAGATTGACGGCGAACGCACATTTTCCGCGGGGCGGCCCTGGTAAGGAATGGCCAACCCCGCGGACGCAGGCGGATCGAAATGCTAGAGCAGGCGGTAGTTCACTTCGATGGTGGCGGCGACGGTGACGGGTTGGCCGCCCTTTGTGCCGGGGCGGAATTGCCAGCGGGAGACGGCATCCATGGCCTGTTCATTGAGGCCGAGGCCCAGTCCGCGAAGGATACGGAGGTTTCGCGGCTTGCCGTCGGGATGGATTTCGACGGAGAGGACGACGCTGCCCTGATAGCGAGCGGCGCGGGCTTCGTCGGTGTAGACGGGTTCCACTTTGGAGATGAGCGAGGGGCGTTCCACGCCTCCACCGATCTTCAGGGCTTCCGACTTGGGCGCAGGTGCGTAGACCGCGGTTTCCACCTGCTTGCGGATCGCCGTGGCGCGCTCTTTCATCACCGCGGCCTCCGGTGTGCGGCCGGCGTTTTCGAGCAGGATGGCGTAGAGCTCCATTGTCGTAGCGGCTTCCTGCGAGTTGCCGCCCTGCACGGCGAGCGCGGATTGGAAGAGCGCCTCCGCTTCGGGGATGCGGTTCTCCGTCTGGCGGATCATGGCGGTCCACATGGTGGCTGCGCCGGCCCGGCCCGGATCGAGCAACTGCGCCCGTTTGAACTGCTCTTCGGCCGCGGCCAGATCCTTGCGGATGAAGGCGAACACGCCGAGGGCGGTGACGGCATCGACGGCTTCCGGTTTGTCGCCGAAGAGTTCGGCTGCTTTGCGATAAGCGAGTTCGGCCTCCTCGCGGCGTCCCAGTTTGCGCAGCGCGTTGGCTTGTCCCATGATTTCCGGCGCGCCTTTCGGATTGGCGGCAAGGGCCGGCGTTCTGCTTTCCTGCGCTTGCAGCGATGCGAGCGGAGCGGTCATGCAGATGGCCAGCGCGGCGGCCGCGCCGGCAAGCACAGCGCCTGCGCCTTTGCGGTCGATTTTCGAATCCAGAATTGCGATCATCCTACCCTCCAGTTCTGATTTTCTTGCCATTGCCACGGCAGCCGATGAGGTGGATTGCATAGCCCGTGCGATGTCCAGCAAGTGGCTGGCATAGCCGGGTGCATCGGCGCCCATCCGCAGAACGAGATCGTCGGCTGCCCGTTCCCGTTCCTTCAGGAATTCGCGCCAGGCGAGCCAGGCGAGCGGATTCCACCAATAGAGAAGCACGGCGCAGCGAGCCAGCAGATGCGTGGCGAGATCGCCGCGCTCGACATGCGCCAATTCATGCAGCAGTACAATGCGGCGCCGTTCGGCGGTCCATGCCGCGGACTCCGACGGCATGAGGATCACCGGCTGCAGGATGCCACAGGCCATGGGCATGACACCTTCTCCGGCGAGATAGACGGACACACGCTCGCGAATGCCCAGCAGACGGCGCAACTCGTCTATTTCTTCTGTGTCCGCCGGCGTTGCGTTGCGGCGCATGTGGCGGATACGAAGCCATGCGGCGAGCATGCGAAGGGCGCCCAACGCAGTGCCCGCGGCCCAAAGCAGAAGCAGCCATGAGCCCCATTGGAAAGCGGCGGAGGCCGCCGGCGGCGCCGGGAACGGGCGCGGCGCGGAGGGCGTCTGCGTTCCTGTCACGACGGCCACCGTGCGGAACACAAGACTTGTTTCCGGCACGATTTGCTGCACCGGGACCGTCCATTTGGGCACGGCGATGACGAGGATGGGCAGCGCGACCAAAGCCGCGGCTGCCGCGGTCCAGATCAGGTGCCGGCGCGCCGCGGAGGCTTTCTGCAACAGCATTGCGGCCAGCCAGGCGAGCAGCAGCAGCAGCACGCTCTTCAGTGCAATGCCGCCCCAGGCGGCGGTGAGCGTTGCACTTGGCAACAGCATGTTACTTGCCCTCCTTCCTGGCGCGCTCAATCATTGCCGACATGCGGGTGAGCTCTTCCGGCGTCAGCTTTCTGGCGGAGCCATCCAGCAAGGCTGCGACGATCTGTTCCGGCGAATCGCCGAAAAAGGTGTGCAGCAGATGCTTCACGGCCGAGCGCTTGGCCTTCTCCTTGCCGAGCGACGGCAGGTAGACGTACTTGAGACCGTCCAATTCATGACGTACGTGACCCTTCTCTTCGAGCGTGCGGAGCATGGCGCGGACAGCGGAGTAACTGGGGGCGTCGTCCATCGCTGAGCGGACCTCCGAGGCGGATGCTCTGCCGCTCTGGTAGAGGATGTCCATGATTTGCCGTTCGCGGCGGCTGAGAGTGGGAAGGGCCATTGAGTTCGTTTCTTTCGATGTGCTGTTTTTCCAGCACCTGCTAGAAAAGTAGCACGTGTGAAGAAGCGAGTCAATAGGTTTGTTTGGGAAAAAATCGCTACGCGGCGGCGCAGGCGGCGGCGATGTCAGGGAAGAAGGGGAACACGGTATCGAGCTTGGTGACGCGGAACGCGGCCCGGACAGCGCCGGCGGCGGCGGCCATGCGGAGGCTGGCGCCTTCCACCTGGAGGATGAGGTTATAGCTGGCGATAAAGCGGCCGATGCCGGTGGAGTCGATGTGGGTGAGGTGTTCGAGATTGAAGACGAAGTCGCGCACGCCTTCCGCAAGCAGGCGCGCCACCAATTGCTCGACCTGATGGCTATCGGCGCCCAACATTAGCCGTCCGCGCACATGGATCACCACCATGTCCTGCTGGGCGCGTTCGTACTCGATCTGGAACATTGGCTAACCGTAGGAGCATAGCACGAGGGGAGGGCATGGCGGAGCGTATTGGGGAATATGGACGGTTGAGTTGAGTTTAGAGTTGCGGCTGTGCTATAGCTTCCTTCTATGGCTTACGTTATCGCTGAACCCTGCATCGGCACCAAGGACACCGCTTGCGTGGACGCTTGCCCGGTGGATTGCATCCACCCGAAGAAGGACGAGGATGGCTACGACGGCTCCAACCAGCTTTTCATTGACCCGCAGGAGTGTATCGACTGCGGCGCGTGCGTGCCAGTTTGCCCCGTTTCGGCGATCTTCGCATTAGACGATCTGCCGGAGAAGTGGGCCGCCTACGCGCAGACCAACGCGGCTCATTTCGGCCGGTAAGTAGCAACGGCGGTGTCCGTCTCCCAGACCTTGACTGCATGAATGGAGACGGGCACCTTGCCCATTCCCTCCTCCAAGCCTTTCTGCATTTCCTCACAGAAGAACTTCGCCATGTTTTCCGCCGAAGGGTTGATAATGTCGAACGGCGGAAGATCGTTGATGAATTGGTGGTCGAGATAGGCGATGGCCTTGCGCAGCACGCGCTTCATGTCGGCGAAGTCCACCAGCAAGCCGATGTCGTCGAGTTCCGGGCCGCGCAGAATCACCTTCACTTTGTAGTTGTGGCCGTGCACGTTTTCGCACTTGCCCTTGTAGTTACGCAAGGCGTGGCCGGCAGCGAACTTTTCTTCCACTGAGACTTCAAACATCGAAAAAACTTTCCACCTCGTTCCAGTTCATAGTGAATCGGTAGTCGGGGAGACTATCGAAGAAGACCTGCCCGTAGCGCTGCCGGGTGATGCGGTTGTCGAGCAGCGCGAGAATGCCGCGGTCGGACCGTGCGCGGATGAGGC
This sequence comes from Bryobacterales bacterium, assembly GCA_016789755.1. Lineage (GTDB taxonomy): Bacteria > Acidobacteriota > Terriglobia > Bryobacterales > Bryobacteraceae > CADEFT01. The sequence continues at coordinate 7,915 of JAEUQG010000561.1, forward strand.
GCCCGAATCCCTGTTTCAGCGCGATTGCCGCCTGCGGGATCTGATAATCGTAGAAGGGGTTTCCGCCGCCATCGCGAATCATACGAATGCGGGCATCCACCACCGGATCGCTTGGCACCGCGAACGGCAATCTATCTATGATAACGCAGCTCAACTGGTCCCCCGGCACGTCCACGCCCTGCCAGAAAGAGGAAGTGGCGAAGAGCACGGCGTTCGGGGTGGAGCGAAAGTCTTCGAGGATGGCGTGCCGCGGGGCGGTGCCCTGTAGAAACGTCGTGTAGTCGATGGCGCCGGCGATGCGTTCGTGGGTGGCGCGCATCTGTTGGTAGCTGGTAAACAGCACGAACGCGCGTCCCTGGGTCAGGCGCAGGATGCGCAGGATCTCTTCGCAGGAAGCAAGCAGGAAGGCGGGGCTTCGCGGATCGGGCAGGTGCTGCGGAACATAGAGCAATGCCTGGTTGCCGTAATCGAACTGGCTGCTGACGGTGAGTGTGCGCGCATGGGGGACGCCGAGGCGGCTTTGCAGGAAGTCGAAGTTGCCGGCCACCGCCAGTGTGGCGGAAGTGAGCACCACCGTGTCGACGCGGTCGAATAGCTTCTCGGCCAGCACGGCGGAGACATCGATGGGCGTGGCCTGGAGATAGCAGCCGCGGCCGCGGCGCTCCACCCAGTAGACGAAGCGGGCGTCGCCGCTTTCCATCCAGAGGCGGAGGCTCTCATGCATCTCGCGGGCGCGGCGCTTGAGGGGCATCACTTCCTCCGGCGATCCCTTGACCAGTTCCAGATGGGTCCAGGTGAGTTCCAGGCCGGAGAGGACATCGTGGTACTGTTCGGCGTATTGCTGCAGGAAGGAAGCATGACGGCTGAAGCCGATGCGTCCTTCCGATTCGCCGAAGAGCCAGAAAAAGCGCTCAGCGGCGTCCTGCATGCCGATCAGCACGCGGTCGAGTTCGGCGGTGGCGAACTCCTTGCGCCGGCCCACGGCCATCGTGTCGCGGACCAGTTCCTGAAACTGGTAGGTGCTGATGGCGATGCCGAAGTAGGCGCCGGCGACGTCTTCCACCTCGTGCGCCTCATCGAAGATGACGGCGTTGTATTCGGGGAGGATGCCGCCGAACTCCTCTTCGCGCACGGAGAGATCGGCGAACAGCAGGTGGTGATTGACGATGATGATGTCGCTTTCGTGCGCCTTGGCATGCATCTGGGTGAGAAAGCAGCGCTCGAACTGGGGGCACTTCTGTCCGGAACACATGTCGCGGCGCGCATCGAGTTTGGCCCAGGCGGTGCTTTTTTCGGGGAGTTGCTTGATCTCGGCGCGGTCACCTGTTTCCGTGGTCTTTTCCCAGTCGCGGATGATACGGAAGTCGGTGAGTTCATCCAGCCCGTCGAGGATGGGTTCGTTCTCGGCGGCGTAGAGTTTTTCGCGACACAGATAGTTGCCGCGTCCCTTCATGTAGCAGACTTTCAGCGGTTGCGAGAAGTGCTGCTGGAGAAAGGGCACGTCTTTGTAGAAGAGTTGTTCCTGGAGATTCTTGGTGCCGGTGGAGACGATGACCCGGCGGCCGGAAAGAATGGCGGGAACCAGGTAGGCGAGAGTTTTCCCCGTGCCGGTGCCGGCTTCGACGATGAGGTGCCGCTTTTCGAGTAGCGCCGCTTCGACGGCCTCGGCCATCTCCAATTGACCGCGGCGGAACTCGTATTGGGGATGCCAGCGCGACAGAGCGCCTCGCGGTCCAAAAAATGCGCGCGCACTCTGCGCCTTCGCGGTAGTTGACATGCCCTCTATTGAGTATAGGGATTCAGGGAAACGGAGATCGTGCACCGCGGCCGGGCCTTCGGCGTTCCTCTTGTACCCGAAGGATTATTGTGACACGCTTGTGGTGGCAGGAACTGAAGTATGAGCTCCCAAACTCCACAAGTCCAAATCAATATGTCGAAGCTGCACGTGAGCGGAGGCAGTGCAGGCGGATTTGTTGCCATTGCGACCATGTTCATATTTCTGGCAGGTGTCCCCCTCATCCGATACATCTTTCCCGCCGCGATCCTCTTGGGATGTGCCGTTGCGCTTGTTCTTCACTTCAAGAGGTTCAAGGCTCCGGGAGCAGATTGGATCCTTCCCCCTCCCACGCAGTAGTTCGCGTCCGGATTCGGCGGCCGACCCACCTGGCGAGCCACGCGGAGCAACGCTGGTATACTTGATGGAGAATCCGCAGTATGCCTTTTTCCCTCAAACAGTTCTTCCGGATGGCTGCGCATGTGCAGTTGCTTCCCGTATTGGAAAGCGGCGAAGAGACGCTGGTCGGCGGCCAGGCGGTGATGGAGGGCGTGATGATGCGCGCTCCGCACAGCTACTGCGTGGCGGTGCGCAAAGCCGACGGAACGCTGGTGACCGAAGAGGCGCCGCTGCACAAGGTGTCGGAGAAATATCCGATATTCAAGTACCCCCTGTTCCGCGGCGTGGGCACGCTGGGGCAGGCCATGTGGCTGGGCGTGAAAGCGTTGAAGTTTTCCGCCAATGCTGCGCTCGATGAAGGCGATCCGAACGCGAAGAAGGAAGAGATCTCGTCTTGGGCGATGACTCTGAACCTGGTGTTTTCGTTCGCGTTCTTCATTTTCCTGTACAAGTTTGTGCCGCTGTTTCTCACCACGCAGATTGAGAAAGCCGCCCCGGTGGTCCACAACCGCATCCTGTTCAACCTGGTGGACGGGGTGATCCGCATCGCGATTTTCCTGGCGTTTCTGTACCTGATTTCGCGCTGGAAGGACATTCACCGTGTCTTCGAATATCACGGCGCGGAGCACAAAGTGGTGTACAACTTCGAGTCCGGGCAGGCGGTGACGGTGGAGAACGCGCAGAAGTTCACGACGCTGCATCCGCGCTGCGGCACCAGCTTTTTGCTGGTGGTGATGATGATTTCGATGGCCGTGTACACGGTGTTGCCGTTCGATGGATTCGTGGCAAAGTTCATGTCGCGGATCGTGCTGCTGCCGGTGATTGCCGGATTGAGCTACGAGATGATCCGTTATGCCGCGAAGAAGCGCGGAAGCACGCTGGCGATGCTGACGGCCCCGGGCCTTTGGCTGCAAAAGATCACCACGCAGCCTCCTGCCGACGATCAGACCGCCGTGGCCATTCATGCGCTGGAAGGCGCGATGGCGCTCGAACGGCAACAGGGCGGCCAGTTGGTGATCGCTTAACATTTCGGGAACCTGCGCCATGCAATATAGAGAAAAACTGGAAGCACTCGAATCGCGCTTTGTCGCTTTGACGGAGCAAATGGCGGATCCCGCGGTGATCGGAGACCCGGAAGCGTACCGCAAGACGGCCAAGGCGCATCGGGATCTGGAAGAGATCGTTGCCAAGTACCGCGACTGGAAGAAGGTGCAGAGCGATCTCGAAGGCGCTCGCGAGATGTTGCAGGAGACCGACGAGGAATTGCGGTCGATGGCGACGGAAGACGTGGCGCGGCTGGAGCCGGAGTTGGCCAAGATCGAGGAAGATCTGAAGGTGCTGTTGCTGCCCAAGGATCCGAATGACGACAAGAACGTGGTGGTGGAAGTCCGCGCCGGTACGGGCGGAGACGAAGCCACGCTCTTTGCCGCCGAGATCTTCCGCATGTACACGCGCTATGCGGAAACGTTGGGTTGGAAAGTGGAAGTGACGCACACCAGCGATTCGGCAGTGGGCGGTTTGAAGGAAGTCATCGCGCTCATCAGCGGCGACAAAGTTTACAGCAAGCTGAAGTACGAATCCGGCGTGCATCGCGTGCAGCGTGTTCCGGCCACGGAACAGCAAGGGCGCGTGCACACCTCCGCGGTGACGGTTGCCGTGCTGCCGGAAGCCGATGAAGTCGAAATCAAGATCGATCCCAAGGACATTCGCATCGACACGTTCTGTTCATCGGGGCCGGGCGGACAAAGCGTGAACACCACCTATTCCGCGGTGCGCATCACGCACTTGCCGACAGGGCTGGTAGTGTCCTGCCAGGACGAAAAGTCGCAGATCAAGAACCGCGCCAAGGCCGAGCGCGTGCTACGGTCCCGGCTGTATGAACTCGAACTGGAGAAGCAACAGGAGAAAATCGGCGCGGAGCGCAAGACCATGGTGGGCAGCGGAGACCGCAGTGAGAAGATCCGCACCTACAACTTTCCGCAGAACCGCATGACCGATCACCGCATCGGGCTGACGCTGCATCAACTGGACCTGGTGATGGACGGGCGGCTGCAGCCTGTCACGGACGCCCTCATCTCCTACTACCAGGCGGAGAAAATGAAGCAGCAGAGCACCACCGTCAATTAGATGAATCTGCACACCGCGCTAAGCCAGGGAACGAAGATCCTGGAGGATGCCGGTGTGCCGGCCGCGAGGCTGACGGCGGAAGTGCTGCTGGGGCACGCCATGAAGGTGCGGCGCGAATATTTCTACGCGCATCCGGAAGAGGAACTGACGGAACTCGCCTGGATTCATTACGGGCGCTATCTGCACGAACGCATCGGCGGTAAGCCGACGCAGTACATCACGAAAGAGCAGGAATTCTACGGGCGTCCGTTTTTCGTTTCGCCGGCGGTGCTGATTCCGCGGCCGGAAACGGAGCATGTGGTGGAGACCGCCTTGCGGCTGGCGGGCGGGGCGCGGCGGATAGTGGATGTGGGCTGCGGGTCGGGGGCCATCGCCGTTACACTGGCGCTGGAGATGCCTGGAGCGTGCGTGGCGGCCTGCGACATCTCCTACGGCGCGTTGCAAGTGGCGCATGGCAATGCGGCGTCGAACAAGGCTCGCGTGGATTTCGTGCAGTGCGATCTGCTCAGCGCCTTCGCCGCCGAGTCGATGGATCTGGTGGCGTCGAACCCGCCCTATGTGCCGGAGGGCGACGAGGCCAATCTGCAGCGCGAAATCCGCGAGCATGAGCCCGCAGTCGCGCTCTATGGCGGGCCGACTGGCAACGAGATATACACAAGGCTCATCCCGCAGGCCGAGCGCGTGCTTCGGCCCGGCGGGTGGCTCATCATGGAACTGGGTTGGCGGTCCTTGGATGCGGTCAAAGCGATGTTCGGCGAGGGCTGGCATAATGTGGAAGATGTCGCCGATCTGGCGGGAATTCCGCGAGTGCTGGCGGCGCGCCGCAAGCCATGAAAATCATCTTCCACCTCGACATGGATGCCTTCTTCGTATCGGTGGAAGAGTTGTACAACCCCGAGTTGAAGGGCAAGCCCGTCGTGGTGGGCGGGCAGCCGAATCAGCGCGGAGTGGTATCGGCGGCATCGTACGCGGCGCGGAAGTTCGGCGTGCATTCGGCGATGCCGTTGCGCACCGCCTACAAACTCTGCCCGCAGGCGATTTTCGTCGAAGGGCATCCGAAGCGCTACAAGGAATGCTCGGAGCAGGTGTTCCGGGTCCTGCGCTCGTTTTCGCCTCAGGTGGAGATGGCGTCGATCGACGAGGCGTATCTCGATTTGACTGGCTCGGAGCGGTTGCACGGACCGCCCATGCTAGCGGCTCACAAACTGCACGAACAGATCTGCGAGCGCACGAAGTTGAACTGCTCGATCGGCGTGGCCACCAGCCGCCTGGTGGCGAAGATCTGCTCCGATCTGGCCAAGCCCAATGGAGTGCTGTGCATTCTACCTGGGGAAGAAGCGCGGTTCCTGGCGCCGCTCGACGTGCGCAAGATACCGGGGGTGGGCAAGGTCACCGAGAAGGGCCTGCACGATTGCGGGATTCGCAAGATCGGAGACCTGGCGAGGCTGGACGAAAGCTTCCTCGAACAGCGCTTCGGCAAGTGGGGATTGGCGCTGGCGGGCAAGGCTCGCGGCCTGGATGCGGGAGGATGGTTCGATGGACAGATTGGCGATCACGATGAGCCGAAGTCGATTAGTCATGAGACGACGTTTCATGAAGACACGCGCGATGGGCGGCTGATCGATGCGACGCTGGCGAAGCTGAGCGAGATGGTGGGCTCACGGCTGCGGGAGCACCGGCTGTATGCGCGCACGGTGCAGATCAAGTTGCGGTACTCGGATTTTTCCACCTTCACGCGCTCGGTGACGCTCGATCACGCCACGCAGTTGGACATCGATCTGGTAGAGCAATCGCGGCGCCTGTTTCATTCCAATTGGACGGGGAAAGCCATCCGTCTGCTGGGCGTGCACGCCGGGAATCTGCAATTGGAAGAGGGGCAGATCAGCTTGCTCGAAGGCGAGAAGCATGAGCGGTGGAAGAACGCGCTAGGGGCGGTGGATCGCATTCGCGGCAAGTACGGATCGGGCAGCGTATCGCTGGGCAGCGCCATGGGCGGCGGGTTTCGCGAGCGTGTGCACGAGACGCCGGCGGATCTGCCGGGGCGGCACCGGCATCCCGACGACGACTAGTCTGGGTCACTGTGCCGCGAGTTCGCCCAACGGCCGCACGTTGCGTTGCAGTGTGGCGTCGAAGGCCTCGGCCATTTTGCGCAACCGCGCGGCCACCTGCGGATGGAACTTCGCGACATCGCGTTTTTCGCCCATGTCTTCCTGCAAGTCGTACAAAGCGCCGGTGGTGAGCCAGAGTTTCCAGCGCTGCTCGCGCACGGCCTCCAGCTTTGAGGAGTGCTTCGGACGTCCGTCGGTGGCTTTGTAGAACACCTCGCCGGAGTAGTAATAGAACACATCGCGCGGTGACTTGGCCGTCTGGCCCGAGAGGAACGGCCACAGGTTAAGGGAGTCGAGCGTGCGGTCCTTGGGCAGCGCGGCTCCGGCCAGCGCGGCGAAGGTGGCATAGATATAGATGTTGGCGGCGATCTCGCTGGTGACGCGACCGGCGGGGATCTTGCCGGGCCAGCGGAACACGGCGGGTACGCGCACGCCGCCTTCCCACAGCGTGCCCTTGCCATCGCGCAGCGGACCGGCCGAACCTGCATCGATGCCGTAGTGCAGCCACGGCCCGTTGTCGGAGGTGAACACGATGAGCGTGTCCTGATCGAGGCCGAGGCTCTTCACGTGATCGAGCAAACGGCCGACGCCTGCGTCGATCTCTTCGATCACATCGCCGTACTTGCCGCGCAGGGAGCGCCCGGCGAACTCCTTCGATGGATGCAGCGGCACGTGCGGCATGCTGTGCGCCAAATAGAGAAAGAACGGCTTGGCGCGGTTGGCCGTGATGAAATCGAGGGCCTCCCGGTTGTAGCGCTTGGTGAGCTCCGTCTGATCGGGGTTCAACTCCACGACATCGTTGTCGCGCATCAGAGGAAGATCGGGAAACCAGTTGCGCGGGTAGATGTCGCCTTGCCCTTGATAGCCGGTCATCTCCGCGCGCTTGCGGATTTCGGTGAGGCGCGGGTCTTCGTGTTCATGCTTCTCGATCTTCGGATGGAACGGCCACATGTCGTTGGAATACGGCAGCCCCAGCCATTTGTCGAAACCGTGTTTGGTGGGAAGGAACGGCGGCGCATCGCCAAGGTGCCACTTGCCGATGATCATCGTGGCGTAGTTTCGCGTCTTCAGCAGTTCGGCGAGCGTGATTTCGTTCGCATGGATGCCCGTCCTGGCGCGCGGCAGATGATTGAACATCATGCTGTTGCGCGGCGGGTAGGCGCCCGTCATCAACGCGGCGCGCGAAGGGCCGCAAAAGGGTTGCGCGTAGAAGTCGGTGAAGCGGATGCCCTCGGCCGCCATGCGGTCAATGCGTGGAGTGCGGATGTAGGGATTGCCATAGCTTGAAAGATCGCCCCATCCCTGATCGTCGGCATAAATGACGATGAGGTTGGGATCGCGCCCGTAGGCGGCGCATGCGGCGATGAAAGAAAGGGTTAGGGCAAGGCGCACAATCTGCTAGCATGACGGTTTTCCCTTATGCCTGCAACCAGCGCCAATTCGCAATCCATCGGTCTTCAGAAATCGGAGTTGGAGACTCCGGCCCTGTGTTTGGACATCGCCGCCTATCAGCGTAACGTGGCTCGCATGGCGTCGTTCATCATCGGCCAGTGCGGGTTGAAGTGGCGGCCTCATATGAAGGGCCAGAAAGCCGTCGAGCTGGCGCAGCATGCCGTGAGGGCGGGCGCCATCGGAGTGACCTGCGCAACGGTGTACGAAGCCGAGGCTATGGTGGACGCAGGGGTGAGTGAGATTCTGCTGGCCAACCAGGTTGCGGGCGACCGTAAGGCGCGGCGGTTGGCGCGACTGCAGCGGCTGGCCACGGTGATCTCCGCCACCGACAGCGCGGCCCATCTCGAGATCCTGTCGCGCGCGGCGTTGGCCGAGCAGGTGACGATTCCAGTGATCCTCGAACTCGACGTCGGCATGGGACGCTGCGGGGTAGTCTGCGGCAAGCCCGCGGTGGATTTGGGCCTTGTGGCCGAGCGCATGCCGGGTATCGAGTTGCTGGGGCTGATGGGGTGGGAAGGGCACATCCTCAAGTACGATCCCGAAGAGAAGAAGCGGCAGGCGCAATCGGCGATGCAGGCGCTGGTGGAGACAGCGGCGATGTTTCGCAAAGAGGGTCTGCGCGCCGAAGTAGTGAGCGCGGCGGGCAGCGGCACCTTCCTGGTTTCCGCACCTGTTGCCGGATTGACTGAGATTCAGGCGGGCGGCGGAGTATTCTCAGACCTCAGCTACCAGAAGTGGGGACTGGAGCATGAGTTCGCGCTCACCGTATTGACCCGCGTGGTGAGCCGCCCGTCGCCTACTCGCGTGCTGGTGGATGGCGGGTTCAAAACGATGAGTTACTGTCATGGCTATCCGGAGCCGCTTGGCGTGGGAGCGGTGAAAAGCCTGGTGCTTTCCGCCGAGCACGGCAACATCGAACTGGCCGAGCCCAATGACAGCTTGCGCGTGGGCGATCCGGTGGAGTTTGTCCCCGGCTACACAGACAGCACGGTCTGTCTGCACGATGAAATGTGCGTGCTGCGCGACGGCGTGGTGGAAGCGGTATGGGGCATTCCAGGCCGGTCCGGAAGGCGGTGAAGCGGCGGCTGTTGCGTTGGGCGCTGCTGGCCGCGGCAGCCTTCTATCTGACCTTCGGATTCCTGCTGCTGATGTTGCGCTGGGTGGATCCGTGGACCACATCGGTGCAGATGCAGCGGCGTGTGGAATCGTGGGGGAGCAAGAAGAAGTATGAGAAACGCTACCGCTTCGTCGAGTTGCGGCGCATCTCCCGGCACTTGCAGCATGCGGTGATCGCGGCCGAGGACGGGCGTTTCTATACGCACCGCGGCTTCGATTGGGAGCAGATTCAACAAGTGCTGGAAGAGGAACTGGAGAAGGGGCGGCTGCGCGGGGCATCCACCATCACACAACAAACGGTGAAGAATTTGTTTTTTACGCTGCGCGGGTCGTTCGTGCGTAAAGCGGCGGAAGCAGCGCTGGCGCCGGTGGCGGAGACGGTGTTGTCGAAGGACCGGATCCTGGAACTGTACCTGAACACAGCCGAATGGGGCCCGGGAGTGTTCGGCGCGGAGGAAGCGGCCCGGTATCACTACGGAGTGAGCGCGGCTCAAGTGAGCAGGGAGCAGGCGGCACGATTGGCCGCGGTGCTCCCGTCGCCACTACGCTGGAGGCCCGCACGGATGGACCGCTATGCTGGGATCATTCAGGAGCGGATGCGGCTGATGGGCTGGTGACGCCGCTTGTACAGCGCGACCGGGATGATGGCGGAAAGCAGCAATAGGCATGGGGACTCCGTTGGGCCTGCCGCGATGGAGCCGCCAAGCCCTATTTCGTAATTCCCCCCTGTATCCAGGGAGGCAAATGAACTGCATGGGGTGTAGAGGATGGATGCAGTGGTGGTGATTGCGGTTACATTGATTGCACCTGTGGACGACAGTGTTCCAGTTTGATGGGCAAGTAAGGTGAGGTCCAGGTTTGTCCCCGCAGCCATGGGCCGGAACGAGTTCAAGTTTAGGCCACTGAAAGAGAGTGGCTCCGCGCCGGTGATGTTGGCGGAAATGCTGCCACTCATCTTGATTCCATCCGGTGTATCCACCACCGACAGCCCGGACAGATTCCAGTTATGCGAGGAGGCAACTTGATAGTAGCCTTTTCCCAGGCCAATGTTGGAGCCCGTGAATAGAGAGCATGTGGCGGGATAGCTGAGGGCCAGCAGAAGGCCTCCGATGATCGCGATCGTGTTGACAAACATTCCGATGAATCTCCTTCGCGTATTAGTGGCGCAGGAAGGAGTATGTTTGGCTCATGTTTTCCTGAAATCGATTCTTCGGCAAGAGGGTACTGGAGATTCCGGCTGTTGAACGCACATATGATAGTGAGACCTGTATGATCGCAACCACGGAGCGGCTGAGACGTGGTTCCCCGGCGGCCTTCGGGCTGTTGACGCTGGCGATGCTGGCTGCCACCTTGTTCTGGCTGGGTGCGGCGATGCCGTACCTGACTTCACGCCAGGAAGCGTTCGGCCAGTTCTGGGACCGGCGCTACCCGCTGTGGACCCATATCTTCGGCGGCACGCTGGCGATGTTCAGCGGTCCGGTTCAGATATGGCTCGGCGAGACACGACAGCGGTTGGCGTTGCACCGTTCGCTCGGCTTTACCTACGTTGCGCCGCTTGCCAGCGCATACGATATGGCGCAGGCCACCATCCCCAGGAAATGCGACTGAGCGGCTGAGACGTCAGGAAGTGTTGGATGTTTCGGCTTGAGTAGAGTTCGGAGAGTTTCGCGAAACAACAATGCCGGAGCTTTGTGGGCTCCGGCATTGTTTGGTTTCGGATTGTGAGTGAGGGCTCAGGGTTGCGGTTCGCCGCCCTCTTCGCCTTCGCGGCCTTCCTTCATCGCCTTCAACCGTTCTTCACGGCGTTTGGCGCGTTCGGCGGCGCGCTTCACCAGTTCGCTGCCTACCAGTTCCAGCATCGCCTGCTCGGCGCCATCGCCTTTGCGGGGCCCAAGCTTTACGATGCGCGTGTAGCCGCCGTCGCGCTGCCCGAAGCGGCTGCCGATTTTGTCGAACAGCTTCTTCACGGCGTCCTGCGTCTGCAGGAAAGCCGCAGCCTGGCGCCGCGCGTGCAGTGTATCGGCCTTGGCCAGCGTCACCATTTTGTCCACCAGAGGCTTCGCCGCCTTCGCCTTCGTAATCGTCGTAACCACGCGCTCATTTTCAATCACGCTGGTCACCAGATTCCGCAGCAGGGCGCGCCGGGCGCTGATGTCACGCTTTAGTTTGAATCCACCAACACGATGTCTCATTGGGAAATACCTCTACTCCGGAATATTTACGCTTCCTCGCCGCCCGAAAGCGCGGCGGGCGAACCGCTCGGTCCAACCAGGCGGCCCTGGGAATCGAACTTCATGCCGAAGCTCAGTCCGAGACTCTGGAGAATTTCCTTGATCTCGTTCAGCGACTTGCGGCCGAAGTTCTTCGTGCGCAGCATTTCGGCTTCGGTCTTTTGCACCAGATCGCCGATCGTGCCAATGTTGGCATTCTTCAAACAGTTGTAGGAACGGACACTCAGTTCCAGCTCTTCCACGCTGCGGTTCAGCACTTCGTTCATCTGACCGGCGGCGCGTTCGGCCGGCTCTTCAGCCTGCTCCGGCGTCTCCTCGAAGTTGATGAAGATCGCCATGTGGTCCTTGAGCAGCTTCGCCGCCATGCCGATGGCGTCGGCAGGCGATACAGCGCCGTTGGTCCACGTCTCGATCGTCAACTTGTCGTAGTCGGTCATCTGCCCGAGGCGCGCTGCCTCGACGGCGTAGTTCACCTTGCGCACCGGCGAATGCACCGAGTCGATGGGAATGTAGCCCAGCGGCAGATCCTCATCGAAGTTGCGGTCCGCCGACACGTAGCCACGCCCCATTTTGAGGCGCATCTCGATGTTCAGCCGTCCGCCTTCGCTCACCGTGGCGATGTGCATGTTGCGGTCGAGCACTTCCACGTCCTGATCGGTTTCGATCTGGCCGCTGAGCACTTCGCCGTGAGTTTCCACTTTGATGCGCACCGTTTTCACTTCGTCGGTGAGCATCTTGAAAGGAACCTGCTTCAGGTTCAGGATGATATCGGTGGCGTCTTCGACCACGCCGGGGATGGGACTGAATTCGTGCGCGACGCCTTCGATGCGCACCGCGGTGATGGCCGCGCCTTCAATGGAGCTAAGCAGCACGCGACGCAGGCTGTTGCCGATCGTCGTACCGAAGCCACGCTCGAACGGCTGCGCGGTGAACATGCCGTAGCGGTCACTGAGCGATTCGGTGTTGGCCACCAAACGCTTTGGTTTTTGAAAGCCCTTGAACATCGATTCCTCCCTTCCCTTACTTGGAATAGAGCTCGACGATGAGCTGCTCGTTGAGCTGGATCTGCACTAACTCGTCGCGCTTGAACTGGCCCACCACGCGACCGCGCAGGTTGTCGCGGTCGAACTCGAGCCAAGTGGGCGCCGGACGGCTGGCCGTGGCGTCGCAGGAGGCCAGGATCCCGGCGTTCTGCTTGCTCTTCTGGCGCACCTCAATAACGTCGCCTTTTTTTGTGAGAAACGAAGGGATGTTCACCTTGCGGCCGTTCACTTGGATGTGGCCGTGGCGCACGATCTGACGCGCCATGTTGCGCGAAGTTGCCAGCCCGAGGCGGTAGATGACGTTGTCCAGGCGATGTTCCATGAGGCCCAACAGGTTTTCGCCCGTGATGCCTTTCATGTTGCTGGCTTTTTCAAAGGAGTTGCGGAACTGGGTTTCCAGCACACCGTAGTAGCGCTTGGCGCGCTGCTTTTCGCGAAGCTGCAAGCCATAGCCGAGAATCTTCGGCTTGCGGTCGCGGCCGTGCTGGCCGGGGATGAAATTGCGCTTTTCGATGGCGCACTTTTCCGTGTAGCAGCGGTCGCCTTTGAGGAACAGCTTCATGCCCTCACGCCGGCACAGGCGGCAAACAGGACCAATATAACGGGCCAAAAGGATAACCTCCCTGGTTTTTGCCAAATCCCGACAGAAGCGGGACCAAGCGGGTTCACTACTCCGCCGCTCGAGATCGGAGCGGCGGTTTGGGTGGTGCAGTTTACGGCGTCGTGCCTTCGTCCTGCTTCCAATCCAGAAAATTCAAAGAACGCGCAACACTCCACTCAGACGCGGCGTTTCTTGGGCGGCCGGCATCCGTTGTGAGGAATGGGCGTGACGTCGCGGATGTGACGCACCTCAAAGCCGACGGTGGCGAGGGCGCGCACAGCCGACTCGCGGCCCGATCCCGGGCCGGAGACGCGCACTTCGCAGGTGCGCAAGCCGGCATCCTTCGCCTTTTGCGCGGCGGTGAGCGATGCCTGCTGCGCGGCGAACGGGGTTCCCTTGCGGGATCCGCGGAAGCCGAGCGAACCGGAACTGGACCAGGAGATCACGTTGCCCAGAGGATCCGTGATGGTGATGATGGTGTTGTTGAAGGTCGCCTGCACGTGCACAACGCCGTGCGGAACGATCTTCTTCTCCTTCTTTTTGAAGGTTTTCTTTTTGCTGGCTTTTGCCTGTTGTTTTGCCATCGGAAGTCCTTGAGCCTATAGATTACGTCTTGCCAGTCGCCTTCTTCTTGTTAGCGACAGTGCCGCGGCGCGGGCCCTTGCGGGTGCGGGCGTTGGTGTGCGAACGCTGGCCGCGCACCGGCAGACTGCGGCGATGACGCAGTCCGCGATACGACCCCATCTCGATAAGGCGCTTGATATTGAGGGAGATCTCTTTGCGCAGATCGCCTTCAATCGAGCCTTCACTCTCGATGAGCATGCGGAGGCGGTTCACTTCCTCTTCCGTGAGGTCGTTCACCTTCTTGTTCGGGTCCACATTTGCCCGGTGCAAAATCGATTTGGACCGGGTGCGCCCGATACCGTAAATGTAGGTGAGGCCGATCTCGGCTCTCTTTTTCGCGGGAAGATCCACGCCAGCGATACGTGCCATACGTTCTCCTTACCCTTGCCGCTGCTTGTGCTTGGGGTTGACGCAAATGATCCGCACCACGCCATGGCGGTGAATGATCTTGCATTTGTCGCAAATTTTCTTAACCGAGGCTCTTACTTTCATGGCCTTAATTCCTTCGCAAATCGCCCGGCCTTTCCGGCCGCTGCGCTCAAACCTAACCGAGGAACTTCGTGATCCGCCCCCGTGTGGGGTCGTGCGGACTCAGTTCCACCAAAACCCGATCTTTCGGCCGCAACCGGCTGAAATTTGCCTTCGTTGCCGCCGCCGCATGCGCGGTAATCCGCGCCCGCGATTCCAACTCCACGACGTAGGCTGCCTGCGGGAGGAGTTCGATCACAGTCGCCTCAACCGCCCGGGCGCCTTCGCCCTTGTCCTTTTCGGTCACGGCCGCGTCAGGACCCACGGCCCGTCGGCGGTGATGGCGACCACATGCTCGAAGTGCGCCGAACAACGGCCGTCGGTTGTTACCGCCGTCCACTTGTCCGAAAGCACCTTACTGCCAGGTTTGCCTTCGTTCACCATCGGCTCGATGGCGAGGACCATGCCTTCCTTCAAACGCGGATTCTCATTCTGGCGATCCACGTAGTTGGGGACTTGCGGCTCCTCATGGAGCTTGGTTCCGATGCCATGACCGACAAACTCGCGGACGATAGAAAAGCCGTTCCCGACGACGTGCTTTTCCACCGATCCGCAGATATCGAATAACCGGTTGCCGGGGCGGGCCTGAGCAATCGCGAGCTCCAAGGACTCCGCTGTCACGCGGAGGAGCTTCCGCAGCGATTCGCTGATCTCACCGACCGGAACGGTGATCGCCGAATCCCCGAAGTATCCGTCCATTTCCACTCCGGTGTCGATTTTCACGATGTCGCCCTTCTTCAGCACACGCTTGATGGAAGGCATGCCGTGGACGATCTCGTGATTCACCGAGGTGCAGAGTACGAACGGATAGCGGGCGCCGGCAGCGGGCACATAATAGCCCTTGAACGCCGGGCGCGCGCCTGCGTCGCGGATCATTTTCTCCGCAACCACTTCGAGGTCGTGCGTGGTCACGCCTTCCTCTACCATCTTGCTCAACTCGGTCAGAATCCGATACACGAGCAGCCCGCTCTTGCGCATCTTCTCTAATTCCGACGGGCTCTTTCGCGTAATCATTCTCCGTTTCGATTCCGGATCAACTCACAAATCCTCATCGCAATCTGCTGCGGAGCCGCTTGCGCTCCGTCGACCTCGTGAAACGCATTTCCCTCGGCCGAGAAGAACTCGATCAAGGGACGCGTCTGGGCGTCATAAGCTTCCAGCCGCCGGCGAATCACCTGCTCCTTGTCATCCTCGCGCACGGTGAGCGCGGCGGAGCACTTATCGCAGCTATCGGCGACTTTCGGCGGGTTCGAGGCCAAGTTGAACACAGCGCCACACTTCATGCAGTGACGCCGGCCCGCAAGACGGCGAATAATAATATTGTAGTCCACTTTGAGGTGGACCACCACCCAGCCGAATCCCCGCGCCGCCAGCCTCTGGCAGATTGTTCCTGCCTGGCTGAGCGTACGAGGATATCCGTCGAGGATGAACCCGGCGGCACAGTCCGGCCTGCCGATGCGTTCCTCAACCATCCGGTTGACCAACTCGTCGGTTACGAGTTCCCCGTTATCCACCAGGCGTTTGATCACCTGGCCGAGGTCGTCGCCGCACTGCATTCTCTCCCGCAGCATGTCGCCGGTCGAGATGTGTGCAATGCGCAGGCAATCCTGGATCAGTTTTGCCTGAGTCCCTTTACCCGAACCCGGAGGTCCGAAAAGAATCAGCGCGCGAGCCGCTTGCGGGGCCTCTGACATGGAAGGCCTTTACCGAATCCCTTATCCGCCCGAGCGGCGGCCGCGTATCCGGCCGGCCCGAGGCGTGAACCCTTCATAGTGGCGCATGATCAACTGGGCTTCCACCTGGTTGACCGTATCCATCGCCACACCGACGACAATCAGCAACGACGTGCCGCCGAAGTAAAACGTGACTCCAAGACCGTCCAGAAGGAAGCGTGGGAAGTACTGATCGATCCAGTTGCCGATCAGCGGCAGGTGCTGCAGCTTGATTCCCGAGATCATGATCTGCGGAATCAGCGAAAGCAGCGCCAGGTACAACCCGCCCACCACGGTAATCTTGGTGAGAATCTTGTTCAAATAGTCGGCCGTGTTCTTGCCCGGCCGGATGCCCGGAATGAAGCCTCCGTACTTGCGCATGTTGTCGGCGGCTTCGTTGGGGTTGAAAATGATCGAAACGTAGAAGAAGCAGAAGAAGACGATGCCGGCGGTGAACAACACCGCATACAGCGGCTCAGCGAATCCGATGGAGCGGAGTGCGGCCTGCAGCCATGGGATATCCTTGACCCACGGCACGGTAAGCAGCGTTTGCGGGAAGGCCAGCAGGGAACTGGCGAAAATGACCGGAATCACTCCGCCCGCATTGACCTTCAACGGCATGTGCGTGGACTGCCCGCCCATCATGCGGCGGCCGACGATACGCTTGGCATATTGAACGGGAATGCGCCTCTCGCCCCGCTCCACCAGAACGATGAAGGCGACGACGGCGACCATCACGAGCAGAATCACGATCATCTGCAGCGGATGCCAGTTGCGTGTCTCGAACGTGTTCACGTAGATTTCGCGAATCGCTGTCGGCAAGCCGATCACGATACCGGCGAAGATCAGCAGCGACATACCATTTCCGATGCCGCGTTCGCTGATCTGTTCCCCTAACCACATGATGAAGGCGGTGCCCGTCGTGAGACTGAGCATGGTCATCATGATAAAACCGAATCCGGGGTTCAACACGAAGTTGCCGTCGGAACTCTGCAGCGCCGTGGCAATTCCGAAGCTTTGCATACCGGCAAGGATCACCGTGAGATAGCGGGTCCACTGCGTGATCTTGCGCCGGCCGATTTCGCCTTCCTTCTGCAGTTTCTCCAGAGTTGGGACCACGATCGTCAGCAACTGCAGAATGATGGACGCCGTGATGTACGGCATAATGCCGAGGGCGAAGACCGTCAACCGGCGGAACATGCCGCCGCTGAACAGATCGATCATCCCGAACAAGGTGCCCTGATTCTGCTGGAAGAATTCTTCCAGACGATTGGCATCGATGCCTGGGGTGGGGATGTGCCCGCCCAGGCGGTAGATGGCCAGCAGTCCAAGCGTGAACAGAACACGCCTGCGCAGATCGGGGATGCGGAAGACGTTGGCGACAGCTTCGAAGAATTTGTTCATACCAAGGGAACCTATCGAACCAGTTTACTTCGCGGCGATCAGTTCCACACTGCCGCCCGCCGCTTCGATTTTCTGCTTTGCGGCGGCCGAGATCAGGTGTGCCTTGACGGTGATCTTGCGGGTCAGTTCGCCCGTACCGAGGATCTTCAGGCCGTCTTCGATCTTGTTGATGACGCGCATCGCAAGCAGCGTGCCGGGATCGAACGTGTCGCCCTGCAATTGGTCGAGCACGCCGACGTTGACGATGGCGAACTTCTTCTTGAAGATGTTGGTAAATCCGCGCTTCGGCAAACGGCGGTGAAGCGGCATCTGGCCGCCTTCAAATCCGCGCATTTTGCTGTAGCCCGAGATGGAGCGGGCGCCCTTGTGGCCGCGTCCGGACGTCTTCTGGCGTCCGGTACCCATACCGCGGCCGATGCGGCGATCCGCCTTCTTTTGTCCAGCCGGGGGTTTCAGTTGACTAAGATTCATGGCAATACCTTCCGTCGCTTGGCGAATCGCTTAGCTGACAATCTGGAGCAGGTGCGGGATCTTGGCGACCATGCCGCGAAAACCGGCATTGTCGGGACGCTCCACCACCTGATTGATTTTGCGCAAACCGAGCGCACGCACAATCGACTTGTGGGTTTCCGGCGTGCAGATGGGGCTGCGGACAAGCTTGATTTTGATCTTACCTTCGGCCATGTCGGATTCCTTCTTAGAGCTTCTCGAGCGCGAGGCCGCGCATATCGGCGGTTTCACTCTTGTCGCGCAGTTTGGCCAGCGCATCGAGTGTGGCCTTGACGGCGTTATGCGGATTGCGCGAACCGAGATTCTTGGTGAGTACGTTCGGCACGCCCACGGCTTCGATCACCGCGCGCACCGGTCCGCCGGCGATGATTCCGGTTCCTTGCGGCGCCGGCTTGAGCAGGACGAGACCGGCTCCGAAGCGGCCCGTTACGGGGTGGGCGATGGTCGTTTCCAGCATGTGGATCTTGCGCAGGCGCTTTTTGGCGGCCTCGATACCCTTTTTGATGGCGGCGGGAACTTCCTTCGCTTTTCCTGTGCCGTATCCAACGACCTTCTGACCGGGGTCGCCGACAACCACGAGGGCTGAGAAGCTGAGATTCTTACCGCCCTTGACCACCTTGGTCACACGGTTGATGGAAACGACGGTTTCCTTAAGTTGCAGCGACTGCGGATCGATTCGCTTGAAAGGGGTAGGTACCATCCGGTTCTCCTTGGCGGCCTAAAATACCAGGCCCGCTTCGCGGGCGGCGTCGGCGAGCGCTTTGATGCGGCCGTGATAGAGGAAGCCGCCACGGTCAAAAACTACTTCTTTCACACCTTGAGCAATGGCTTTTTCGGCAACCAGTTTGCCGATCGCCTTTGCTCCGGCGACGTTACCGCCATTGCCCACTCCGGCACTCTTCTGCACGGAGGAAGCCGACACCAGCGTTTTGCCGGAACGGTCGTCGATCACCTGAGCGTAAATGTGGTTGAGGCTGCGGAAAACGGCCAGGCGCGGACGCTCGGTCGTGCCGGACAGGCGCTTGCGGATGCGCGTGTGGATGCGCCGCCGGACTTCATCGCGATTTACAGGCTTTCTCATGAGAATGCTCCTCTAATTCCTAACAGGCCTCAGCGGCGTTATTTGCCGCCCGCGCCGGCCTTGCCGACCTTCTTCCGCAGCACTTCGCCCTTGTACCGGACGCCCTTGTTCTTGTAGGGATCCGGCGGACGCAAGGCGCGCATGTTGGCGGCGATCTGACCGAGCAGTTCCTTGTCGCAGCCCGACAAGGTCACCGCGGTCTGCTTTTCGATCTTGCAGTCCACACCGGCAGGCAGAATGAACTCGATCGGGTGCGAATAGCCGAGGTTGAAACTCACTACGCCCCCCTTGACGTCGGCGCGGTAACCGATGCCGACGATTTCCAGGTCGCGCGTGAATCCGGCCGATACGCCCGTCACGGCGTTTGCCGCTAGCGCGCGAGTCAGCCCGTGCAGAGCCGCATAGCTATCGTCCACACGTTTCACTTCGAGCGTACCGTTGGCGTTTTCAATGCTGATGCCGGCCGGGATCGGCACGGTCAGCTTGCCCTTAGGCCCCTGAACGTCCAACCGATCACCGATGTTGATTTTCACGCCGGCGGGCACTGGGATAGGCTTTTTTCCAACTCTCGACATGGCTTAAAACACTCCCTCAAATCTTGTTGCGGCGTCCGGAACGATTACCAGATCTGGCAGAGGACTTCTCCGCCCACGCCTTCTTTGCGGGCCGTCTTCCCCGTCATCACGCCTTTCGGAGTGGTGAGGATGTTGATGCCCAACCCTCCGAGCACGCGCGGAATCTCACGGGAGCCGACGTAGACGCGGCAGCCGGGGCGCGAAACGCGCTCCATCTTCGAGATCACAGGCGTGTTTGCAAGGCTGTACTTCAGATAAATCTTGATGGTTTTGCGCGAACCTTCCTCGGCCAGCTTGAAATTCAGGATATAGCCTTCTTCCTTCAGAATCCGGGCGATATCCGCCTTCAGCTTGGAGGCGGGCACATCGACTTTGGCATGGCGGGCGCCCATGGCGTTGCGCATGCGCGTCAGCATATCGGCGATGGGATCGGATGTGGTCACGTTGCTCCTAATGCCTCCTTCGTTACTACCAGCTCGACTTGATCACGCCGGGGATTTCACCCGCGAGCGCCAGTTTGCGGAAGCAAATGCGGCACAGACCGAATTTGCGGATATAGCCGCGGGGGCGGCCGCAACGGAAACAACGGTTGCGCATGCGGATGGCGAACTTCGCCTTCCGGCCTTCGCTCTTGGCGCGCGAAATGGACTCTTTGAGCTGTCTGTCTTTCGCTTCTTTGGCGGTTGTGGCCATTCGATTTTCCCTCTTCCTCTATTGGCGGAACGGCATTCCGAGATGCTTCAGCAGGCTGAGCGCTTCGGCGTCCGTCTTGGCCGTGGTCGTGATGCAGATGTTCATACCCTTGACCTTCTCCACCTTGTTGTAGTCGATC
>JAEUQG010000570.1 GCA_016789755.1 Bryobacterales bacterium
GGGACGGTGGGTTGCCGGGCGATGGAGATCCGCAGAAGCGCGATGTTGGGGGGGGCGGCGGGGGCGGGTTTGGCGGCACAGGGACAGGGCGGGCGGCGTCCGAACATCCTGTTCATCTGCTCGGATCAGCATGCGGGGGCGTATGTGGGGGCGAACGGGCATGGGGTGGTGAAGACGCCGCATCTGGACCGGCTGGCGGCGCGCGGGGTGAACTACCGGCAGGCGTATTGCGGGAGCCCGGTGTGCGCTCCGGGGCGAGCGGCGATGATGACGGGGCAATTCGCTTCGGACGTGGGTTCGTTCTGCAACAGCACTCCGTTCGATGGGCGGACGGTGACGTGGGGGAACCGGCTGGCGAAGGCTGGCTATCGCTGCTGGGCGACGGGGAAGATGGATCTGTGGGAGGGGAAGGATTTCGGATTCCGGGAGGAGAAGACGTCGCACGGGCATTCTACAGGTCCGGACATTACGTCGCTGTTCCGGATGCCGGTGTGTTATCGCGCCGGGGAACGGGCGCTGGCGAACGGGAACTATTCCGAGCGGGCGGCGCCGGACAAGGACAAAGCGGACCGGGCGCTGCGTTTTTTGCGGGAGGAATCGAAGCAAGGCGGGCCGTGGTGCATGTATGTGGGTTTTTCGAAGCCGCACCCGAAGTTCAATGCCCATGTGAAGTACCGGGAGATGTATCCGCCGGAGAAGATGGCGCTGCCCGCCTGGCCGGCGAATTATCTGGAGACGCGGCACGATGCGTTCCAGATGATTGCCAATTTCAAGAACGTACAGAATCCGGTGCCGAGGGAGCGGGTGCAGCGGGCGCGGTCGGCGTATTTCGGGCTGATTACGGAGTTGGATGGGCTGATCGGGGAGTTGCTGGCGGAGTTGGAGCGGACGGGGCAGGCGGAGAATACGGTGGTGATCTACACGAGCGATCATGGCGAGATGCTGGGGGAACATGGCTTGTGGTTGAAAAATGTTTTGCTGGAAGGTGCGGCTCGGGTGCCGCTGGTGATGGCGGGTCCGGGATTGGAGATGGGGAGGACGGTGAATAGCCCGGTGAGCCATGCGGACATGGTGGCGACGATGCTGGCTTTAGGCGGGGCGGAGCGCACGCCGGAGTTGCGCGGGCATTCGCTGCTCGATGGATCGCATCCAGGGTATGCCTACGCCGAATCGCATTCGGAGGGGAATGCGACGGGGTCGTTTCTGATCCGGAAGGAGAACTGGAAGTATCTTTACTTTACTGGAGATGAGCCGCTATTGTTCGATTTGCAGGCCGACCCGGGGGAGTTCCGGAATCTGGCGAGGGAGCGGCAGCATGAGGGGGTGCGGAAGGAGATGCACGCGCTGTTGACGAAGCTGGTGGATCCGGACGCGGTGACGGCGGCTGGGTTTGCGCGGCAGAAAGAGGTACGGGAGCGGCTGGTGCGGGAGCTGAGCAAAGGCGACTTTTACGAGGAACTGGTGGGGAGGTTGGGGAAGATCCAGGCGCGGCTGCTGACGGAGGAATGCTACCGGGGGAAGGCTATTTGATCTGCTTGGTTTGCAGATCGCTGATCATGCGGTTGAACTTCTGGCGCTGCTCTTCGTTGAGGATCTGGGTGATGCGGAACTTACCCTGGGCGCGGACGTCGTTCATCTGCTCCTGAAGACTCTGGTAGTACATGACGAAGTCGTTGAGGACGGTTTCCATCTGGCGGGCCTGTTCGTCGTTGAGGTTGAGTTCGCGGCGAAAGCGGTCGAGGGAGATTTCTTTGCCGCCTTCTTTCCAGTAGGACTGGGGACGGCGGAGGGATTGGGAGAAACCGAGGCGCATGGTGACGGCCCCGGCCATGGCTCCGCAGACGAATACGAGGAGGAGGATACTGAGAATGCGCGGATTCTGCCACGTCATCCTGGAGTCCGTCATCTGGTGTGGTTACTCCTGGTAGGTGGTCAATTGAACGAAGACGGTATTGCGGTCCTGTTCGAGGTCGACCAAGCGGGTGGGGGGCGGCATCTCTTCGGCCAGGATCTGTTCCGGCATGGTGGAGGCCAGCATCTCATCCTTGGGGCTGGTGAACAGGAAGATGCCCATGATCACGGTGAGGACAGCGGAGGCGTACATGAGGCGGCGAGCGAAGAGCGGTTCGAGGAAAACGCTCCAGATGGAGTTGCTCTTCTGGTTATCGATGCGGTCCATGACGCGGGCGTAGAAGCCGGGGAGCGGCTCGAGTTCCTCAGCGGGACGCAGGGTGCGGATGACTGCGGATTGGGATTGGAAGAGGCTAGCGAGGTCACGGCATTCCGTGCACTGGGTGAGGTGCGCAAGGAACGCGGGATCGGGCTTGCCGGCCAAAAACGATTCAAGACCTTCCCGGGTGGGCTGGTGCATATGTCTTCCCTCGTAAATCAACTGCCATAGCGCGGATCTTTTGGGGCATGTTGTTTGCCTGCTTGTTTGTGTCCGCTTCGTACACTGACTAACACCAAACGGAACTGCTTTTCTTACACGGTAGCGGGTTTGCCGCCCCGAAACAACTTTTGGGACGCCTTCAACAGCTTCTGTCGCGCCCGGAACAATTTAACCTTAATCGTATTCTCGTTCAAGCCGGTTCTTTCGGCGAGTTCTTCGACCGAGTGGCCCTCAACTTCTTTAAGAAGGATGAGCTGGCGGTCTTCTTCGGAGAGCTTTTCGAGCAACTTGAGGGCCAGATCGCGGCGGGCGAGGGACTGATCGACGGCCGGCTGGTGGTCGCTGACGGATTCGGAGTTCTCCATTTTGCGCGAATCTTCTTCGGAGAAGTCGCTCTCGTATACGAGCTTACGAACGCGCTTTTTGCGCAGGTAGTCGTAGCATTCGTTGACGGTGATCTTGTAGATCCAGGTAAGGAGAGAGCTGCGCGAATCGAAGTTATTGATGGAGAAGTAGACTTTGGCGAATACTTGCTGGGCGATGTCTTCGGCATCGTTACGGTTGCGAAGAATGCCAAAGATGATGGAATAAACCTTGGCTTGGTACCGCTCAACGATTTCGCGGAACGCCAACTCGTCGCGTGCCTGCACGCGTTTGACGAGGAGGGCTTCGTCTGCATAGCGGTTTTCCACTTTCAACCTGGTGCGAGGTTTCTCGGCGGCTGCCGTTACCGGAAGAACTGTTGCTAGCCCGCTCATGCCCTATCCGACGCATGGGACAGGGTTTGGGTTTCATGGCAGTCGGAGATCATGATAGCACACTCAGGCGGGGGAGCCAGGAAGCGCAAGTGCGGGTATCGGACTAGTCCTATTACCTTTCTGAGTTTTGGCCGGGCTGGTAATGAAACTTTCGATTGACATTCGCAGTACGAGACCCATATACTGGGCCTGTTACTGTCTCTAACTCTCTCGGAGGAGTCTCACATGACTGGATCTCTCTTGGCTCGTTCAGGGGCCCTGAAGAAAACACTATTAAAAAGTTGCATTGCAGTGATGGTGACCGGGGCTGGGTCACTGCTGCAAGGTGCGCTGATTGATTCTTTCAACGCCCCAGCGGGCGGACAAGCGGTTTGCGCAGCTAGCGGAGTTGTCTGCGGCGCGACACCAACCGTAAGTTTTGCAAACGTAGGCGGCGTCATCGGTGGACAGCGCGACATGCGCGTCATCCGCAACACCGGCGGTGGCAGGGTCGACGGCAATGCTAACGCTTTTGACCTTGGCGAACTGGCATTCGGCGCTGTTTCGGCGTCGGGCACGATCTTCCTTCAGTACGATGGTACTGATAACGACGGTACGAACCTCAACTTCCTGCTTGGCGGCGGGGCTGGCGTCAACCTGCTCAGCTCGGTCGGCATCCAGTACCTGATCTCTTCGGTGGTGGACACTGGCGGGACGATGACGGTTCGCCTATACACCGACGCGACCAACTTCATTGAAGGGGTGGACGTGATTCCTGCTTTGACAGGCGTCGGCCTGCGGCAACTTTCGTTCAACGGCTTCACGGAGACGGGGAATTTCGATTTGGCTCAGGTTCGGGCGATCACTGTGACGATCGTCGGGAACACGAATCTTGACCTGACAATCGATTACATCGAAACCTACACTCCCGAGCCGCTGACATTCATGTTGACAGGCGCCGGGCTGGTACTGTTCGGGCTGAGCCGCCGTCGCAAGCAGGCGTAAGCACCGTTTCAGGTTTCAGAACACGAGCCGGACTCCTGCGGGAGTCCGGCTTTTCCTATTAGCGAGGGCGCTGTTGGCGCTCGTAACCTACTTTCTGGTATAGTTTAAAATGAGGTAACGAATCCATGATCCAATTGACTGAACGTGCCGTTGACAAGGTGAAGGAGATTCTTGACACGCAAGACCCGAAGCCAGCCGGGTTGCGGATCTCGGTTGTGGGTGGAGGATGCTCCGGATTCAGCTACTCCATGGCCTTTGAGAACGCCCCGGGGCTTCTGGACAAGACCTATAGTTACAGCGACTTGCGCGTGTTCGTGGACCAGGCGAGCCTACTGTACCTGGACGGCGCCGAAGTCGATTACGTGGAGACGCTGGAGGGTTCGGGCTTCAAGTTCAACAATCCGAACGTGAAGTCGACTTGCGGCTGCGGGAGCTCCTTCAGCGCCTAAGGCTGAGAGAAAAAAAGAAATTGTGTTGAGCGGGGTAATCCCGCTAGGATAGGGACGCTGACACTGTCGGCGTCCCTTTTCTTATTCATGCTGGAAAAACTGACGACGGAACAACGAAACCCTGCCAGTGAGGCGATTGACACGCTGTCCACCGGTGAGATGCTGCGGATCATCAATGCGGAGGATCAGCGGGTAGCGGTAGCGGTTGAGGCGGTATTGCCTCAGATCGCCGAGGCGGTGGATCAGACGGCGGCGGCCGTGGCGCGGGGGGGGCGGCTGTACTACATCGGCGCCGGCACGAGCGGGCGTCTGGGGGTCCTGGACGCTTCCGAATGCCCACCGACATTCAACGCCCCGCCGGATCTGGTACAGGGGATCATGGCCGGGGGTGAGGTGGCGCTGGCACGGGCGGCTGAGGCCAACGAAGACGATCCGGCTGCCGGCGCACGGGATCTGCTGGCGCGCGGCTTTACGGGGCGGGACGTGTTGTGCGGAATCGCCGCCAGTGGACGAACTCCGTATGTGCTGGGAGCGATCGGCAAGGCAAGGGAGATGGGGGCGTTTACGATCGGGCTGAGTTGCGTGGCGGGATCGGCATTGGAGCAGGCGGCGGAGGTGGGGATCACGCCCGTGACAGGACCGGAGATTCTGACGGGTTCTACACGGATGAAGGCCGGGACGGCAACCAAACTGGTTCTCAATATGCTGAGCACGGGGCTGATGATCCGGCTGGGGATGACGTACGGAAACCTGATGGTGAACGTACAGCCGAAGAACGAGAAGCTGGTAGACCGCGCGCAGAGGATCATCGCCGAGGCGGCGAAGGTAAGCCGGGAAGAGGCAGTGGCCCTGCTGGCGGAGTCGGGGCGCAGCGTGCGTACGGCGATCGTGATGGGGAGGCTGCGGGTA
>JAEUQG010000569.1 GCA_016789755.1 Bryobacterales bacterium
CCGATCAGCGCCGATCCCGCACCTCAATTCCGAAACGGCTGGGCGGAGGGGGTGCGCGACCCCAAAGTGGAGGCTGGACTGAACCGGGCCATGCTGTCAACAATTCTGCACGTATATACTACGTACAGAAGGAGGCTCATGGCCCAAACCCTCTCCGAACTCGAACAACAGCGGTCTATGCTCGCTGGTCAACTCACGCAACTGGGCGATCTTCGTCCAGGCTCGGTGACCGGGGTGATCCGCCGATGTGGCAAACCTACTTGCCATTGTGCCCAACCTGATGATCCCGGTCATGGTCCCACGTTACGCTTAACCTACAAGGTGCATGGCAAGACAATCACCGAAACCTTGCCAACGCAGGCTTCGGTCCGAAAAGCAGAACGCGAGATTGGCGAGTTTCGCAAATTCCAGGAACTCAGCCGATCTTTTCTTGAGATCAACGAAAAGATCTGCCAACTGCGGCCGGTGGAAGAAGCAGGGCTGAGCCTACAGGAAAAAAAACGGCGGACGCCATCCAGCAGGAAGTCTCCCGCGAAGTAGCCCAATTGCTACGCAGCATCTTCACTGGCCGGCGCAAGACGGGACATGTGGATTTGGAAGCCGTCGAGGCGCTCGTGCGCTCGGCGATGCATCGGGCAGGAGCAGTCGCCTTAACCGAACTGCTGCACTTCCCGGCCCCGGACCAGCGCACACTTCCGTGCCCGTGTGGGCGACTGGCGCGCTATCGGGAACTGCGTGCCAAGACCATTCTCACCGCCGTCGGCCCAGTGGTGGTCTCGCGGCCGTGGTATCTGTGCGCAGATTGTCATCGAGGGCAGTTTCCCGCCGACCGCGAACTCGATGTTGTTGATACGGATTTCTCGCCTGGCGTGCGGCGCATGCAAGCGCTGGTGGGTCAGGATGCGTCCTTCGATCACGGTCGCGAACAGATGAAACTGCTGGCTGGACTGGATGTCACCACCAAGTCCGTCGAGCGCGTGGCTGAGGCGATCGGCACCGATATTGCGCGATGCGAACAAGACGAAATCCGACAGGCGGTACAACTCGAGCTGCCGATTGTTGTCGGTGAACCCATCCCCTTTTTGTATGTCCAGATGGATGGCACCGGCGTGCCAGTCGTCAAGAAAGAGACAGTGGGTCGCAAAGGCAAGATCGATGGCTTACCCGCGCATACCCGTGAGGCAAAGCTCGGCTGCGTGTTTACACAGACAGGGTGGGACGAGGAAGGCTTTGCGATTCGCGATCCCGATTCGACCACCTACACCGGCGCAATTGAGAACGCCGAGCAATTCGGCAAACGCCTATATCTTGAAGCCTGGAAGCGTGGCTGGAGCCGCGCGGAGAAGAGGGTTGTCATCGGCGACGGCGCAGAGTGGATTTGGAACCTCGCTCAGCAGCATTTTCCTGGTGCTGCTCAGATCGTCGATCTCTATCATGCGCGTCAGCACCTATGGAATTTGGCACGCTTGCTCTATCCTAACGACAGTAAACGCCAGAACAAATGGATCGGGCTACATCAGAAACGATGGCTCGACAAAGGCAAGATCCGCAAACTGGTTGAATCTCTGCGCTCGATCCGCGTGCTCGATGCCGATCTTGCAAAGAGAATCCGCAACGAGGCCGACTACTTCGACCACAATGCCGCACGTATGAACTATCCTCGATTCCGCAAGCAGCACCTGTTCGTTGGGTCTGGTGTCATTGAAGCCGGCTGCAAAACCGTCATTGGTCACCGACTCAAGCAGTCCGGCATGTTCTGGACAGTCAAGGGTGCCAACGCCATCCTCGCGCTCCGCTGCTCGCACCTCAACGGCCGCTTCGAGGACTACTGGGAGGGCCGCCGGGCGGCCTAGCCTCCACTTCTATGTCGCGCACCCTGGCGGAGGCACACGGTCGCGCCCCCCCAGGCGCGGTGGATAATGGGGAAGGTGAACTTAGCATGAAGCGACGCGAACTGTTGAGCGGCTTGGCCTTAGGCCCCTATTCTCTAGTGGTGTTGGCGGACCAGATTCCTCCGGCAGAACATGTTCCGGCATCGGTCGAGGAGATACAGAGACAGTTGGATCGCCTCACCCCCGCCACGGGCCCGGCAGGCGTGTCGGCGCGGGAGCGAAAGATGACCGAAATCACGCTGGAGTGCGATTTTCTCGTCGCCGGCGGAGGACTCGCCGGAGTCTGCGCCGCCCTTGCGGCGGCACGCCATGGAGCGAAGGTGATCCTGGTGCAGGACCGCTCCCGGCTCGGAGGCAACTCCTCAAGCGAGGTCAAGATGCACGTCTGCGGCTCGCACGCCATTGCCGGTTGGCGGGAAACGGGCATCGTCGAGGAACTGCGCATCGAGGATGC
>JAEUQG010000019.1 GCA_016789755.1 Bryobacterales bacterium
AAGGCCGTTTCCGCCAAATACAACCCTGCCACCAGTTCTTCCCGCCGGTTCCCCGACGCGCGAGCCATCCGCAGCACCTGATCGAACAATCGCCGTGCCTCGGCGTAGTTGCCGAACTCCACCGCTTCCGCGATCCCCAGATTCTTCAGCGCCCCCGATACACCGTGCGCGGACTTTGCCGCCTGAAACCGCGTCAGCGCCTCCGTGTACAGTTGCCGGGCCCGGTAAGGATCCCCCAGGCTCCGGTAAAGGGCCCCCATATTGGCCAGCATCCGCCCTTCCTCATCCGCATGCAGACGCTTCGCTTGCGGCCTCAACTTCAGATACAGATCGAGAGCCGCCCGGTCCCGTCCCAGCCGCTGCAGCAGAGTGGCCTGATTCACCGCCGTCGTCAACGCCACCGGCGCCGCCCAATCCGCAGCGCCCCCCCTTGCCGCAATCCACGCCGCCGCATCGGCGTAATGGCGCTCGGCATCTTCGTACCTTCCTGCGAAATAGTCCACCCCACCCAGGTTGTTCAGCCGCAACGCGACGCCCTCGTCATCGCCCGCCTGCATTGCCAGTTCAGTCGCCTTCTGATAGCGACGGCGAGCCTCGTCCAGATTCCCCAGCCGCAACAGCGCATTGCCCGCCAGATTCGTGGCGTTACTCTGCCCGCGGTAATCCTTGGCCGCCCCAAACTCCTCCGCCGCCTGTTCACACAGCTTCCTCGCCTCCTCATACCGCCCGGCCCGCAACGCGCCCGAGCACGGCGACAGATCCACCCCCGCGGCCGCCCGCGCCAACGCCAGCAGCAGCAACAGAGGGCGGCTAGGCAACCGTTCGTCCCTCCCGCCACGGCTTTCCCTTCCGGGCAATCATCCGCTCCGCCGCCTGCAAGTTCAGCATCAGGTAGCGGGGATGGTGATAATTCTCGGCGCGCTTCATGTCCGGCGTCAGCGTCACCTGCCGGTCGCCGATCACCTGCCACAACGGCGACCCGATCTTCTTCATCGGAAAACGCGACCGCGTGTAGGCATCCAGCGCTTCGTAAAAATCTCCCGCCCAGCCATCGCCCGTCTGCTCCATCATCGTCATCGCCCCGATCAGCGCCTCCTGATGCGGAAAGAGCGTCTTGTCCATCGTCCAATCGTTGCTATCGACGTTGCGCAGGTTGCGCAATAGACCGCCGTAAACGCGGTCCTGCGAGACCTCGCAGTGCCGCCGGAACATCGCCGCGATGCGGTCGAACAGGCGGTGGTCTTTGCGCCGCAAGGCTTCGTCCATCGCCATCCACAGCGTCTCGATGGCGTGCCCGGCGTAAACGAATTTTTCGTAATCGTTGCGCGGCCGCGACAAATCATGCTCGATCAGTTCGTTCAGCAACTGGAACCGCGGATTGTAATGGCGGTTCAGAATCGCATCCATGGCCCGCGCGTTGATCCGCTGCAATTCACTGTCGGCGCGCATCGCCAGCATCTGCGTCGTCGCCCGGATCAGCACCATCCACACCCCCAGCACGCGAGCCCCCGCAAACGCCGGCGCCTCCGGCCCGAGATACGTCTGCCCGATCGTGGGGTGATAATCCGCCTTGTCGTAACGCCGCTCGCACTTGAGCACGATCTGTTTGGCGTCTTCCCAGTAACGCCCGTCTTTCGCCGCCTTCGAGAACTCCGCCATCCCCTCGGCAATGAACAAATCGCTGTACACTTCCGTGTCCGCCGGTCCCGCCGGCGAGCCGTCCCGCGCAAACGTCTTCGGCCAGAACTCGTCCCCCTCCGGCCGGCTCCGCTCCACCAGTTGCAGCGACCGGGCGGCGACATCCAGATACCTCTGCTCGCGCCCGAAATGGTTGTACAAATAGGAAAACACCCACGTCCCGCGCCCTTCATACCACGCCGTCTTCCCCGCCGAAATCAACTCCCCCGACGGAGTCACCGCGCAATGAAAGCCCCCGTATTGCCGGTCGACCACATACTTCTCGTGAAACGGCAGATAGTCCTCAAACAGGTCCTTGCGGTACTTGGCGCGCACCGCGCTCCAATCCATCCGCCTTGCGCCAAGCCCCACCCGAGCCCCCGCCAGCATCAGTCCGAAGCACCTGCGGTTCATCATGTGAATAGTATCTAACGCCGCATCGGGCGTATTCTACAAACATGAACAGACGCGCGTTTCTCGCAGCCTCCGCCTTCGGCGCCCGCTCCCTTCCCGCCGCCCCTTCCTCCAACAAGCGGGAGCGCATGTTGGCCTGGCTCTCCGGCAAGACCGACCCCAACTACACCCCCGCCGCCTTCTTCCTCCACTTCGGCAGCGAGTTCAAGAACGGCCCCGCCGCAGCCCAAAAGCACATCGAATACTTCCGTCACACCGGCATGGACTTCGTCAAGATTCAATTCGAGCAGACCTACGAACGCCAACCCTTCCTCCAAACCCCCGCCGATTGGGCCAAACTCACCCTTCGCCGCCTGGATTTCTACGAACCGCTGCTGGTCACGGTCCGCGAACTCGTCAAGTCCCTCAAAAAGGACGCGCTCATCCTCATGACCCTCTACTCCCCCTACATGTGCGCCGGCCATTGCGCCACCTCGCCCCTCCTCCGCCGCCACCTCGCCGAAAACCCCGACGCCGTCAAACGCGGCATGGAAATCCTCACCGAAAGCCAGTTGATGTTCGTGCGCGCCTGCATCCAGTCCGGCGTCGACGGCTTCTACATGTCCACCCAGGGCTCGGAAGCAAAACAGCTCGCTTCCCCGGACCTGTTCGCGAAATACGTCAAGCCGTATGACCTCGTCTCCATGCGTGAAATCAACGCCGTCTGCCCCTTCAACATCCTCCACGTCTGCGACTACAACGCCCCCTATTCGAGCTACGATGCCGTGCGCGACTACCCCGGCCACATCGTCAACTGCAATACCCGCCTTGTGGGCAAAGAAATCTCCCCGAAGGAGATCGCCGCCTTCTTCTCCCGTCCTTACATGGGCGGACTCGACCGCCACGGCGTCCTGGCGAAAGGCACTCCCCAACAGGTGGAAGCGGAAATTCGCCGCGTACTGAAACAGGCGCCCAAGCAGTTCCTCCTCGGAGCGGATTGCACCGTCGCCAACGATACCGATTGGAACCGCCTGAAGCACGCCATTGACGTGGCGCACCGTACCGGCAGTTCGCAGGCTTAGCCACTCACGGACTCCCACCCTACCCACAGAGGCCTAAAGAGACATCGGTTAATAACCGATATCAATATGACCGATATAGATAGCTGCAAGGGTTGTGGCCTCCTGCCGCGCTCCCCCGTGCTTGCCGATCTTGCCGGCCCCAATGTCTATGCTCATCGGTGGGATACAGTCGCGGATATTGCGCAGGCTATTGGCCGTGTTCGCGGTCTTCACTACTGTATGCTGTCTTGCGTCGATAGCGGTTACCGTCAACCTTAGCAGGGGCCACGATTTCGCCCAAGCCCGGCTGCGGACCGAGACCGTATTGAAGGTATTGGCAGGCCAGGCCATCCGCAGCCCCGCTCCGGGTTCCGCCAGGGAAGAGTGGCGCCGCATCGCTGAGGCCGCCCTCGCCGCCGATCCCAGTCTCCTGGCGCTCTCCTTCCTCGACCCCCTAGGCAACCCTTTAGCCGGCGCAGGGCGCAACGCCAGCCGCCATCCGCCGCAGGCAGCCACGCTTCTCGTCAGCATTCCCCTCGAAGGGCAGCCCGTTACCCTCCAGGCAACCGTATCGCTTGCCCGCGAGGAAAGCCTGCGCCAGGCCACCCTACGCCAGGGATTCCTCCTGGCACTGTTGATCGCAGCCCTGGCGGCCCTTGGCGCTGGGATCGCCTTGCACCGCTACCTCCGGCCCCTGGCGGCCCTCCCCGCCGGCAACATGGAGCTAGCCGACTTGGCGCGCTCCGTCTCCCAAGCCATGGAGCACGCCACCGGCCGCAACCAGGAACTCACCCGTCAGGCGGCCGCCCGAAAACAGGCCGAATCGCAACTGGAATGGGCCAAACGCCGTCTGGCGGCCGTGTCGCGCCGGTCCGGTGTGGCGGAAGTGGCGACAAATGTACTGCACAACGTCGGCAATGTGCTCACCAGCCTGAACGTCTCCGCCGATCTGCTTACGGACAAACTTCGAGACTCCAGAGTCAACAAGCTCCCATTGTTGACCGATATGTTAATCGATCACTCCGCGGATCTGGAACGTTTCCTCCGCGAGGATCCGAAGGGGCAGCGCCTGTTGCCGTATCTGTCGAATCTCGGCCGCCACTTCAAGCAGGAACGCCAATCGATGTTATTGGAAGTCGAACAGTTACGCAAACACGTCGGCCACATCCGGGACATTGTGGACACGCAACAGTCCTACGCCCGCGTCCCGGCGGGTCTCGGCCCCGTCGATCTCCGCCAGACGATGGAAGACGCCGTGCGCATCGCCGCTCCCGGCCTGGAATCGGCAGGCATCGTCATCGCGCGCGAATACCAGCCCGTTCCCCTCCTGCTCACCCAACGCAACCAGGTGCTGCATATTCTGCTCAACCTGCTGCGCAATGCCCGCCAGGCGGTTGAGTCCTGCCCCGAGGCGCGCCCGCCGCGGATTCATCTCGGCATTCGGCTTCATGGCGAGGACCGCGTCCGGCTACAGGTGCGCGACAACGGCATCGGGCTTTCGGCGCGTCATCTGACGCTGCTGTTCTCGCACGGCTTCACCACGAAGCAAGATGGCCACGGCTTCGGATTGCATTCCGGGGCCGCCTCCGCCCGGCAGTTGGGGGGCGCCCTATGGGCGGAAAGCGAGGGTCCCGGCCGCGGCGCTGTGTTTACGCTGGAACTGCCTCTCAAGTTCACGGCGCCGGAGGAAGGAGCCAGTCATGGACTCGCCGAGTTGGAATGACCGCAATCACCGCATCCTGGTGGTCGACGATAACCGCGCCATTCATGACGACATCCGCAAGATCCTTGCCGGAGGCGACGCCGCCGCCGGCCTTGCCGACGACGAAGAGTTCCTCTTCGGTGAAACCGCCGCCTCCACCGACGACTTCGATATCGATTCCGCCTACCAGGGCCAGGAGGGCTTCGCCCTTATCGAAAAATCGCTCGCCGAGCAGCGGCCCTATGCCCTCGCCTTCGTCGATGTGCGCATGCCCCCGGGATGGGACGGCATCGAAACCATCGAGCAGATGTGGCGCATCTGTCCGGCCCTGCAAGTGGTCGTCTGTACTGCTTACTCCGACTATTCCTGGGCCGATATCCGCCGCCGGCTGGGCCACTCCGACAATCTGCTCATCCTCAAGAAGCCCTTCGACAATATCGAGGTGACGCAACTCGCCTACGCCCTGACAAAAAAATGGTGGGTCAGCCGCGAGGCCCTGGCCCGCGTCGAAGAGCTCGATATCAAGGTTGCCCAGCGCACCCAGGAACTGCGCCTCGCCGAGGCCGCCTTCCGTACCGTGTTCGAGTCGAGCCCCATCGGCATTTCCCTCAGCGACGCCGAAGGCCGCTACCTCCGCGTCAACACCGCCTTCGAGGAGCTCTTGGGTCTTTCCGGCGCTTCCATGCTCGGGCGCACACCCGTGGAACTTGGCTGGTTCGCTCCCGATACGCTCGATGAGGTCAGCCGCCGCCTGGCCAGCTTCGGCTGCGTCGATGCCTTCGAGATCTCCCGTGCCATCCCCGGCCGCGGCCCACGCACCTGCCTCATGTGGTGGCGCGCCGTCACCGTCGACCGCAAGCCGCACATGCTGGCCTTTCTGCTCGACATCACCGACCGCAAACGGATGGAAGAGGAACTCGAACGGGCCCGCCTCGGCGCCGAAGCCGCCGCCCGCGCCAAGAGCGATTTCCTTGCCAACATGAGCCATGAGATCCGTACCCCGCTCAACGGCGTGCTCGGGCTCAGTTCGCTGCTCGAAGAGAAGGATGTGGCCGGCGACGCGCTCAGCCTCATCCGCCTCATTCGCGCCTCCGGCGAAACGCTGGCCAAGATCCTCGACGATGTCCTCGACTACAGCAAGATCGAATCGGGCAAGCTGGACCTCGAACGGGCGCCCTTCTCCTTGCGCGAGTCGCTTGCCTGGGGCGTCGACCTGTTCCGTCCCAAGGCCGAGGAAAAGCACATCGCCCTCAACCTCGAGGTCGCCGAAGACATCCCCGACCGCCTCACCGGAGACGCCACGCGCATCCGCCAGGTGCTGGCCAATCTGGTCAGCAATGCCGTGAAGTTCACCGAACAAGGCGCTGTCTCCATCCATGCCGAACTGGACGGCCGCGGCGGCGACGGCGCCTACCGTATCCGCGTCCGCGTCCGCGATACCGGCATCGGCATCGATGCGGAGAAGGCCAGCCGCCTCTTCCACGCCTTTACCCAACTGGATGCTTCCACCACCCGCCGCTTCGGCGGCACCGGGCTCGGTCTGGCCATCTGCAAACGGCTGGTGGAGATGATGGGCGGCTCGATTTCCGTCGTCAGCCGCCCGGACCAGGGCTCGGAATTTGTCTTCGATTTCCTCGCCGCACCCTGCCCGGAACAGCGCCGGCGCGCCGAAACTGCCGCCGTTTCGGATCTGTCCCGCCTGCGGATTCTGCTCGCCGAAGACAATCGCATCAATCAGGTCGTCGCCGAACGCATGCTCCAGAAGCTCGGCTGTTCGGCGGATCTTGTTTCCGACGGCGGGGCCGCCGTCCGCAAAACCGAAGAACAGCGCTACGATCTGGTGCTGCTCGACGTCATGATGCCCGGGGTGGACGGACTGGAGGCGGCGCGGAGGATTCGCGCCCAGGGCGGCCGCCCGCGCGTTCCGATCGTTGCTTTGACGGCATCGGCCACCGTCGAAGATCGCGAGGCATGCTTTGCGGCCGGCATGGACGGCTATCTCAGCAAGCCACTCACGCTCGATGCGCTGCGCGCGGCGCTCCTGCGCTGGGGAGGCCAGCAAGGCCAGGAAGCGGACAAAGAGCGAGGCTCGGGCACGCCGGAGTTGACACCATCCGGCCCCCGCGCCTCAGGAGGTTAACCAAGCACATGAAGAACAATCGCTGGCGACTGCCTGCCGTATTCGCCGCCGCGACATTGATTGTCCCCGCCGCTGTTGCCCAACAGCCGCCGCCGGCGCCTCAGGCGCCGCGGGTGCTCCCGCTCGAGGAGTGCATCCGCACGGCCATGGAGAACAATCGCCGCCGTCCCGCATCCCGCCTCGCCGTGGCCATGGCCGAGGCCCAGCACCGCCAGGCGCTCTCCGGCTACTGGCCCCAGGCAACGGCCAAAGTGGGCCTCCTGCGCACCGACGAAGCGGTCAATTTCATCTTCCCGCCCACTACCATGTTCATCCCTCCGCAGTCGGTGAGCGTACCCGGAGGCACGGCGCTGGTCACCATCCCGGCCAATGCCTTCGGACCCGGCTTTCCGCCTGCCGCCGTGCAGATGCCGGTCTCGTTTCCCGGACAGACGGTTGCCACTTCCCTGCAGACCTTCCCCGTGCCGGAGCAAAACGTCCGCATCCTCGATCCCACCACATACTCCGCCTCGGCCGATGTCGCCTGGCTGCTGTTTGACGGCGGCATGCGCAAGGGCTATCGCCAGCAGGCGCGGGGCGGCATCGACGCGGCCCGCGCCGAGCAGCGCCGCACCGACCTCGAAATCGCCGATAGCGTGACCCGCCTCTACTACGGGGCCGTCCTCGCCCGCCAGTTGCGCCAGTTAGGCGACGACACGCTGGCGCGCATGGAAGTGACCCTCGAACTGACCGAGTCGATGTTCAAGAACGGCTCGGAGAAGGTGAACAAAACGGACTACCTCGACAACCAGGTGATGGTCGAGACACTGCGCTCCACCGTGGCCATGCTGGTCAAGAATCAGGCCGCCGCCGAGGCCGCCCTCGCCTACACCATGGGATTGCCCTGGAACGCCACCGTCCAGCCCTCGGCCACCGAAGTTCCGCACCGTCCCCTGCCTGCCGGCCTCGACGGCATGGTCTCGAAGGCCTACGAGTTCAACCCCGATTGGGCCCGGCTCGAAGCCGGACTGCGCGCGCTCGAAGGCGCGGCCACCACCGCCCGCAGCGGCTACTATCCGAAGGTTGCCTTCACCGGGCAACTGCGCCGCTGGTGGAACGGCAGCGGCACCGGACTCGCCACCGACGCCAACCGCGCCGGCTGGACCGTCGGCATCGGCGCCGAGATTCCCATCTTCAACGGTTTCCTCACCGCCGCCAAGGTCTCCGAAGCTCTCGCCCGCATCGCCAAGCTCAAAGAAGAGCGTGTTCTGCTGCGCGAGGGCATTGGGCTCCAGTTGCGCGATCTGTTCCTCAGTCTGGAGGCTGCCGGCAAAGCCTACGCGGCCTCCGAACGCGCGATGAAGGCGGCCGAGGAGAACCGCGAGCTGACCTCGCGCGCCTACCAGAACGAACTGATCGAAACGGAAAAGGTAATCCGCGCCCAGTTGTTCGAATCGCTGATGACGGCGCAGCACCTCAAGACCCGTTACGACAAGGTTGCCCTCGAATCCCAGGTTTCGCTCGTCGTGGGCAAAGAAATGGAGACACGCCTCACCGCGCCCTAGTACCCCTTTATGTTCTCCGCGTTCCATGCCGAAAAGCTCTCCCGCCGCGTCTTGCTCGCGGCGGCGGGAGCGTTTTTGGGCGCCCCGCCGCTTGCTGCGCAAACCGGTGCCCCGCCCCTGCGCTTCGGACTCTCCGAAGGCGTCGTGGCCGGCATGAACATCAACGACGCCCGGGCGGCGATGCGGGTTTGGCTGCGCCGCGTGGCGGGCGATCTGCAAGTGCAGTTGGCGCTGGTCCCGGAAGTCTTCGAAAGCTTCGAGCGCATTGAATCGCAACTCCGCCAAGGCGGTCTCGACGCCGTCGGCATCGACATGATCGAATACCGGCAGCTTGCCCGGCTGCTTTCCAGCCGCTGCGTTGTCGTGCCCGCCCAGCGCGATCCGCTCTCCTATGTCGTCCTGGTCAAGCAGGGAGCGGGAATCAAAACCATCGCCGGCCTGCGCGGGCGAAGGCTCATGATGCTTACCTCGCAGCATGCCCGACTTGCCCCGCACTGGCTCTCCACCCTGCTGCACGCCCAGGAGAACTCCGAGCCGGCCCATTTCTTTTCCTCCGTCACGGCCAAGGGCAAGCCTTCGCAGGTAATCCTGCCCGTGTTCTTCGGCCAGGCCGACGCCTGCGTGGTCACCCGTCATGGCTTCCTCACCATGGGAGAGCTGAATCCGCAGGTCACCGCGCGCCTCGATCCGATTGCGCAGTCGCCGCAGGTGGTCGCCATGCTCTACGCTTTTCGCCGCGACGTCGACGAGGCAGGTCTTCAGAAGACTCTCCAGATTCTCGGCAGCGTGCCGCAAAGCGCCGCCGGCCGGCAACTGCTTGCCCTGTTTCAGTTCGACCGTCTGGAGGCGCGCGGCCTGGACAGCCTCAAGGACTCCCTCGCCATTCTGGACGAGGCTGCGAAAATCGGGCGGCAGCATCCGCCCTCCGCCGCCGAGTGGGGGCTCTGAGATGGCGAATCCTGGGCGTGAGTTCCGTCTCTCATCCCGCCGCGTTGCTCTTGCGGCGCTGCTCGGCGCTTCGCTCGAACAGGCCCGTTCCGCCGAGACCTCCCTGCGCATGGGCCTTTCCGGCAGCCTCGCCCAGGACGTGAACGTCGTCGACGCCCGCGCCGCCATGACCTTCTGGATCCGCAATCTGGTCACCGGCATGGACTTCGAGGTGATCCTCGATGCCGATCTGTTCGACAGCGCCCCGCGTCTCGAGGCCAGACTGCGCGAGGGGCAACTGGATGCCGTGGGAATCAACTTCCTCGAATACCGGCGCATGGCGCGTCTGCTCGATCCGCGCCAAATCGCTATCCCCGTGTTCCGCTCCCGTTTCGAATACGTCTTGCTAGTAGCAGCCGGCGCCCGCCTCACCGCTCTTTCGGGCTTGGCCGGGCAACGGCTGATGATGCTCGATTCGCTTGCCGCCTGCGCCGCCCCCGCCTGGCTCAACAACCTGCTCGCGGCCGAGTCCAACGGAGACCGCTTCTTCCGCGAAGTGATCCGTAAGACCAAGCCCTCGCAAGTCATCCTTCCCGTCTTCTTCGGGCAAGCCGCCGCCTGCCTCACCACCTATCAGAGTTTCACCACCATGGCCGAGCTCAATCCGCAGGTGGGAAAGCGTTTGCGGCCCCTTCTCGTATCGCCCGAGGTGGTCCACAGCTTGTACGCTTTCCGCAAGGGCTGGAATCCTCCGGCGCGCGACAAGGTGGTGCGCATGTTCTCGAAGATGGACTCCACTACGGTCGGCCGCCAGGTGATGACCATGTTTCAATGCGACAGCCTGGCCGTGCGCGATGCCTCGTGCCTGGAAAGCACCTTGGCCATTCTCGCCCAGTCCGACCGTCTCGCCGAGGCAAAGGGGGCCGGCGGATGAACCGGGCGGAATATCGCCGGCGCTCGTTTCTCGCGGCCCTGCTCGGGCTTCCCGGCGCCGCCGCGGCCCAGGAGCCGGCTGCCCAGATGCTGCGCTTCGGCCTCTCCGACAGCCTCCGCGGCGATATCAATGTGGCCGACGCCCGCAGCGCAATGGCTGTCTGGTTCCGCCGTATCGAGCAGGACATGAAGGTGGACTTGCGTTACGATCCGAATGTCTTCGACGACGTGGAACGGCTTGCCATCCGCTTGCGCCAGCGCCAGTTGGACGCCGTGGCCCTGAATGTGATCGAATACCGGCGCCTGCTGCCGCTGCTCGACCCGGACT
Organism: Bryobacterales bacterium; assembly: GCA_016789755.1. Lineage (GTDB taxonomy): Bacteria > Acidobacteriota > Terriglobia > Bryobacterales > Bryobacteraceae > CADEFT01. Next base: position 10,706 of record JAEUQG010000019.1, read on the forward strand.
CGGTCACCATTCCGGTGCTCACACCGAAGCTGCAGTACGTTCTCCTGGTCCGCGCCGACGCCGGAGTTTCCCGCCTTGCGGATCTCCAGGGCCGGCGGCTGGTCCTTCTCGAAACGCCCCACACCTGCCTGGGCCCCGCCTGGCTCTCCACGCTGCTCGATGCCCAGTCGCAGGTAGGACATCAGCGCTTCTTCAGTTCCATGGCGAAAAAGTCCAAGCCGGCCCAGGCTGTCCTGCCGGTCTTCTTTGGACAGGCCGAAGCCTGCCTCACTACGTTTGCCGGCTTTCAGGCCATGGGTGAACTCAATCCGCAGGTCTCGCACCGGTTGCGAGTGCTCGAAACATCCCCCGAACTGGTCACCACCCTCTACGCCTACCGCCGCGACTGGAAAGGCGTCGCCCGCGACGCCGTAACGCGGGGCCTCGAAGATCTCCGTACCAGTCCCGCTGGACGGCAGATCCTCACCATGTTCCAGTGCCAAGGCATGATGACCAGCAAGTCCACCTGCTTTCAAAGCGCCTTTGCCATCCTCGCCCAGGCCGAGCGCATTGCCGCCAGAGAAGGGGGAACTCTGTGAGCCGCCTCCCCCGCCGCCGTCTTCTGCCGCTGCTCGCCGCAACGCCGCCGCTTTGCCGCGGCTGGCAAGAGACGCTGCGGCTGGCGATTTCGGAAACCCTGGTCCGGGATGTCAGCCTGAGCGATGCCAGAGCGGCGATGGTGGTTTGGATCCGCAAGATCGTACGCGATCTCAACATCCGGGTGGACTACGACCCGCAGGTCTTCGAGCAGCCGCAGGCCTTCGCCGCGCGCCTCAAGCGGGGTCTGGTGGACACGGTGGCGCTGACCCTTCCCGAATACCGGCGTCTCAGCGATTGGCTGGACCCGCAAGAGGTGACCATCGCCAGCCAGCGTTCGAAGCTGACCTACACATTGCTCGTGCGTTCCGGCACTGGTATTTCGTCTATCGACGGGCTGCGCGGAGGGCGCCTGCTGATGCTCGATTCCCCTCCGGCGTGTCTTGCCGAACCCTGGCTCGAAACCATCCTCCATGCCAGGGGCCTCGAAAGCGCGCAGCGCTTCTTCGGCGCCGTGGAACGGATGAAGAAACCATCCCAGGTAATCCTTCCCGTCTTCTTCGGCCAGGCCGCGGCGTGCCTCACCACAACCCCGAGCTTCCTTACGGTAAGCGAGTTGAATCCCCAGGTTTCCCGGCGCTTGCAGCCGCTTGCGGCTTCCCCGGAGATCGTATCCTCGCTCTATGCCTTCCGCAGAGGGTGGGAGAGCCCTGCCAAAAGCGAACTGAAACGGGCCATGTCGAACATGGCCGCCACTACCTCCGGCAGACAGATCCTGACCCTGTTCCAATGCGACGACCTCGTGGTCAAAAACACCTCCTGCCTCCGCGACTCGCTGGCAATCCTGGCGCAGACCGAAAAGATCCAGGCCGGAAAGGCGGAACGCCCATGAGCCCCGCCGTTGTGTTCCTGCTACTCGCCTTGACCGTGGGCCACGCTCTCTCCCAGGGCCCGGCGGCCCGCAAACCGGCGCGCATGTTCGTCATGGCCAGCCAGTCGCTGTTTGCGGGCGTCAACCGCAACGATGCGGCGGCCGCGTTGCGGGTCTGGGTGGAAGCTCTCGGGCGGCGGCGCGGTTTCGACTTCGAGCTGAAGATGGATATCTTCAGCGCCCCGTCCGAGGCAGCCGAACGGTTGCAGGCCGCCTCCGTGGACCTGCTCATCCTCGACACCCCCGACTACGCAGCCCTTGCCGGCCGCAAGCTGATTGAGCCGGTTGCCTCCGGATCGGACCGCGGCAAGGCAGGCGCCTTTGAGTATCTGCTGCTGGCCCGCGAAGGCTCACAGTTGCAGACTTGGCACGATCTGGGCAACAAGCGCATCGCCGTCTCCTCCCGCACGGGAGCAAACATGGGACTAGCCTGGGCGGATACGGCCCTTTCGGGGCTGCGCATTGCCTCACCGGCGAGCTTCTTTGCGTCCGTCACGGTGGCCGCCAAACCCTCCGCCTGTGTCCTGCCCGTTTTCTTCGGCAAGCTCGATGCCTGCATCGTCGACCGCTACGGTTTCGATCTGATGAAGGAACTGAATCCGCAGTTGGGGCGGCTCAAGGTGATCGCCCGGTCCGAACCTGTGGTCGAGGGCATGATCGCCTTTCCCATGGAGCGCCATCGGAACCGTGAGGAACTGATCGAGTCCGTCTATGAGCTGCACAAGGACCCTGCCGGCGCCCAGATGGTAATCCTGTTCCGCAGCGGTCCGCTCATTCCCGCCACCGCCGCCGTCTTCGACACGGCACGGTCCATCTGGGAGAAATCGCTGCGTCTGGATACGGCAAGCGCACGTCTCGCTTCGGGCGCCGCGTTCAAAAAGGATGTGCGATGAGAAAGGACGTGCGATGAAACTCGTTTTCCTGAGCGTGCTCCTCTCGCTGCAACCGGCCGGTGGGCAATCCCTTGGTCCGAAACCCCTTGCCCGGCTCCACACCGTGGCCAGCGCCGGACTGGTGTCCGCCGTCAACCGCAACGACGCGAGCCTCGCCATCAAGACGTGGTTCGAGCTGTTGGGGGGCGAATTGGGGCTGCATGTCGATTCCCGCATCGATATGGTGGAAGAGCCGGAGCGGATGCTCGGCAGGCTGCGCCAGAAAAGCGCCGACGCGCTGGTCCTGGATGTCTTCGATTATCTGTGGCTGGAGCCCCACGGGTTCATTCAACCGGTGTTGATCGCCGAGCGCAGCGGAAAAGCCGGCGCCCGGTCTCCTTATGTGCTGCTGGCGCCGCCCGGCGATGCAGGGGTGGCGGACCTTCGCGGCAAGATTCTCTCCCACTACTCGCGGGGGGAATCGAACATGGGCATTGTGTGGCTCGAAGTGGCTCTCGCCGAAGCCGGGCTCGGCCGCAGCACTTCCTTCTTCGCCGCCATCAAACCGACAGCCAAGCCCCAGGAGTGTGTCCACTCTCTGTTCTTCGCCAAAGTGGATGCCTGCCTCGTCGACGAAGCCAATTTCAATCTGCTCAAGGAGATGAATCCCCAACTGGCCCGGCTGCGGGTGATAGCGCGCTCGGCGCCCCTCGTGGAGATGGTGATTGCGCTCCCGGTGATCCCTCATCCCTACCAGCGGAAACTGGTCGACACGGCCCTTTCGCTGCACCATACCCCGCGCGGCAAGCAACTGTTGATGGTGTTCAAGGCCGCCCGCCTGGCCCCGGCGTCCTCGTCGGATCTCGACTCCGCCCGCGCTCTCTGGGCCGCTCACAGGAAGGTCAGAGACAAGTCCGTCCCTGCGATCAAGGAATAAATCGTATGAAGGTATTCCAAGGAATTACGCTGCGTGTGGCCTTGCTCGGCTGGCTCGTGACGCTGGTCACGCTCGCCGTCTTTGTCGTGGTCATCATCCCGCAACAGGAAAACGAGTTCAAGATGAACCTCGAATCGAAAGCCCGCGGTGTGGCCGCTTCGATCAAAGCGGTCGCCGCCGGCGCCGCCGTCTCCGAGGACTACTCCGTCGTCGTCGATCAGGCGATGCAGGTGCTCTCCGGCGACGAGCGCATCGACTTCGTCGTCATCACCAAAAACGACGGCTTCTCGGTCATTACCGACCGCGCCAACTGGCGCACGGAAACGCTCGGCGAATCCTGGCGGCCCGCCAAGCGCTCGCCGGCAAGTTTCATCGGCACCGTCCCGGTCCTCAACCGCCGTGCTTTCCACTACGCCACGCCCTTCGACTACAGCGGTATCGAATGGGGCTGGGTGCACATCGGCCTTTCGCTCGAAGACTACGATGCCAGCGTCCGCCGCAGCTATGCCCGCACCCTGCTCCTCACCTTGCTCTGCAGCGGCCTTAGCCTGCTTGTGTCGCTGCTCTATGCGCGCCATCTCGTCCACCCCGTCCACGTGCTGCATGCCGCCGTCGAAAAGGTCTCCGAAGGCAACCTCGAAACCCGGGCCAACGTTTCCACACAGGATGAAATCGGGGAACTGGCCAGGGCCTTCAACACCATGACCGCGACCATTCTCGCCCGTAACCGTATCCTGGACAGCGTCAGCTTCGCGGCCCAGGAGTTGGTGCGGGCCACTGATTGGACCTCGGCAATGAAAGCCGTTCTCGCCCGTCTCGGCGAGACGATGGGCACTTGCCGCGCCTACGTCTACGAGAACGAATGCCACGACGGCGCCTTGGCCTGCGCCTCCCGCCTCGAATGGACCGCCGGCCCTATCCCTGTGCAGCGCACGCGCTGGCAGAAGTCCCTTTACCGCGAAGGAGGCCTCGAGCCATGGGCCCAGCGGCTGGCCGCCAACGAGGTGGTCGAGGCCTGCCCCGCCGATCTGCCCGAGGACCTCCGCGCCCTGGTCGAACCCGGCATCCGTTCGCTCATCGTCGTGCCCGTCGTCACCGGCAG
>JAEUQG010000062.1 GCA_016789755.1 Bryobacterales bacterium
ATCCATCCCCGGGGCGGCGGTGGAAGCGAATGACGCGAGCGCCGAGCGAGGAGTCAGCGTGCAGCAACGGGTCGTAGGCGGGAGATTCGACGAGGCAATCGTCGCCGGGGGAGAGCAGCGCGGCCATGGCGAGGTAGTTGGCCATGGAGGTTCCTTCGGCGGCGACAATCGATTCGCGCGGCGCCTTGGTGTGGCGCTCGAGGGCATCGAGCAAGGGCGGGTATCCGTAATAGCTGGGGCCGCTCAGTTCGAGGTCTTCGAGGCGGACATGAAGCTCCGAAAGGGGGAAATTCATCACTCCGCTATTGGTCAACGCCCAGCGCGCCTGCGCCTGAAACCGCGTTTTCGCCCAGTGCATATAGGGCGAAAACAGGGAACGAGTATGCCCGCTCATCGAACCTTCCTTTTCCAAAACCAGTAAGCCGGGATGCCGCTGGAGAGAATGAGCAGTCCCAACACAGTATCGCCCGGATAGCGGTAGATGGTGTTGGCGACGACAAACCAGCAGGAGGCGCAGAAGAGAATTGTGGTCCAGGGATGCCCTGGGGCGCGACCTCCGAAGCGGAACACACAGGCGCCGGTGAGTCCGATGAAGAGGAAGTCGACGCTGACGACGTAGTTCAGGATCTGTTCGTAGCGCCCGGAGAGGGCGATGACCATTGCCCATGCCCCTTGCAGGACGATGGCTGCGACGGGTACGCGTGTTGTAGGGGAGACGCGGGCGACGGCTGGGAAGAACAATCCATCGGCGGCCATGGTGAAGTACACGCGCGGTGCGGTGAGCATGGCCTGGCTCAAGAAGCCGAGGGTTGAAATCGTGATGGCGGCGGCGGTGAAAGCTTCGCCGGAGCTGCCCATGACTTGCCGTACGACGGCGGTGGCGGGAGTGGTGGTGGCTGCCAGTCCATCGACTCCGAGCACGCGGAGATAGGCGATGTTGATGGAGAGGTACAAGATGAGGACGCCGATGACTCCGATGAGCATGGCGCGGGCGAGATCGCGCCGCGGGTCGCGCATCTCGGCGGCCATGAAACTGGCAGTTTGCCATCCGCCATAAGCGAAGAGGACGGGCGTGGCGGCGGCGCCGAAGGCGGTGACCAGATCGAAGCCGGCGGGGCGGTCGAGCAGGGGAGTCCAGGCTTGGTGGGAAGGGCGGGCGAGCACGAGGCCGGCCACGGCGATGGCGGCAATGGCGACGATTTTGAGAAGCATGAGCACGGATTGTGCATTACTGCCGGCGCGCACTCCGAGGCAGTTGATGGCGGTCAGTACGGCGAGGGCGGTTACGGCGACTAATCCATCGGCGGCGTGCCATCCGGTGAGGGACAGGAAGTAGCGGGCGAAGGTGACTGCCACGGCAGCCATTCCGCCAGTTTGGATCACCAGCAGGAGCACCCATCCGTAGAGGAAGCCGGCCAATGGGTGGTAGGCTTCGCGGAGATAGGCGTACTGGCCGTTCAACTCCGGGCGCCGGGCGGCGAGTTCGGCGTAGAGGAATGCGCCCAATAGGGCGACCATGCCTCCGAAGAGCCAGGCTCCGAAGATGAGGCTGGGCGTGTGGACCTGGCGTGCGACGACGTAGGGATTGATAAAGATGCCGGAGCCTACCACGCCGCCCATCACGATCATGGTGGCGTCGAATACGCCGAGGCGCCGGGACAGGTGAGATTGGGGCGCCGTGGACACGTTTGGACAGTATATCGTTACCGGAGGAAGGAGAAGGTTTGGTAGGACCGGTGTAAGTATTTAATATATGAAACGCGATCTCGACAGGTTGGGCCGGAAGTTCAGCCCTTTGGTCGCTTCGCGCAGCCTTAGCAACTCGTTCTCCAACGCGCGCCGCTGCTGGCTCAGCGGCTCACCCTTCCGCGCCGGCTCCAACAAGGCGATCGCTTTCTCCATCTCGCGAATGGCCCCCGCACGATCCCCCGACACCGACAATGCCTTCGACAATCCGGAATAGGCGTCCAACTCGCGCCCGTTCGTTTCCGCCACGGCCTTGCGGCAATACCTCGCCGCGTCCACGCCGTCCCGCAGCGCCACCACCTCGGTCTCCGCCAGCCACCGGCACGCCCCCAGCACATGGCTCATCGCTGCCTTCGGTAGCGAAGCCAACCCCCGCATCTGTGCCAGCCCCTCGCGAGCGGTCTTCACTGCCTCCGCCTCCCGCCCCAACGCCACTAACCCGTTCCCCATGCGCACCAGCAACTCGGCGCGAAGAAACTGGTACACCTTGCTCGCCGGATCCTTCTGCAACAACTGCTCATGCAACTCGACCGCGGCGCGGAAATGTTGCACCGACTCCGCATGGTGTTTCCGATACGCTTCGACAATCCCCAGCGACCGATGGTCCACGGTGAGCCCATAAACCAGGTTCGTATTCCCCGGATCTGCCGCCAACAATGCTCGCAGCAACTCCGAAGACTCCTGCACATGCTTCACGGCCTCGGCATGCATTCCCGCCTGCCCTTCCGCCCATCCCACGTTCGCCAGCAACCCGGCGCGCATCCGCCGAACCCCGAGCCGATCCGGTCCCTCGGGCAACCGGTCCAGCCACCCCAGTGAGCGCCGCAGATGATCCAACGAGTCGGCTGGCCGCGTCGAACCGGTGAGGGACCCCAAGCCGTACTCGCTTCGCGCTAATTGCAGCAAAGCTCCTACGTTACTGCTTTGCGCCGCCAGCACTCCCTCCGCCAACGCCATTGACCTGCGGTGGGCGGTCTCCGCCTCCTGCGAGCGCACCCCCTCAATACTGCCGCCCCCTGCTACCAATCGAGTCCCCAGCACTTCCCACCCCCTGGCCGCGGCCAACCGCAACGCGACATCCCGCGGCGCGCCGGCGCTCAGCCGGTCCAATTCTTCCGCCCCGCGCCGGATCTCCGCCAAACCGGAGTCCTTCTCTCCCGCAAACGCTCCGGTCCCGGCCAGTTGTATCTCCAGTTCCGCCACCACCCGCCGCGCCTCGGCGGATCGCCCCACGGCCCGAGCCATTGCCAAGCCCTTCCGATACACGATCTCCGCCCGCTTGCGATCCCCCAGATTGGCCCGGTAGGGATTGCCCAGCACATCGCCCAACCGTCGATATCCATCCGCCACCTCCAGCCGGAGCGCATCGTCCGAGCCCGCCTCCGCCGCCAGCCGGTCGAGGTACTCGAGCGACCGTTCCACGCTCGTGCGCTGCAACGCGGTCGACCCGGGTAATTGCTGCAACCCCGTGTGCAGATCGGAGACCACAAAGCGGGCAAACCCGCGCAATTCCTCGAACCGGCGTTGCGCCTTCCACGCCTGCCACAAGGTCATTACGGCGCCCGCCACCACCGCAACTAACACGAGAGCCGATGCTCCGACCGCCCAACGGTTGCGGCTGGCAAACTTCGCCGCCCGATACCCCCAGGTCACGGCCCTGGCGGTGACCGGCCGTCCGTGCGCGTAGGCCTCGACGTCGGCCAGCAACTCTTGCACGGAGCCGTAGCGCCGCTCCGGTTCGGATTCGAGAGCCTTGCCCACAATCAGACCCAGATCTCCGGGAATTGTACGCCGGGCGGCCGGCGTTTCACCGAACCGCGCCTCCAGCCCTTCGGCAAACGCCTTCTCCCCCGTGATCAACTCATGCAGAATCGCCCCCAGCGCAAACACATCGCTCAGCGTCGTTGCCGTCTTGCCCCGCAGTTGCTCCGGACTCGCATACGCCACCGTCAGAAACGCATCGCCCGTCGCCGTCTGCTGCCCGCGTCCTTCTTTCTTCAGCAGCTTTGCCGTGCCGAAATCGAGCAGCTTCACAACGCCATCGGCCGTCACCAAGATGTTGGACGGCTTCAGGTCCCGATGGACCACCAGATGCTGATGCGCATAGGCTACGGCTCCCGCAATCTGGCGGAACAGACCCAGCCGCTCCGCCTCCGTCAACTTGCGCCCGCGTACGTATTCATCCAAGGGCGTCCCGTCGATGTATTCCAACGCCAGGTACAGCTCACCGTCTTCCGTCACGCCGCCATCGATCAAATGCGAGATGTTCGGATGACTCAAATCGGCCAGAATTTGCCGCTCCTGGCGGAACCGCTCGCGCAGCGGGCCGATTTCAAAGGGCAGTCCGACCACCTTAATCGCGACCTTCTGCTCAAATTCGCCATCGGCACGATCGGCGAGGTACACGGCGCCCATCCCGCCGCGCCCGATCATCTTCTGAAGCCGGTAGGGGCCAAAGCGGCGTTCCGGGCGCGCCTGCTCTGGCGGCGCGTTCCATGCATCCGCCTCTTGGCGCGCCTGCACCAGGGTCAAGACTTCGCGGAGCAATTCCACATCGTGCCCGCATTCTTGACGCACGAACGCCGCACGGGAGCCCTCCGGCAATTCCCATGCGGCGTAGACGTAGCCTTCGGCCTCTTTCCAGCGCTCTGGTGTCAAGATGCTCCTCCGTCAGGAGGCTATCTTACACTTCCTTGCGCCGGCTGCGCAGGATCGCAGCTACCGCCAAGCCTGCGGCCAGCAAGTGCGCGACAGCCGGTTCCGGCACGTTGGTATCGTTGTCGTACTGGAAGTTGAGAGGATTCCCGGAAATGTCGTCGTACGACCAGGTGACTCCATCCGGAACGATAATGCGATTGATGCGGACGGTGTTGTACGCATCGACCCACCCACCGCCATAAACCGAGCCAGAGACGCCCAAGGATAACCGGTTGTTGGGCCCTGCCGAGGCCTGCACTGTCCGTGTCCAGACCCCCGAATGCGGCCCCGACATGCAGGGACCCGTGTTCCCGATGTCATCGCAGCGATTCGGCGAGAAGCCATGTGTGTTGATGGAGATCTGAAATGGACCAAAGTAGTCATAGTTCAGCACCATCTGGAACGCGGCCTCGAAAGCGGTAGAAATATTCAATTCGTAGCCGATCTATACGATCAGGTCCTCTGGTGTGCCCAGGGTTCCGCTGAGAGAATATCTGACCATCCACTCCGTTGAGGCGGTATCGTATCCTTGGGCCAGAACCTTGTTCACGCCGATGTCCGTATACGCCTTGCTCCCGGGTTCC